>DASPJX010000177.1:0-3123 GCA_035628395.1 Burkholderiaceae bacterium | reverse complement strand
CCTCGGGCGCCGACACCTTCTTCAACATCACCACGCCCAAGTTCGCGGCGCAGGCGATCAAGAAGGCGGCCGAGATCGGCTGGAAGCCGACCCACTACCTGAACAGCGTGTCGAACGCGGCGGGCGCGGTGATGGTGCCGGCCGGCGCGGACAACGGCGTCGGCGTGATCTCGGCGTTCTACCTGAAGGATCCGACCGATCCGCAGTGGCAGAACACGCCCGAGTACAAGGAGTGGCTGGCCTTCATGCAGAAGTGGCATCCGCAGGGCGACCTGAAGGACAACTTCAACGTGTACGGCTACACGGTCGCGCAGTCGCTGGCCGAGGTGCTGAAGAAGGCGGGCGACAACCTGACGCGCGAGAACGTGATGCGCCAGGCCGCCAACCTCGACATGAACCTGCCGATGCTGCTGCCGGGCGTGAACATCAAGACCGCCCCGGACGACTTCTTCCCGATCGAGCGGATGCAGCTCGGGCGCTGGGACGGCAAGACCTGGGTGATGTTCGGCAAGGCGATGGGTCGCTGAGCGATCCGCCCGCGCGCGGCCGCGACGTCGCGGCCGCGTCCCCGAACGGGCCCACCGGCATCCCCGGCGGGCCCGTTCCGTTTCCGGCACCGCGATTCCGATACATGGACATCCTCGACGACCCCCAGGTCTTCATCCCCGACCTGATCGCCCATCACGGCCGCTTCCAGCCCGACCGCGAGGCGGTCGTCTGCGGCGCCGTCCGTCGCCGCTGGGCCGACTTCGACGCGAACGTCAGCCGGATCGCGCACGCGCTGCTGGCCGGCGGGCTGCGCCGCGGCGACCGCGTCGCGGTGCTGATGGGCAACTGCGTCGAGATGCTCGAGGCGACCTTCGGGATCGTGCGGGCGGGCGGCTGCGCGGTGCCGCTGTCGGGCCTGCTCACCGGGCCGCAGCTCGCCGGGCTGATCGCCGACGCCGGCGCGATCGGCGCGTTCGCGACCGCCGACTTCCGCGCGAAGCTCGACGTGCTCGATGCGCTGCCCGGCTGCCTGCGCGACGACCTGCTGGTCGCGGTCGACGGCGGCGTGCCGGCGTCGGCGGCGCCGCGCGCGCGCTGGCGGCTGCTCGAGGGCTTCGTCGACGGCATGCCGCACGTGCAGCCGGCGATCGTCCACCGGCTCGACGACGCGTTCAACATCATCTACAGCTCGGGCACGACCGGCCTGCCGAAGGGCATCGTGCAGACGCACCGCGCGCGGCTGCACTGGGCGTTCTCGAACGCGATCGAGCTCGGCTT
The DNA here is from genome assembly GCA_035628395.1 of Burkholderiaceae bacterium. GTDB lineage: Bacteria > Pseudomonadota > Gammaproteobacteria > Burkholderiales > Burkholderiaceae_E > UBA4615. The sequence continues at coordinate 1,857 of DASPJX010000177.1, read as the reverse complement.
CGACGACGGCAGCCGGGCGCTCACCACGACGTCGCTGTACTCGAACGGCACGTGGCTGATGATGCTGCCCGTGCTGTTCTGCGGCGGCACGCTGGTCGCGATGCAGGCGTTCGAGCCGGCGCGCTTCCTCGAGCTGCTCGGCGAGGAGCGGATCACCCACACGTTCATGGTGCCCTCGCAGTTCTCGATGGTGCTCGCCGCGCCCGGCGCCGCCCGCGCCGACACCTCGACGCTGCGCTCGATCCTGTGCGCGGGCTCGCCGCTGCGGCCGGACGTCAAGCGGCAGGTGATCGAGCGATTCGGCCCCCGCCTGACCGAGCTCTACGGCTTCTCCGAGGGCTTCGCGACGATGCTCAAGCCCCGGCATCCGCCGGAGAAGTTCGAGACCGTCGGCACGCCGGTGATCGGCTTCGAGATCCGGATCCTCGGCGAGGACGGCCGCGAGCTGCCGCGGGGCGAGATCGGCGAGATCGCCGGCTACGGCGCCGGGATGATGAAGGGGTACCACGGGCGGCCCGAGGAGACCGCCGCGCTCGTCTGGCGCGACGAGCGCGGGCGCAGCTTCATCCGCTCGGGCGACATCGGGCGCCTCGACGCCGACGGCTTCTTGTCGATCCTCGACCGCAAGAAGGACATGATCATCAGCGGCGGCTTCAACGTGTTCCCGAGCGACCTCGAGCAGGTCGTCGCGGCGCACCCGGCGGTGGCCGACGCGACGGTGATCGGCATCCCGCACGAGCGCTGGGGCGAGACGCCGCTCGCGCTGGTGATCCGCCGGCCGGAGGCCGACGCCGACGAGGCGGCGATCCTCGCGTGGGCGAACGAGCGGCTCGGCAAGCACCAGCGGCTCGGCGCGCTCGAGTTCCGCGACGAGTTCCCGCGCAACGCGCTGGGCAAGGTGCTGAAGAAGGACCTGCGCGCGCCCTACTGGGCCGACGCGAAGCGGGCGCTCTGACCGGCGCTCAGCGGACCTCGACGCGGAAGCTCGCGCGCTGCGCGGGCGGGGCCGCCGGCCCGTCGAGCGGGCGGCGGTACTCGAACTGCAGCTGCCCGACGCCGCCGCGCACGCCCTCGAAGGTCCAGACCTCGACCGCCGGCGCGGCCGACAGGCCGGCGCGCTCGTCGCGGCGCACCACGCCCTGCGGCCGGACGATCTCGGGGATCGGGTCGACCAGCGTCCAGCGATAGCCGGTGACGGGGTTGCCCGGCAGCCGCAGGTCCACGCGCTCGCCCGGGCGCAGCGCGATCCGGTAGTCGCGCAGGTCCGCCATGCCCCGCACGTTCGAGCCGGGCGGCGTCGAGATGCCCGACACCGCGGCCCGCTCGCCCGGGAACCAGGACGCGCAGCCGGCGAGCGCGGCGACGACGAGGAGCGCCGCTCGGCGGGCCGCGCCGCGCGGGCGCGCGACGGAATCGGGGGTCGTCTGCTGGATCGCCGCCATCGGTGGGCCTCGGTGCGCGTCGGACGCGGGATCCCCCGATGCTACACGGTGGGCGCGGCCCGGCGCAGCCGTACCGGCGATCCGGCGCGAGACGCAATACCCGACTGTCGTTTTCCCCCAATTGGCGGAACGGCCCAGCTCGGCGGATCATCCGTGCCCATGGATTGGTCCTTCCTCACCGAATTCCGCGAGGCCGCGCTGGTGGCCACGCTGTCCGCGCTGGGCGTGCTCGCCACCATGGGCGCCGGCGCGATGCTCGCCTGGCGCATGGAGCGACGACCACGGGCGCGCCGCTCGGCGACGCTGCCGCAGGCCGCCCACCTGCTGCGGGGCCCGGAGCGCCGCTGACGGTTTCGGGAGCGGGGATCCGGGCCGGCTGCGGCGTCGCGCCGCGACGCCCGCCGACGCGGCGTCA
>DASPJX010000176.1:0-23553 GCA_035628395.1 Burkholderiaceae bacterium | reverse complement strand
CAGCCGAAGTTCTCGCGTGCGAGGAGCACGGTCGCGCCCCGGTACTGCGGCTTGTTCAGCACGAAATCGGGGTTGAGCGGACGCTTCGAGTTGTCCTGCCCCGGCTCGCCGCGATCGAGATAGCGCCACTCGTCGAAGAGGTTGGGCCCGAAGCCGGTGCGCTTGATCGACTTCAGGAACTGCTTCGGGATGATCGCGTCGGTGTCGACGTTGGCGCGGTCGAGCGGCGCGACGAGGCCGCGGTGGACGGTGAAGGCTTCCATGGCTCGGCTCAGAGGCGGCGGACGTCGACGAAATGGCCGAACACGCCGGCGGCGGCGGCCATCGCGGGGCTGACCAGGTGGGTGCGGCCGCCCGCGCCCTGGCGGCCCTCGAAGTTGCGGTTGCTGGTGGACGCGCAGCGCTCGCCCGGCTCGAGCCGGTCGGCGTTCATCGCGAGGCACATCGAGCAGCCCGGCTCGCGCCACTCGAAGCCGGCGTCGCGGAACACCTTGTCGAGGCCCTCGGCCTCGGCCTGGGCCTTCACGAGCCCCGAGCCCGGCACGACCATCGCGAGCCGCACGCCCTCGGCCCGGCGGCGGCCGCGCACGACGGCGGCGGCCTGGCGCAGGTCCTCGATCCGGGAGTTCGTGCACGAGCCGATGAACACCTTGTCGACCCGGATCTCCGACATCGGCGTGTTCGGGGTCAGGCCCATGTACTGCAGCGCGCGCGCCATGCCCTCGCGGCGCGTCGCGTCCTTCTCGCGGTCGGGATCGGGCACGCGCCCCTCGACCGGGACGACCATCTCGGGCGAGGTGCCCCAGGTCACGTGCGGCGAGAGCGTGGAGGCGTCGATCCGGATCTCGGCGTCGAAGCGCGCGCCCTCGTCGCTGCGCAGCGCGCGCCAGGACGCGACCGCGCGGTCCCAGTCGGCGCCCGAGGGCGACATCGGGCGGCCCTTCAGGTACGCGGCCGTCGTGTCGTCGAAGGCGACCATGCCCGAGCGCGCGCCGGCCTCGATCGCCATGTTGCAGATCGTCATCCGGCCTTCCATCGACAGCGCGCGGATCGTGCTGCCGGCGAACTCGATCGCGTGGCCGGTGCCGCCGGCGGTGCCGATGCGGCCGATCACGGCGAGCACGACGTCCTTGGCGGTGACGCCGCGCGGCAGCGGGCCGTCGACGAGCACGCGCATGTTCTTCGCCTTCTTGGCGGTCAGGCACTGCGTGGCGAGCGCGAGCTCGACCTCCGAGGTGCCGATGCCGAACGCGAGGCACGCGAACGCGCCGTGCGTGGAGGTGTGCGAGTCGCCGCAGACGACCGTCATGCCCGGCAGCGTCGCGCCCTGCTCCGGCCCGATCACGTGGACGATGCCCTGGCGGCGGTCGGCGATGTCGAAGTAGGCGAGCCCGTGCTCGCGCGCGTTCGCGTCGAGCGTCTCGACCTGCAGCCGCGCGATCGGGTCGGCGATGCCGGCCTTGCGATCGGTGGTGGGCACGTTGTGGTCGACCACCGCGAGGTTGGCCGACACGCGCCACGGACGGCGGCCGGCCAGCTTCAGCCCCTCGAACGCCTGCGGGCTCGTCACCTCGTGCACCAGGTGCCGGTCGATGTAGATCAGGCAGGTGCCGTCGGCTTCCTGGTGGACGACGTGGGCGTCCCAGAGCTTGTCGTAGAGCGTGCGGGCATGCATGGCGCGGGGGTCGGGAGGATCCAACCTGTGGATTATGCCAGCGTGACGGCGCGCCCGCCGGCGCCTGACGGAATCCCGAAGCGCGGCGCGCGCCGGCGCGCCCTACCGCTTCGCCTGCTCGTACAGCGGCATGACCCGCTGCGCGTAGGCGGCGAGGTCGGCCTGCCGCGTCTCGGCGGACGGGTGGGTGCTCAGCCACTGCGGGGTCGAGCCGCCGCCCGAGCCCTTGGCCATCTTCTGCCACAGCGTGACGGCCGCGCGCGGATCGTAGCCGGCGCGCGCGGCGAGCTCGACCCCGATCCGGTCGGCCTCGGTCTCGTGGGCGCGGCTGTTCGGCATGCCGACCGAGACCTGGTAGGCCATCTGGCCGAGCTCGGAGCCCGCCGTCCCGACGCCGAGCAGCGCGGCGCCGACGCCGATCGCCAGCCCGGCGGCCTGGCGCTCGCCGGCGCGCTCGCGGGCGTGCTCGCGCAGCGCGTGCGCGATCTCGTGACCCATGATCGCGGCGATCTCGTCGTCGGTCAGGTTCAGCCGCGTGATGATCCCGCTGTAGAACGCGATCTTGCCGCCCGGCATGCACCACGCGTTGAGCTGGTCGGAGCGCAGCACGTTGACCTCCCACTTCCAGGACGGCGCGTCGGGCCGGAACGCGCCGGTCGCCGGCACCATCCGCTGCGCGATCGCGCGCACCCGCTGGGTGAGCGCCGGGTCGGCGTTCAGCGCGCCCTGCTGGCGCGCCTGGCCCATCAGCTGGGCGTACGACTGCTCGGCGCCGCGACGCAGGTCGGACTCGGACACCAGCGACGACATCCGCTGCGTGCGGTCGACGCCCACCGCGCCGGCCGAGGTGGTCTGCACGGACTGGCAGCCCGCGCCGAGCGCGGCGAGGCCGAGCGCGCTCCAGGCGATCAGGCGACGGGACGTGGCGATGCGCGACATGGCGTCGGGTCCTCCTCGTGGCGTTGAAGGCGGGAGCTTAGCGGACGACGCGCCCGTCGCCATCCCCGCGACGCGCGGCGAGCCGCGCGGCCAGCCAGACCGCCCCCCAGCCGGCGAGCGCGGCCGCGCTCGCGCCGAGGAAGGTCGCCTCGGGCGAGACGCGCTCCCAGAGCCAGCCCGAGGCGAGCCCGCCGGCCGAGCCGCCCAAGCCGTAGCCGACCACGATGAAGGCGGCCTGCGCCCGGGCCTGCTGCGCCGGCTCGAACCAGCGGTGGAGCACCGCCATCGACGCGCTGTGGTGCAGCCCGAACGTGACCGCGTGCATCAGCTGCGCGCCGAGCAGCACGGCGAGCGAGCCCTCGGAGCCCGCGACCATCGCGAAGCGCAGCGCGCACACCGCGAACGACGCGCCGAGCAGCGCGAGCGGCGGGAACCGGTCGAACAGCAGGCGCTGGCCGGTGAACAGCGCGATCTCGGCCACGACGCCGACGCCCCAGATCAGGCCGATCGCGGTGGTGCCCCAGCCCTGGCGCTCGAGGAACAGCGAGTAGAACGAGTAGAGCCCCGCGTGCGCGAAGATCATCAGGAACGCCGAGGCCATGAACGCCGCCACGGCCGGCTCGCGCAGCCGGGCCGCGACCGGCGTCGAGGCGCGCACGGCGCGCGCCGGCGCGACGCGCGGCAGCGACAGCGTGACCGCCGCGAGCCCCGCCATCGCCGCCGCCATCATCCAGGGCAGCGCGTCGAGCCCGAGCGCGGCGAGCACCGGGCCGCCGCCGACCACCGCCAGCACGAAGCCGACCGAGCCCCAGAGCCGCAGCCGCCCGTAGCGGCCGCTGTCGCCGCCGGACAGGTCGAGCGCGATCGCCTCGCCGATCGGCATCTGCGCCGCGGTGAGGAAGAAGAGCGCCAGCATCAGCGCGGCGAGCGACGCCGTCCCGCCGGCGTGCGGGAACAGCAGCAGCACGCCGAGCGAGGCGATCGCGGAGGCGCGCAGCAGCTCGACCCGCCGGCCGCCGCGGTCGGCGAGCCAGCCCCAGCACGGGGGCGCCACGATCCGCAGCGCCTGCGGCAGCGACATCAGCAGCGCGATCTCGGGGATCGACAGCCCGCGGGCGTCGAACCACAGGCTGAGGTAGGGCGAGTAGATCCCGATGAACGCGAAGTACGCGAAGTACAGCGCCCGGATCCCGCCCGCGCCGATCGGCCGCACCGCGGGCCCGGACACCGGGACTCAGCCGATGCGTCCGGGGATCGCCGGCGTCGGCACCCGCACGTCGCCGCACTGCGCGCGGTGGCGCAGCGCGTGGTCCATCAGCACCAGCAGGAGCATCGCCTCGGCGATCGGCGTCGCGCGGATGCCGACGCAGGGGTCGTGGCGCCCCAGCGTGACCACCTCGGTGGGGGCGCCGTCGACGTCGATCGAGCGGCGCGGCACGCGGATGCTGGAGGTCGGCTTGATCGCGATCGAGACGGCGATCGGCTGGCCGGTGGAGATGCCGCCCAGCACCCCGCCCGAGCGGTTGGCGGCGAAGCCCTCCGGGGTCAGCTCGTCGCCGTGCTCGCTGCCCTTCTGCGCGACGCAGCCGAAGCCCGCGCCGATCTCGACGCCCTTGACCGCGTTGATGCCCATCATCGCGTGCGCGATGTCGGCGTCGAGCTTGTCGAACAGCGGCTCGCCCCAGCCCACGGGCACGCCCTCGGCGAGCACGTCGATGCGCGCGCCGCAGGAGTCGCCCTCGCGCCGCAGCGCGTCCATGTAGGCCTCGAGCGCGGGCACGACGGCCGCGCTCGCCGCGAAGAACGGGTTGCGGCCGACCTCGTCCCAGTCCTCGAGCGGCACCGGGATCTCGCCCAGCTGGCTCATCCGGCCGCGCACCCGCACGCCGTGGCGCTCGGCGAGCCACTTGCGCGCGACCGCCCCCGCCGCCACGACCGGCGCGGTCAGGCGCGCCGACGAGCGGCCGCCGCCGCGCGGGTCGCGCACGCCGTACTTGTGCCAGTAGGTGTAGTCGGCGTGGCCGGGCCGGAACGTCCGGGCGATCGCCGCGTAGTCCGTGCTGCGCGGGTCCTCGTTGCGGATCAGCAGGCCGATCGGGGTGCCGGTCGTGCGCCCCTCGAAGACGCCGGACAGGATCTCGACCCGGTCGGGCTCCCGGCGCTGGGTGACGTGGCGCGAGGTGCCGGGCCGGCGCCGATCGAGGTCGGTCTGGATGTCGGCCTCCGACAGCTCGAGCCCGGGCGGGCAGCCGTCGACGACGCAGCCGATCGCGGGCCCGTGCGACTCGCCGAAGGTCGTGACTCGGAAGAGGGTTCCGATACCGTTTCCGGACATGACGTTATGCTTGTCGCTCGACCAGTCAGACCGGCCATTCTATAGCCACCCGTCAGGAGACCTTCCGATGCATGCGTTTTCCCGGACCCGCCGCGGCCTCGTGATCGCGACCGGCGCCCTCGCGGCGCTCCCGGTCGCCGCCTCCGCGCAGCAGGCGTACCCGTCGGCCCGACCGGTGCGCCTGATCGTCCCGTTCGCCCCCGGCGGCACGACCGACATCATCGCGCGCGTCGTCGCCGACAAGCTGCGCGACAACCTCGGTCAGAGCGTCGTGGTGGAGAACAAGGCGGGTGCGGGCGGCGCGATCGGCGCCCTCGACGTGGTGCGCGCGCAGGCCGACGGCTACGTGATCGGCATGGCGACGGTGTCGACCACCGCCGCGAACCCGGCGATCAACCCGAAGATCGGCTACGACCCCGTCACCGACTTCACGCCGATCACGAACCTCGCCGCGACGCCGAACGTGATCGCGGTGCATCCGTCGTTCCCGGCGAAGGACTTCCGCGGGTTCGTCGAGGAGCTGCGGCGCAACCCGGGCAAGTACTCGTACGCGAGCTCGGGCACCGGCGGCATCGGCCACCTGCAGACCGAGCTCTTCAAGTCGCTGACCCGCACGTTCATGACCCACATCCCGTACCGGGGCGCGGGTCCGGCGCTCGCCGACGTGGTCGCGGGCCAGGTGCCGATCATCTTCGACAACCTGCCGTCCGCCCTGCCCTTCATCCGCGACGGCAAGCTGGTGCCGCTCGTGGTCGCCGCGCCCGAGCGCCTGCAGGTGCTGCCGAACGTGCCGACCTTCAAGGAGGTCGGGATCGAGCCGGTCAACCGGATGGCCTACTACGGGCTCGTCGCGCCCAAGGGCGTGCCGCAGCCGGTCGCCGAGCGGCTGTTCGCCGCGGCGAAGAAGACCCTCGAGGATCCGGCCGTCGCCAAGCGCATCGCCGACACCGGCTCGCTGGTGATCGGCAACACGCCGAAGGAGTTCCAGCAGCAGATCGCCGCCGAGCTCGACGTGTACAAGCGCGTCGTCACGCAGCAGAAGCTGACCCTCGAGTGAGCGCCGCCACGGGTCTCGACGCGTTCGACGCGTCCGCGTGGGTGGGGCGCGAGGAGCGCGCGACGGTCCGCGCGGTGCGCGAGACCGTGGAGCTTCTCGAGGCCTCGCTCGACCGCCCGGCCCCCGGCGCCGGGCTCGAGCCGCTGCGGCACTGGCTGTGGCTGTTCGCGCCGCCGGCGCCGCCGACCGCGACGCTCGGCCCGGACGGCCACCCGCCGCGCGGCACGCTGGTGCCCGACTGGCCGCTGCCGCGCCGGATGTGGGCCGGCAGCACCGTCGACTTCCTCGAGCCGGTGCCGCTCGACGCGACGCTCGAGCGGCACACCCGGCTCGAGTCGGCGTCGGTCAAGACCGGCCGCAGCGGCACGCTCGGGTTCGTCGTGCTGCGCCACCGCTGGCTGCTCGACGGGCGCTGCGCGATCGACGACGCCCAGACGATCGTCTACCGCGAGCCCGCGCCGCCCGGCGGGCCCGCCGCGCCGGCGCAGGCCGCGGCCCCCGCGGCCGCCCCGTCCCCGGCGTGGGAGGCGGCGCACCGCCCCGACGAGGCCCTGCTCTTCCGCTACAGCGCGGTGACCTTCAACACGCACCGCATCCACTACGACGCGCCCTACGTGACCGGCGTCGAGGGCTATCCGGGCCTCGTCGTGCACGGGCCGCTGATGGCGACGATGATGCTCGACGCGTTCCGCGACGCGCATCCGGGCGCGCGGGTGCGCCGGTTCTCGTTCCGCGCGCTCGCGCCGGCGTTCGCCGGCGAGACGCTGCACGCCGGCGGCGCGCCCGCGGGCGACGGGCGCGCGGCGCTGTGGCTGCGCGGGGCCGACGGGCGCGAGCGCCTGGCGGGCGAGGCGACCTTCGACTGAACGGCGCGGCGCGGCGCCCGCCGGGGCGCCGCGCCGGCGCCTCAGGCCTGCGGCGCCCGCTCGCGCAGCCGCGCGAGCACGGTCTCGCGCGGCATCAGCGCGAGCATCGCGTCCACCGACGGCGTCTGCGCCCGCCCGAACACCGCGAGGCGCACCGGCACCGCGAGCTGCGGCATCTTCAGGCCGTGCGCCGCGAGCGTCTCCTTGATCGCCGCGGCGATCGCGTCCTTCGTCCACGCGCAGTCGGCGAGCCGCCCGGCGAGCGTCGCGAGCGCCTGCGGCGTATCGGGCCGGGCCTGCGCGGCGAACGCCTCGGCGAGCCGCGGATCGCCCCGCGCGGGCTCGACCCACAGCATCTCGGCGAGGTCGGCCAGCTCCTCGAGCGTCGTCGCGCGGTCCTTGAAGAGCGCGCAGGCCGCGGCGAGATCGGGCGCGCCGGGCGCGTCGATCCCGACGCCGCGGGCCCGCAGCCGCGGCGCGACCCGGGCGGCGAGCTCGTCGTCGGCGAGCGCCTTCAGGTAGTGCGCGTTCAGCCACTTCAGCTTGTCGACGTCGAACTGCGACGGCGAGTGCGACAGGTGGGTGCCGTCGAACCACTCGACGAGCCGCTCGCGCGGGAACACCTCGTCGTCGCCGTGGCTCCAGCCCAGGCGCGCCAGGTAGTTGATCACCGCGTCGGGCAGGAAGCCGTCGGCGTCGTACTGCATCACCGAGACCGCGCCGTGGCGCTTCGACAGCTTCTGGCCGTCGGGGCCGTGGATCATCGGCACGTGCCCGTAGCGCGGCAGCGCGGCCCCCAGCGCGCGCAGGATGTTGATCTGCCGCGGGGTGTTGTTGACGTGGTCGTCGCCCCGGATCACGTGCGTGATGCGCATGTCCCAGTCGTCGACCACCACGCAGAAGTTGTAGGTCGGCGTGCCGTCGGAGCGCGCGATGATCAGGTCGTCGAGCTCGGCGTTCGAGATCGCGATCGGGCCCTTCACCAGGTCGTCCCAGGCGACCTCGCCGTCGTCGGGATTGCGGAAGCGCACGACCGGCCGGGCGTCGGCGGGCGGCACCAGGCCGAGCCGCTCGCGGTTCTCCGGTCGCCAGCGGCCGTCGTAGCGCGGTTTCTCGCCGCGCGAGCGCTGCGCCTCGCGCATCGCGTCGAGCTCGGCCGGCGTCGCCCAGCAGTGGTACGCGGTGCCGGCGGCCAGCATCGTCCCGATCACCTCGCGGTACCGGTCCATCCGGCGCATCTGGAAGAACGGCCCCTCGTCGTGCGCGAGGCCCAGCCAGCGCATGCCGTCGAGGATCGCCTGCGTCGCCTCGGGGGTCGAGCGCTCGACGTCGGTGTCCTCGATGCGCAGCACGAAGGTGCCGCCGAAGTGCCGCGCGAACGCCCACGAGAACAGCGCCGTGCGGGCGCCGCCGATGTGCAGGAAGCCGGTCGGGGACGGGGCGAAACGGGTGCGGACGGGGGCGCCGGGCGCCGCCGCGGGGCGGGTGTCGTGCATGGGCCCGGATTGTAGGCGAACGCGCCCGCGCACCGCCGGCGCCGCGCTTGCCGCGCGCCGGCGCGCGCGCCTATAGTCAAGGGCGTCCTTGCACACCCCGCGACCGTCCGGTCCGTGAGGGAGGGCCGGTCCCGGGTCGTTCCGTCCGCATCGATTCCGAGGGAGGGTCCCATGAGCCTGCGCACCGTGCTGTCCGTCGCCGCCGTGCTGGCGGTGCTGTTCGGACTGTCGTTCCTGTTCGTCCCGGTCCCGACGCTCGCGCTGTACGACGTCGGGACGGTCTCGCCCCGGCACGCCTACGCCGCGCAGTGGTTCGGCGCGGCCCTGGTGTCGCTGGGCGTGCTCGACTGGGCCGCGCGCGACGTGACCGACCCGGTCGGGCGGCGCGCCGTGGTGCTCGGCAACCTCGTGCACGCCGCGATCGGCGTCGTGCTCGGCCTGCTCGGCGTGCTGCAGGGCACCGTCGGCGCGTTCGGCTGGAGCACGGTCGTCATCTACGCCCTGCTCGCGGCGGGATTCGGCGCGGCCGTCCCGGCGGTCGGGTCGGCCCGGCGCGGCGCGACGGCCTGAGCCGGCCGCGGCGGACGCGGGCGCGCCGGCGGCGCGCCCGTGCGGCGGCGCACCGGGGCCGGGCCCGGAAGCCGCTACCATCGCCGCATGCTCACCACCTCCTCGTGGCAGGGCCTCGAGACCCTGCTGATCGACACCGCCTACGCCCGCTGCGAGATCGCGCTGTTCGGTGCGCAGGTACTCTCGTTCGTGCCCCGCGACGACGGACGCGACCTGCTGTGGTGCTCCGACGCGAAGCTCGCCCCGGGTCGCCCGGTGCGCGGCGGCGTGCCGGTGTGCTGGCCGTGGTTCGCGAAGCAGGACCGTCCGCCCGACGCCGTGCAGCACGGCTTCGTGCGCCGGATGACGTGGCGGCTCGCCACCTGCGCCGAGCGGCTCGACGGTCGCGTGCGGGTCGTGCTGACGCTGGCCGCGCCGCCCGAGGGCTGGCCCGACGGGCAGGACTGGCCGGCGGGCTGCGCGCCCGAGCTGGAGCTGGTGGTCGGCGCCGAGCTCGAGATGTCGCTGCGCACCGTGAACGCGACCGAGGCGCCGGTCGTGCTGACCCAGGCGCTGCACACCTACTTCCGGGTCGGGGACGTCCGGCGGATCGGCATCGAGGGGCTGCAGGGGCTGCGCTACCTCGACAAGCTGCGCGACTTCGACGAGTTCGGCCAATTCGCGCCGTGGCGCTTCGAGGGCGCGTGCGACCGCATCTACCTGGAGAGCGGCCCGACGCACCGCATCGACGATCCGGTGCTCGGGCGCTCGATCGTCGTCGAGTCGCTCGGCTCGGCCTCGACGGTCGTCTGGAACCCGGGCGCCGAGGGCATCGCCGCGCTCGGCGACGTGCCGCTCGCCGACTGGTACCGCTACGTGTGCGTCGAGGCCGGGAACTGCGCGCCGCTCGATCGCGTCACGCTGCCGCCCGGGGGCGAGACGACGCTGGTGCAGCGGATCTCCGCGCGCCCGCTGGCCGCGTGATGCGCACGCACGGCCGCGTTTTGCGCCGCCGCCGATTCGTGGCATGATTCGCGCCCTCGAATCCGGCTGCGCTCGATGGCGACGCGGCCCGGCACTCGGGCGGTTAGCTCAGCGGTAGAGCACTGCCTTCACACGGCAGGGGTCACTGGTTCGATCCCAGTACCGCCCACCACCCCGATCGACCATTCGCCTCGGTTCCCCGCCGCGCAGTGCCCCACGGATGCGGCGCGGACGGGCGGGACCGCGCTCCCATGCCTGCACCGACACGACGCATCGAGGTCACGGCGATCGGACTCGCGACCCACGCGCGCGAGTTCAAGGAGGCCGCGGACGCGCTGGTGGCCGGCGGCGAGCAGCCCGACCACGCGATGGCGATCCACTACCTGTACGGGCACGCGATCGAGCTCGCGCTCAAGGCGTTCCTGCGGCACCGCGAGGTGCCGTCGTCGGTGCTGAGGCACGAGATCGGGCACGACCTGGTCGCGCTCGTGAGGCGGGTCTTCGAGGTGGACCCGACCGACCGGATCGGGATCGCGGGCGAGCGTCGGCTGCTGATCGAATCGCTGGGCGGGACGTACGGCCTGAACGGCTTCGAGTACCGGATCGTGCCCGAGTCCGTCCCGATCCCGTACGGCGAGCTCGCCCCGGTCGCCGGTCACGTCGTCGACCGGGTCACGACGATCCTCAGGTCGGCTCGCAGGTCCTAGCGCCTCGCGGACGGCGACCGGCACGGGCGGCCCCTCCCGACCGGGCCCGGGGTCGCTCGACCCTCCTCCAGCCGGCTCGCGAGTCCCGGCGCCTCGCGTGCTGCGACGGTACCGGCGCCTCGCGCCGGACGAGGTCCGCGTCGATCGAGGCCTCCGGGCCGAGGAACCTTCACGGCGCCGTTCTCACCCGGTCGGTACGGCGAGCCGCCACTCGGCGACGCTGCCCGACCGGACTCGTCCTACCCCCGCGGCCCGAGCACCGGGATTGACATCTGCTTCGCCTTCGCTCAGCGCCGATCCAGGACGCGGGACAACTGGATACCGCCATGGCCGATGGGGCCGTTCGCTACGTGCTGCTGGTCGAGGACGAGCAGCAGATCGCCGAGGTGTTCGCGACGATCCTGGAGGAGGAAGGCTACGAGACGGTGCGCGCCTGCGACGGCGCCAACGCGCTGCGGGTGCTGCAGACGCAGCCCGGTCGGCCCGCGCTGATCCTGACCGACCTGCGGATGCCGCGGATGAACGGCTTCGAGCTCTGCCGCCGGCTCGCGTCGATCCCCGAGCTGGCCGACGTGCCGGTGGTGATCCTGTCGTCGACCGTCGACGCCGCGAACCTGCCGCGGCTGGGCAACGTCAAGGGGGCGCACTCGAAGCCGCTGGGCATGGATCAGCTGCTCGCCTGCGTCGCGATGTGGGGCTCGGAGGCGCGCACGCTTCGTTGACGGGCACACGGGGGATGGGATCGGGCTTCGGTGTACTCGTCGCCCGCGTGCCGGCCCGCGTACGGCGTCGGCCAGAACACCGAAGGCCCGGAACCGATGCCGCGCGCCCCGGCGGACGCCGCGTCAGAGCCTGACGCGCACCTGCTCCCAGACCTCGCGCACCCCGCGCAGGAACCCCTTGAGCGTCGCCAGTGCGACGTCGCCCGCTCCGAAGAGCTCGGCGGGGGTGCGGCCGACGCCCGCCGCGATGGCGGCGGCGGCCCGCTCGACCGCGAGGCCGGATCCGGCGCCGTCGAACCGCTCGAGGCAGCCCTCGAGGTCGAACTCGAGCAGAAAATCGAAGTCGTCGACGACCGCGGCGGTGCTCGCGAACGCGCGTCCCGCCTCCAGCCCCGCGGCGTACCGGCGCGACGGCGCCGCACGGAGTCGCGCGGCGATGGCTTCGGCATCCAGCGCGTTCGGGTCCTTCCCGGATTCCAGTCCGGCCTCGAACGCGCACTGCGCGATCCGGGACCAGATGATTCCCGCCTCCAGCGCGTCGATGGCCTGACGCAGGGTCTCGGAAACGAAGGCGTTCAGCGATGCCATGGGAACCCGGGCGAGAGGCGCGTATCGGACGTCCGCATACTGCCACGATGGCGTCCGGAACGACCCCTCAGAAGGCCGCGGCGCCGGAGGCGCGTGCCGCTCGGACAACAGTCCACCGCGTCGCGCCGGCACCCGACGCGCGGTCCGGAGGCGTCGGACGCGGCGCGGATCTGCCGCGGCGGGCCCCTTCTTATCCGTCGACCGGCACCTCCCCCACCCGCACAGACTCGTGGTGCCCACAGCGGGAGTTCCCCTGCCTACCGTGATCGCCAAGCTCAAGGAGACCGCACGCTCGCTGAAGGGCCGCATCGCCGTCGCGATCGGCCTCTACGTGATCGTCGCGCTCGGTCTGAACACCGCGTTCCTCGCTCGCCTGTTCGAGTCGGACGCGGTGGAGCAGTCCGTGCACGTGCAGGCCGACGTGGCGAACCGCGCGGCGCTGCGGATCGACGAACGCATCGCCGACCGCTTCAACCTGCTGGAGGCGGTCGCCCGCCAGATCCCGGCGGGCACGCACCTCGATCCGGAACGCGTCGCGCAGATCCTGACCTCCAAGCCGAACGCGATCCGGCAGTTCCAGGCGATCTTCATCGCCTCGCCGAACGGCGACCTCGTCGGTCGCATCGAGGACGGCCGGCTGATGACGGACCGGGTCTCGGTCCGCGACCGGGCGTACTTCAGGCAGATGCAGGAGACCGGCCGGCCGGTGATCTCCGATCCGATCATCTCGCGCTTCAACGGCCGGCCCGTCGTGGTCATGGCCCGCCCCACCTTCGACGAGGACGGGCGGATGTCGACGGTGGTCGGCGCGACGCTCGCGCTCGACGGCCCGAGCGGCCTGGTCGAGGTCGACCATCGCAGCCTCGCGCAGAGCGAGACCTTCGTGATCGACACGGCGGGACGCATCGTCGGCCACGCCGACCCGGCGCTGCTGCTGACTTCGGCGAGCGACCACCCGCTGCTCGAGCGGTTCTTCGAGCGCGTCGGACGCCGGCTGCGCGGCGACGACGCCCACGGCGCGATCGGTATCGACGGCCACGTGATCGCGTGGCGATCGATCGGGGAGACGCGCTGGGTGCTGCTCGAGGTGGCGAGCACGTCCGACGTGCGCGCGGCGATCGCGCGTTCCCGGCTCAAGGCGGTGGTCGCGAGCGTCGGCCTCGCGGTGCTCGGCGCGCTCGGCGCGCTCGGGCTGTGCGCCCTGCTCTTCCGGCCGCTCTCGCAGCTGCGCGGGCGGGCGATGCGGGTGCTGACCGAGCCGGTGGACCTCGAGGGCGGCTGGCCGACCGGCGAGGACGAGATCGGCGCGGTGTCGCGCGCGCTGCAGCACATCCTGCGCGAGCGGGCGGCCGCCGAGGCCGGCACGCAGCGCACGATCGCGCAGCTGCAGGCGATCCTCGACAACGCCTCGGTCGGCATCGCGTTCACCCGGAACTTCCGGTTCGAGCTGGTCAGCCGCTCGATGGCGGAGCTGACCGGCTACAGCCGCGCCCAGCTGTTCGGGCGGCCGACGCGGCTGCTGGTCCGCGACGACGAGACCTACGAGAGGCTGCTGGCGGTGACGGCGGAGTCGGTGCAGGCCACGGGCCGCTTCGACATCGAGATCCGGATCGCGCGCGCCGACGGCTCGGAGGTGTGGGTGCGGGCGATCGGCACGCTGCTCGACCGCGCCGAGCCGCTGTCGGGGACGATCTGGATCGTCGAGGACATCACCGAGGCGCGCCGGATGCGCGAGCAGCTGTCGTGGAGCGCGACGCGCGACCCGCTGACCGAGCTGCTGAACCGCCGCGAGTTCGAGACCCGGCTGCAGGCCTACCTCGACCAGCCGGAGCGCTCGCCGGCGGCGCTGCTCTACATCGACCTCGACCGCTTCAAGCCGGTCAACGACACCGGCGGCCACGCGGCCGGCGACCGGCTGCTGTGCGACCTGGCGCGGCTGCTGGAGGCGCAGGTCCGGCAGGCCGACCACGTGGCGCGGCTCGGCGGCGACGAGTTCGCGATCCTGCTGGCGGGCTGCCCGCTCGAGCAGGCCGTCATCATCGCGGAGCGGATCCGGGAGACGGTGCACGCGTACCGCCTCGAGCTCGACGGGCGCGTGCATTCGGTCGGCGCGAGCATCGGCCTCGCCCGGATCGACGAGCGGACCACGACGCTCGCGCGGCTGATGCGCGACGCCGACGCGGCGTGCTACGCGGCCAAGGAGTCCGGGCGCAACGCGGTGCGCACCGTCGCGCACTGAACCGGCCGGCCGTCGGTCCCGCCGGCGCGCATCGCGGGACCCGACGTTCCGCCCGGGAACCCCGGCCACGACGGCAGGCCCGCCGCCCCATCGGCCTCGGCCCGCTCCGGCCGGACCGCACCGTCGTGCCCGCCGCATGCCCCCGATCGTGCCGCCGTGCCCCGTGCCCCGTGCGCCGGGGCGCGGAGCGTGCGTCGCGCCGCACCGGATGCCGTTCGGACTGCTCCTACCTCGCGAATGTCCGCTGCGCCGGCCGATCGGCGACCCATCGGATCGCCGACGCGCGCCGGCTTCCGCCCTACTCTCTACGTGCATGAGCCGCACGCTCCATCGAACCGCGCCGGGCCGGGACGGGCCGCCGTTCCCGCCGGCGATCCGCGTCCGATCGGCCTCGGCCCGCGCGCCGGGCGGGCCGCCTCGCGTGGACGCGGCCCCGGCCTCCGGACGCGACGCGCGACGATGAGCGCGGCGCTGTCGCTCGCCCTGCCCGAGGCGATACCCGCGGGCCGACGCTACGCGATCGCCGTGGCGGTGACCGTCGCGGTCGCGCTGCTTCGGGCCGCGATGTGGCCGGTGCTCGGGGAGTCGGCCCCGCTGCTGCTGCTGATCGCGGGACCGGCGCTGGCCGCCTACTTCGGCGGGCTGGGTCCGGGGCTCGTCGCCACCGCGCTCGGAGCGGCCATCGGCACGGTGTTCTTCATCCAGCCCTACGGCGGGCTCGACGTGCCGGCCGGCGAGGAGCAGGTGCGGCTCGGGGTGTTCGTCGCCCTCGGCGTGCTGGTGAGCTGGGCGATCGACGCGCGCGCCCGCGCGCTCGGCCGGCTCGCGCTGCAGCATCGCGAGCTCGTCGAGGCGCAGCAGCGGCTCGTCGAGCGCGAGCGCCGGGCGCGCGAGACGCTCGAGGCGGCCCCGTCGGGCATGCTGCTCGTCGACCGCGCGGGCCGGATCTGCCTCGCCAACGCGCAGGCCGAGCGGATGTTCGGCTATTCCCGGACCGAGCTCGTCGGGATGCCGATCGAGGCGCTGGTGCCGGACGATCTGCGCGAACGGCACCGCGACGAGCGCGCGGCGTACATGCGCGAGCCGAGCACCCGCGCGATGGGGCACGGCCGGGAGCTCCAGGCGCGGCGTCGCGACGGCACCGGCTTCCCGGTCGAGATCGGCCTGAACCCGGTGAAGGAGGACGGCGCGGAGCTCGTGCTCGCCTCGGTGCTCGACGTCAGCGGGCGGCGGACGGCCGAGCAGGATCGCGACGCGAACCGGCGCCTGCTCGAGCGGGTCGTGAGCACGGCGGCCGATCCGATCTTCATGAAGGACCTGCAGGGACGCTACGTGCTCGCCAACGCCGCGACGGCCGAGGTGCTCGGCCGCCCGCAGGCCGAGGTGCTGGGCCGAACCGACGCCGAGCTGCTGCCGGCGGAGGCGGCGCGACGGCTCGTGATCGGCGACCGCGAGGTGGCCGCGACCGGACGGCCGTGGTCCGAGGAGGAATCCGTGCCGACGCCTACCGGCACGCGCGCCTACGTGACGACGAAGTCGCCGCTGCGCGACGACACCGGCGCGATCGTCGGCGTCGTGGGCCTCGCGCGCGACATCACGCAGCGCAAGGCGGTCGAGGAGTCGCTGCGCCAGAGCGAGGAACGGCTGCGGCTGGTGATCGACACCGTCCAGGACTACGCGATCTACGTGCTCGACGCCGAGGGCCGGATCGCGACCTGGAACGGCGGCGCCCAGGCGATCACCGGCTGGCGCGCCGACGAGGCCGTCGGCCGGTCGTGGGAGATGCTGTTTCCGGAGCCCGACCTCGCGTCGGGCGAGCCCGGGAAGGAGATGGCCCGGGCCCGGGAGTTCGGCCGCTTCACCGGCGAGGGGCTGCGCCGGCGCAAGGACGGCAGCCTCTTCTGGGCCGACGTCGCGCTCTACGCGCTGCGCGATCCGGCCGGCGCGCTGCGCGGATACGTCAAGGTCGCGCGCGACCTCACCCAGCGCCGCGAGGACGAGGAGCGCATCCGGACGCTGAACGCCGAGCTGGAGGACCGGGTGGTCGCCCGCACGCGCCAGCTCGAGGACGCCAACGCCGAGCTCCAGGGCTTCGCGAGCAACGTCGCGCACGACCTGCGCGCGCCGCTGCGCGGCATCTACGGATTCGGCGAGGCGCTGCTCGAGGACCATGCCGACCGGCTCGACGAGACCGCGCGCAGCCACCTGCGGCGGATCCTCGCCGGCGCGGTCCGGATGGAGTCGCTGATCCAGGACCTGCTCGCCTACGGCAGGCTGAGCCGCCAGGAGATGCCGGTGGGCACGGTCGACCTCGACGCGATCGTGCGCGAGGCGATCGAGAACCTGTCGGCCGAGCTGCGCGAATCGCGCGCCGAGCTGACGGTCGCGCCGAACCTGCCGGCGGTGCGCGGGAACCACACCGTCCTCGTCCAGGTCGTGCAGAACCTCGCGTCGAACGCGCTCAAGTTCGTCGACCGCGACGCCCGGCCCCGGGTGCGGATCGACGCGGTGCGCGAGGACGGGCAGGTGCTGCTGACGGTCGCGGACAACGGCATCGGCATCGAGCCCGACCATCGCGAGCGGATCTTCCGCGTGTTCGAGCGGCTGCACGGCCAGGACGCGTATCCGGGCACGGGCATCGGTCTGGCCATCGTCAGGAAAGGCGTCGAGCGCATGGGCGGCGCGGTCGGCGTCGAGGCCGGAGCGGCGGGCGGCAGCCGGTTCTGGGTCAGGCTTCCCGCCGCCGGTCCGGCCGCCGCGGATCGCTCCGCGGACCTTCCACGATGAGCCGAACGACATCCTCCGGACCCGACGCCTCCTCCGACGACGGCGTACCGGTGATCTGCGTCGTCGACGACTCGATCGACGATCGCGAGCTGGTGATCCGCGCCGTCCGCAAGGACCTGCCGGACGCGGTGTTCGCCGCGCCCGTGGACGAGCGGAGCTTCAGGATGGTGCTCGCCTCGCGCGCGCCCGACGTCGTGGTCACCGACTACCGGATCGGGTGGATCGACGGGCTGACCGTGCTCGCCCGCGTCAAGGCCCGCTGGCCCGACGTGCCGGTCGTCATGTTCACGAACACCGGCTCGGAGGAGATCTGCGCCGAGGGGATGAAGTCCGGGCTGTCGGACTACGTGATCAAGCGCCGCGACCAGTATCCCAAGGTGTCGCACGCGGTGCGCACGGCGCTCGATCAGTCGCGCACGCGCCGGCTGCTGGCGCTGCAGACCCGCGATCTCGAGCGCAGCCGCTCCGAGCTCGCGCTGCTCCTCGAGCGCGAGCGCCGCGCGCGCGCCGAGGCGGAGCTCGCCCGCGCCGAGGCGCTGCGCGCGACGCACTTGAAGGACGAGTTCCTCGCCAACCTCTCGCACGAGCTGCGCACGCCGCTCAACGCGGTGCTCGGCTGGGCGCAGCTGCTGCGAATGAAGCTCGACGATCCGAAGGCCCTGCAGGAAGGGCTGGAGGTGATCATCCGCAACACGCGGCTGCAGGCGCAGCTCGTCGCGGACCTGCTCGACATGAGCGGCATCCTGTCCGGCCAGATGCGCCTCGACGTCGGCGACGTCGACCTGGTGCCGGTCGTCGAGTCGGCGATCCAGACGGTGCGCCCGAGCGCCGACGACAAGCGCATCGTGCTGCGCACGCTGCTCGATCCGGCCGCGGGGCCGGTGCGCGGCGATCCGGCGCGCATCCAGCAGATCGTCTGGAACCTGCTGGTCAACGCGGTCAAGTTCACGCCGCCGGCCGGCCACATCGAGATCCGGCTCGAGCGCGTCGCGAGCCGCGCGCGGCTGGAGGTGACCGACTCCGGCGAGGGCATCGCGCCCGACTTCCTGCCGCTGGTGTTCGAGGCCTTCCGCCAGGGCGACGGCTCGGCGCGGCGCCGGCACCGAGGCCTCGGGCTCGGGCTGTCGATCGTCAAGAGCCTCACCGAGATGCACGGCGGCCGGGTCGAGGCCCGCAGCCCGGGCGTGGGCCGCGGCAGCACCTTCCTGGTGTCGCTGCCGATCGCCGCGGTCCAGCCCGAGACCGGGGACGCGGGCGCGGAGAGCGTCTCGAAGCTCTCGACGACCACGCTGACCGGCCTGTCGGTGCTCGTCGTCGACGACGACCCCGACACCAGCGCGCTGATCGCGAGGACGCTCGAGCAGTACGGCGCGCGGACCACGTGCCGGCACTCGGCGGGCGACGGCCTGGAGGCGCTGCGCCGGCTGCGCCCGGACGTCCTCGTCTCGGACATCGGCATGCCCGGCGAGGACGGCTACGCGTTCATCGGACGCGTGCGCGACCTCCCCTCGGCGGAGGGGGGCAACACGCCGTCGGCCGCGCTGTCGGCGTTCGCGCGCTCCGAGGATCGGCAGCGCGCGCTCTTCGCCGGATTCGACTCGTACGCGATCAAGCCGGTCGAGCCGGCCGAGCTGGTCGCGGTGGTGGCCAACCTCGCCGCCCGCGCGCGCCGCGGCTGAGGCCGGACCGTACGGAGCCGAGCCGGACCGCCCGCGGCTGGGCCGAAACGCCCGCGGCTGGGCCGAAACGCCCGCGGCTGCGCCGAAACGCCCGCGGCTGCGCCGAAACGCCTGCGGCCGAGCCGAAACGCCTGCGGTCGAGCCGAAACGCCTGCGGCCGAGCCGGAACGCTTTCGGCCGAGCCGGCCCCCCCGCGGCCGAGCCGGGTACGGCCGTTGCCCGCAGCGTGGGTGACGCCGGCTCGTGCGGCGACCGTCGGCCCGCGGGGCCGCGCGATCGGAGACCGGATGCACGACACCGACCTGCGCCTCGTCGAGCGATACCTGGCCGTGCGCCGCCGCAGCGCGGCGCTGTGCGCGCCGCTGGCGATCGAGGACCACGTCCCGCAGCCGATCATCGACGCGAGCCCGCCGAAGTGGCACCTCGGCCACGTCACGTGGTTCTTCGAGGCGATGCTGCTGCAGCCGCACCTGCCCGGCTACCGGGTCTTCCACCCGCGCTGGGCCTACGTCTTCAACAGCTACTACGAGTCGATGGGCGAGCGCGTGCTGCGGATGCGCCGGGGCGACCTCGGCCGTCCGACCGTCGCCGAGGTGCTCGCCTACCGCGAGCACGTCGACGCCGCGATGCGCCGGCTGCTCGAGTCGCCGCTCGACGCGCCGCTCGCCGCGCTGGTCGAGCTCGGCCTGCAGCACGAGCAGCAGCACCAGGAGCTGCTCGTCACCGACATCAAGGCGATCCTCGGTCTCAATCCGCTCGAGCCGGCCTACGACCCGGGGCGCGTCGGCCCGCTCGACGCCGCCGCCGAGCATCGGCCCGCGCCGGGATCGCCCGACGCGTGGCTGCGCTGGCCCGGCGGCACGACCGAGATCGGCCACGACGGCGACGGCTTCGCGTTCGACAACGAGTCGCCCCGTCACGCGGTGGCGGTGGGTCCGTTCGAGCTGCGTGCCGCGCCGGTCACCAACGCCGAGTGGCTGGCGTTCATGGCCGACGGCGGCTACGAGCGCTTCGAGTTCTGGCACGCCGAGGGCTGGGACTGGGTCCGCACGCTCGAGCGGCGCGCGCCGATGTACTGGCGCCCCGATCCCGACCGGCCCGGCGGCTGGCTGCACTACGCGCTGGACGGGACGGCCCCGGTGCCTCAGTCTGCGCCGGTGACCCACGTGAGCTTCTACGAGGCCGCGGCCTTCTGCCGCTGGGCCGGCTGGCGCCTGCCGACCGAGCCCGAGTGGGAGGCGCTCGCGCCGCGCATCGAGCCGGGAGCGCGCTGGGAATGGACCAACAGCGCGTACCTGCCCTACCCGGGCTTCCGACCCGCGCGCGGCCCGGTGGGCGAGTACAACGGCAAGTTCATGGTCGGCCAGCACGTGCTGCGCGGCGCCTCGTTCGCGACGCCCCCGGGCCATGCCCGCCGGACCTACCGCAACTTCTTCCATCCGCCGCTGCGCTGGCAGTACACCGGCGTCCGTCCGGCGCGCGACCTGGAGACCGCATGAGCACGACCCCGCGCCCGCTGGCCCCCGACGACGCGCTGGCCGCGCACGTGCTGCAGGGGCTGCGCTCGACGCCCAAGGCGCTGTCGTCGGCCTGGCTCTACGACGACGAGGGCTCGCGGCTGTTCGAGCGGATCATGGCGCTGCCCGAGTACTACCTGACGCGGGCCGAGCACCGGGTGCTCGAGCGCGACGGCGACGCGCTCGCCGCGGCGCTGTCGCCCTCCGGACGGCCGGTCGAGCTCGTCGAGCTCGGCAGCGGCAACGGCGCGAAGACGCTGCTGCTGTGCGAGGCGCTCGAGCGGCGCGACGTCGACTGGCTGTATCGGCCGATCGACCTGTCGGGCGGCGCGCTCGATGCGCTGCTCGCGCGCTTCGCCCGGGCGATGCCGCACGCCCGGGTGCAGCCGCTGCCGGGCGACTTCCTCCAGCGCTGGCCGGAGCGCGAGCGCGGACGCCGTCGCGTCGCGATGCTGATGGGCAGCAGCCTCGGCAACCTCGCGCGCGACGAGGCGGTGGCGCTGCTGCGCGCGCTGCGCACGCGCCTCGAGACCGGCGACGCGCTGGTGCTCGGGCTCGACCTGCAGAAGGATCCGCGCGTCGTGCTCGCCGCCTACGACGACGCGCAGGGCGTGACCGCGCGCTTCAACCTGAACCTGCTCGCGCGGCTGAACCGCGAGCTCGCGATGGACTTCGACCTCGACGCCTTCGCCCACTATCCGACCTACAGCCCGCTCGACGGCGCGGCGCTCAGCTTCCTGGTCAGCACGCGCCGGCAGACGGTGCGCAGCGAGCGGCTCGGCTGCGCGTTCTCGTTCGACGAGGGCGAGACGATCTTCATGGAGCGCTCGCAGAAGTACGGCCCGGCGCTGATCGAGGACCTGTCGCGCGCATCGGGGTTCGTGCCGTGGCGGCGCTTCGTCGACGAGCGCGACCGCTACGCGGTCGAGGTCTGGCACGCCGACACCGCCGCCGCCGGCTGATCGGGTCGCCCGCGGCCGCGCCCCGGGCACCCCGGTTGCCCCACCCGGCGCACCCGCCGGTGCGCATCCCGCGCCCCGGTGAATCCATTCCAGGAGACTCGACATGACGACACGATCTTCCACGCCGACCCGGCCGACGCTGCTGCGCGCGCTCCTAGTCGCGGCGACCACCGTCGCGGCCGGCGCGGCCGGCGCCACCGGCGCGCTGCCGCAGCCCGACACGCGCTTCGACCTCGCGCAGACGACCCAGGGCGGCACGAGCGGCAACCAGCGCTCGGGCTCCGGCGGCTCGACCGGCGGCTCGGGCATGTCGGGCGGATCGACCGGCGGATCGTCCTCCGGCGGCGGTGCCGGGACGTCCGGCGGCTCGTCGGGCGGCGGTGCCGGCATGTCCGGCGGCGGCTCGTCCGGCGGAGGCTCGGGCATGTCCGGCGGCGGGTCCGATCGCGCGACCGGATCCGGCTCGGGCTCGGGCGGCGCGATGTCCGGCGGCACGCAGCAGGGACGTCAGGGCTCCGGCACCGGCGGCTCGTCGTCCGGCACCGGCGGCGGATCGTCGTCCGGCAAGGGCGGCTCCGGCGGCGGCTCGGGCACGATGGGCGGCGGCTCGTCGTCCGGCA
Organism: Burkholderiaceae bacterium; assembly: GCA_035628395.1. Lineage (GTDB taxonomy): Bacteria > Pseudomonadota > Gammaproteobacteria > Burkholderiales > Burkholderiaceae_E > UBA4615. The sequence continues at coordinate 1,831 of DASPJX010000176.1, read as the reverse complement.
TGGGCGGCGGCTCCGGATCGGGCGCGGGCGGCGGCTCGGGCGCCGGCGGCTCCGGCGCGGGCGGCGGCTCGCGCTGACCGCACGCGGGCGGCGCGAGCCGCCCGCGCCCCCGCCGGTCCGACGCGGTCAGGCCGGCGGCGGGTAGGCGCGCCGGGCGAGGTCCTCGAGGTCGAGGCCCGGGAAGTCGTCGGGATCGAGGCTGTCGATCTCCTCGTCGTGCCGGAACTGCTCGCTCTCCCAGTCGGCGATCGCGTCGTCGATCGCCGCCTCCACGCCGCGCCCCTCGACCTGCGTCAGCAGCCGGTCGGCGAGCGCCTCGCTGAGGCGCCACGCGCGGCGCACCTCGTGCGGCGCGCGCTCGGACGCCAGCGAGCCCGCCACCAGCACGTACGGCGCGTGCTCCGGCTCGCCGCGCTCGCGCAGCACCTCGTCGGTCTGCCGCTCGATCTCGCGCAGCGCGTCGAGCGCGTCGCGGTGCGTCGCGGGCGCGTCCCAGCCGGTGAGCTGCAGCCACGCGTCGCGGTCGCGGCTGTAGTGGAGCATCGTGATGAAGTCGCTGCGCATGGAGTCCTCCGCGCCGGTCGGCGCGACGTCGATCGGACCGTCGCCGGCGCGACGGCGCCCGGGAGATCAGGTCCCGCAGAAGGTTCGGTATCGCGCGGTCACGGCGGCGGGCGCGGGCTCGCCGTACGGCGCGAGCGCGTCGTCCTCGTCGAAGGGCCGGCGCAGCGCGTCGAGCAGCCGCTCGAACGGCTCGAGCCCGCCGTCGCCCGACGCCGCCTCGAGCGCCTCCTCGACGCGGTGGTTGCGCGCGATGACGAACGGGTTGACCGCGCGCATCCGCCGGGCGCGCTCGGCGCCGGCCGACGGCGCCTCCCCGTCCTCGGCCGCGCAGCGCGCGCGCCAGCGCGCGAGCCACGGATCGAGCGCCGCCGCGTCCGCGAGCAGCGCGCGCAGCGGCGCGTCGTCGCCCGCGGCCGCGTCGCCGAGCCGGCGCCACGCGAGCGTGAAGTCGGCGCGCTGCGCGTGCAGCATCGACAGGAAGTCGTCGGCGAGGGCCTCGTCGGTCGCGTCGTCGGTCGCGTCGGACCGCGCGAGCCCGAGCTTCGCGCGCCGGCCCTCGCGCAGGTGCGCGAGGTAGCGCTCCGGATACGCCTCGAGCACCTCCATCGCGAGCGAGGCCGCGCGCTCCTCGTCCTCGTCGATCAGCGGCAGCAGCGTCTCGGCGAGCCGTGCGAGGTTCCATTGCCCGATGCCGGGCTGGTTGCCGTACGCGTATCGGCCCTGCTGGTCGATCGAGCTGAAGACGGCCTCGGGATCGTAGGCCTCGACGAACGCGCAGGGGCCGTAGTCGATCGTCTCGCCCGACAGCGTCATGTTGTCGGTGTTCATCACGCCGTGGATGAATCCGACGTTCATCCACTGCGCGATCAGCCGCGCCTGCCGCTCGGCGACGGCGCGCAGCAGCCCGAGGTAGCGGTCCGGCGCGTCGGCGAGCCCGGGGTCGTGGCGCGCGATCGCGTAGTCGGCGAGCCGGCGCACGCGCGCCTCGTCGCCGCGCGCGGCGAAGAACTGGAAGGTGCCGACGCGCAGGTGGCTCGCCGCGACGCGCGCGAGCACGGCGCCCGGCAGCACGGTCTCGCGCATCACCGGCTCGCCGGTCGCCGCGACCGCGAGCGCGCGCGTCGTGGGGATGCCGAGCGCGTGCATCGCCTCGCCCACCAGCACCTCGCGCAGCATCGGCCCGACCGCGGCCCGGCCGTCGCCGCCGCGCGAGAACGGCGTGCGGCCCGAGCCCTTGAGCGCCAGGTCGCGGCGCCGGCCGTGCCGG
>DASPJX010000175.1:0-32680 GCA_035628395.1 Burkholderiaceae bacterium | reverse complement strand
TGCGGCCCATCTTCCAGGACGCCATCGCGACGCCCGTGCCGATCCCCGCCGCGGCCAGGACGGCCAGCGTCCCCGCCGCGACGAGCCCCCTGCGTGCCCACCGGTTCATCCCGCTCTCCCTCGCGGCGGGTCGTTCGCCCGCCGTCGTCGCGGCGCGTCGCCTCGTGCGACGCGCATCGACGCGCACGCTACGCCCGCGGCGCGCCCGACGCAACGGCCGCGTCGCGGCGCGCGCGGCGCCCGGTATCGGAATCGGCGCGGCGCGCCTCAGAACGAGCGCGGCATGCCGAGCACGTGCTCGGCGACGTAGCTGAGGATCAGGTTCGTCGAGATCGGCGCGACCTGGTACAGCCGCGTCTCGCGGAACTTGCGCTCGACGTCGTACTCGCACGCGAAGCCGAAGCCGCCGTGGTACTGAATGCACGCGTTGGCCGCCTCCCAGCTCGCCTTGGCGGCCAGGTACTTCGCCATGTTCGCCTCGGCGCCGCAGGGTCGGTGCGCGTCGTAGAGCGCGCACGCCTTCCAGCGCATCAGGTTCGCCGCCTCGACCTCGATGTAGGTCTCGGCGATCGGGAACTGCACGCCCTGGTTCTGCGCGATCGGGCGGCCGAACACCTCGCGCTCCTTCGTGTACTTCACCACCCGGTCGACGAACCAGTAGCCGTCGCCGATGCACTCGGCCGCGATCAGCGTGCGCTCGGCGTTCAGGCCGTCGAGGATGTAGCGGAAGCCCTTGCCCGCCTCGCCGATCAGGTTCTCGTCGGGGATCTCGAGGTTCTCGAAGAACAGCTCGTTGGTCTCGTGGTTGACCATGTTCGGGATCGGCCGCACCTCGAGGCCGCGGCCGACCGCCTCGCGCAGGTCGACCAGGAACACGGAGAGCCCGTCGGCCTTGCGCGCGACCTCGGCGATCGGCGTGGTGCGCGCGAGCAGGATCATGTAGTCGCTGTGCTGCACGCGCGAGATCCACACCTTCTGGCCGTTCACGACCCAGCGATCGCCCCGCTTCACCGCGGTCGTCCTGATCTTGGTGGTGTCGGTGCCGGTGGTCGGCTCGGTCACGCCCATCGACTGCAGCCGCAGCTCGCCGACGGCGATCTTCGGCAGCAGCCGGCGCTTCTGCTCCTCCGAGCCGTGGCGCAGCAGCGTGCCCATGTTGTACATCTGGCCGTGGCAGGCGCCGGAGTTGCCGCCGCAGCGGTTGATCTCCTCCATGATCACCGAGGCCTCGGACAGCCCGAGCCCCGAGCCGCCGTACTCCTGCGGGATCAGCGCGGCCATCCAGCCCGCGCGGGTCAGCGCGTCGACGAAGGCCTCCGGATAGCCGCGCTCGGCGTCGACGCGACGGAAGTACTCGTCGGGGAACTGCGCGCACAGCGCGCGCACGGCGTCGCGGATCTCGGGGAAGTCGGGCGTGTGGCTCATGGCGGTGCGGACGGGGAAGCTGCGGGATCGGTGCGGCGCTCGCGCGTCACGCGCCGGAGTCTACCGGCCGCGGCGGCGGCGACGCGACGAGGAAGGTGATCGAGCCGAGCGCGGCGGCGAGCGCGAGGATCGTGAAGCCGCTGCGGTAGTCGCCGGTCAGGTCGGCGAACGCGCCGGCCACCATCGGGCCGCCGACCTGGCCGAGCGCGACCACGACGGCCGACAGCCCGAGGATCATGCCGATCGAGCGGCGGCCGAAGTAGTCGGCGCGGATCGCCTGCATGAAGGGGCCGCGCAGCCCCCAGGCGGTGCCGTGCAGCAGCGCGAACGCGACCAGCATCGCCGGCCCGGTCGCGAAGGTCAGCGACAGCAGCCCGAGCGCGTGCATCAGCATGCAGCCCGCCGACACGCGGCGCTTGTCGACGCGGTCGCCGAAGGTCATGCCGGCGGCCACGCCCGCGACCTGCGCGGCGGTCATCAGCGTGATCACCAGCGAGGCCTCGGCCACGGTGTAGCCGAGCGACTCCTTCATGTGCGTGATCGCGTGGACGTTGACCGCGGTGACGACCAGCAGCGCGAAGCCGTGGCCGGCCGACAGCAGCCAGAACGCGCGGGTGCGCAGCGCCTGGCGCGCGGTGAACTCCGCCGGGCCGTCGTCCTCGCCCGCGCCGCCGCGCGCGCCGGGCGCGTCCGGCGGCAGGCCGTCGACCGTCTGGCCGAGCGCCTCGGGCGGGCCGCGGAACACCCGCGCGAGCGGCCAGCCGATCGCGATCGCCGCCGCCCCCGAGGCGATCGCCGTCGGGCGCCAGCCGAACGCGACGATCGACGACGCGACCACCGGCACGAAGGTGCCGCCGAGCGCGAGCCCCAGCCCCATCGAGGACAGCGCGCGGGCGCGCCGCCGCTCGAACCAGTGGATGATCGCGACGTTGAGCGGGAAGTAGCCGCACAGGCTCGAGCCGAGCGCGATCAGCGCGACCGCGGCGTAGAAGCCCGGCAGCGAGTCGATGGTGCCGAGCGCGACGAGCCCCGCGCCGAACAGCAGCACGCCGCTGCGGATCAGCCGCTGCGGCCCGAAGCGGTCGATCGCCCAGCCGAGCACCGGACCGATCAGCGCGGTCTCGACCGACATCAGCGCGGCCGCGCCCGACAGCGAGGTCTTGCTCCAGCCGCGCTCGGCCGACAGCACCGCCACGTACGCTCCGAACGCCTGCTGGATCAGCCCGGCCTGCAGGAATTGCAGCGCGCTGCCCGCGATCACCATCCGCCAGCCGTGGAACGCGGGGAGCACCCGCGGCACGCCCCTCAGAGCACCGCCTCGACGAGGTACGGCCCGGGCGAGGCGAAGCCGCGGCGCAGCTCGCGCGCGAGCTCGCCCAGGTCGCTCGCGCGGCCCGCCTCCACGCCCATCGAGCGCGCGAGGCCGACCCAGTCGATCGTCGGACGGTCGATGCTCAGCATGTCGGTCGCGCGCGGGCCGGGCGAGCCCGCGCCGACGCCGGCGTACTCGCCCAGCAGGATCCGGTACGAGCGGTTCGCGAACACCAGCACCGTCACGTCGAGGCCCTCGCGCGCCATCGTCCACAGCGACTGCACGGTGTACATCGCGCTGCCGTCGCCCTCGAGCGCGAGCACCTTGCGCCCCGGCACGGCGATCGCCGCGCCGATCGCGGTCGGCAGCCCGAAGCCGATCGAGCCGCCGGTGCCGGTCAGCCAGTCGTGCGGCGCCGCGCCGGCGGTCGGCCCGCCGAAGCCGCGCCCCGAGGACACCGACTCGTCGACGACCACCGCCTGCTCGGGCAGCACCGCCGCCACGACGCGGCCGATGCCCTCCAGGCTCATCGGGCCGTCGGGCGCCTCGACCGCGCCGCGCTCGGCGACGCGCGCGGGCGCGAGCCGGCGCGCCTCGAGCGCCTCGGCGAGCCCGGCGAGCGCGGCCGTCGGGTCCTGCGTCGCGTCGGCGACCTCGACCACGCGGGTGCCCGGCGCCGCCTGCCGGCCGCGCTTGCCCGGGTACGCGAAGAACGACACCGGCTCGCGCGCGCCGACGAGCACGATGTTGCGGTACGGCGCGAGCGCGGCCACCGCGGCGTCGACGACGTAGGGCACGCGCTGCGCCGCGACCCGGCCGGCGCCGCGCGCGACGCGCGCGACCGCGAACTCGGTCATCAGCGCGCAGCCGCTCGCCGCCGCGATCCGGCCGGCGATCTCGAGCCCCGCCTCGTGGCAGGCCTCGCCGCCCAGCAGCAGCACCGTCGGCTCGCCCGAACGCAGCACCGCGGCGGCCGCCTCGATCGCCTCGGCGTCGGGCGCGGCGGCCGCCGGTCGCGGTGCCCTCGCGACGCGCGGCGCGCCCGCCGGCTCCTCGGTCCACGCGCAGTCGGCCGGCAGCACCAGCGTCGCGATCCGCCCGGGCGGCTCGGTCGCGGCCTGCACCGCGGCGCGCGCGGCGACCTCGACGCCGGCCGGCGAGCCGATGGTCTGCACCCAGTGGGACATCGGTCGCGCGATCGCCTCGATGTCGGAGGTGAGCGGCGCGTCGAGCGCGACGTGCGCGCGGGCGTGCTCGCCGACGACGTTGACGATGCCCGAGCGCGCCTTGCGCGCGTTGTGCAGGTTGGCCAGGCCGTTGGCGAGGCCGGGCCCGAGGTGCAGCAGCGTCGAGGCCGGCCGGCGCGCCATCCGCCAGTAGCCGTCGGCCGCGCCGGTGACCACGCCCTCGAACAGGCCGAGCACGCAGCGCATGCCGTCGACGCGGTCGAGCGCCGCGACGAAGTGCATCTCGGAGGTGCCGGGGTTGGTGAAGCAGACGTCGACGCTCTCGTCGAGCAGCGTCCGCACGAGGCGTTCGGCACCGTTCATCTCAGCGATCTCCCGGGGGCCCGGCGCGGGCCCGACGGACGATTCTATCGAAGGGCGTCCCGGGGTCGCCCCGCGCGATCCGTTCCGTGACCGGGGGCGGACCGCCGGCCGCGCGCCGGCGGCGACGGCGCGCCGGGCGACGTCGCGGCCGAGCTCAGCGCGCCGAGAGCTTCTCGAGCAGCGCCTGCTGCGAGACGATGGCCCGCGCGTTCGCGCGCGGGCGCCGGCGCACGTAGTGGCCGACCGAGTCCATCGTCCAGGCCGACGCGTTGTCGCGCAGGTGCACCGCGAAGCCCTCGGCGAGCACCCGGGCCTTCAGCCGTCGGTCGCGGATCGGGAACGCGACCTCGACGCGCCGGTGGAAGTTGCGGCCCATCCAGTCGGCCGACGCGAGCCACACCTCGTCGCGGCCGTCGGCGCGGAAGTGGTAGATGCGGCTGTGCTCGAGGAAGCGGCCGATCACCGAGCGCACCCGGATGTTCTCCGACAGGCCCGGCACGCCCGGGCGCAGCGCGCACACGCCGCGCACGATCAGGTCGATCCTCACGCCGGCCTGGCTCGCCTGGTACAGCGCCTCGATCACCGAGGGCTCGAGCAGCGCGTTGACCTTGGCCGCGATGTAGGCGCGCCGGCCCGCGCGCGCGGCGTCGGCCTCGCGCTTGATCGCGGCGAGCACGTGCGCGGCGAGCGTGAACGGCGCCTGCAGCAGGCAGCGCAGCTCGATCGCCTGGCCGGTGCCGGTGAGCCGGCGGAACACCTCGTGGACGTCGGCGCAGACGTCGCTCGCCGCCGTGAACATGCTGAAGTCCTCGTACAGCTTCGCGGTGCGCGGATGGTAGTTGCCGGTGCCGAGGTGCGCGTAGCGGCGCAGCGCCCCGTCCTCGCGACGCAGCACCAGCGCGAGCTTCGCGTGGGTCTTGTGGCCGACGACGCCGTAGACGACGTGCGCGCCGGCCTCCTCGAGCCGCGACGCCCAGTTGATGTTCGCCTCCTCGTCGAAGCGCGCCATCAGCTCGACGACGACCGTCACCTCCTTGCCCGCGCGCGCCGCGGCGACCAGCGACTCCATCAGCAGCGAGTCGGCGCCGGTGCGGTAGATCGTCTGCTTGATCGCGACGACCTGCGGGTCGTCGGCGGCGCTGCGCAGGAAGTCCATCACCGGCGCGAACGACTCGTACGGATGGTGGAGCAGCACGTCGCCCGCGCGGATCGCCGCGAACAGGTCGGCGCCGGCCGCGAGCGGCGCGGGCAGCCCCGGCTCGAACGGCGGGAACTTCAGGTCGGGACGGTCGACGAGGTCGATCACCTGCTGCAGCCGCACGAGGTTCACCGGCCCGTCGACGCGGTAGGTGTCCTGCTCGCCGAGGTCGAACTCGCTCTGCAGCAGCCGCAGCACCTTGTCGCCGATCGCCGCCGAGACCTCGAGGCGCACCTCGTCGCCGTAGTGGCGCTGCGACAGCTCGCTGTGCAGCGCCTGGCGCAGATCGGTCACCTCCTCCTCGTCGACGAAGAGCTCGCTGTTGCGGGTGACCCGGAACTGGTTGACCGAGCGGACCGCGAGGCCGGGGAACAGGCGGTCGACGAAGCCGCCGACCACCGAGGTCAGCAGCATCACGCCGTGCGGCGCGCCGGCGACGTCGACCGGCACCGGGATCACCCGGGGCAGCGCGCGCGGCGCCTGGACGATCGCGATGCCCGCCTCGCGGCCGAACGCGTCGACGCCCTCGAGCTCGATCACGAAGTTCAGCGACTTGTTCAGGATGCGCGGGAACGGATGCGCGGGATCGAGCGCGATCGGCGTGAGCAGCGGCTCGATCTCGTCGAGGAAGACCCGCTCGGCCCAGCGGCGCTGCGCGTCGTTCCACATCGAGCTCAGCAGGATCACGACGCCCTGCTCGGCGAGCGCCGGGGTGAGCGCGTGATCGAGCAGCGCGTACTGCCGGTCGACGATCCGGCGCGCGCGCTCGGCGACGCCGCGCAGCGCCTCGGCGATCGAGCCGGAGTCGACCTGCGCGTCGGCGTCGGCGCGCTCGAGCTCCTTCAGCTCGGCGACCCGCACCTCGAACAGCTCGTCGAGGTTGCTGCTGACGATCGTCAGGTAGCGCAGGCGCTCGAGCCGCGGGATCGTCGGATCGTCGGCCAGCGCGAGGACCCGCTCGTTGAAGGCGAGCAGGCCGAGTTCGCGGTTGAGGAGTCTGAGCGAGCGGTCGGAGTCCGGCGAAAGCATCGGCGCGAGTGTCGTCCTGTCGTATGACGGTCCCGTGACGGTCCGCGCGCCGGACGCGGCGCGAAGGCGTCGACCCTGCGGATTCTGCGGCAAAATGCCGGTCGATGCCTGCATCCTCCCTCCTGGCCGCGGTCGATCTCGGCTCCAACAGCTTCCGGCTGGTGATCGGCGACGTCGAGTCGACGCCGCTCGGCGACCAGATCCGGGCGGTCGACCAGCTGAAGGAGACCGTGCGGCTGGCCGCCGGACTGGGCGAGGACAACCTGCTGTCGAAGGCCGCGCAGGATCGCGCGCTCGCGGCGCTGCAGCGCTTCGGCGAGCGGCTGCGCACCTTCCCGCCCGAGCGGGTGCGCGCGGTCGCCACCAACACCTTCCGCGTCGCCGCCGACGCCCGCGTCTTCCTCGAGCGGGCCCAGGGCGCGCTCGGCTTCCCGATCGAGGTGATCGCCGGACGCGAGGAGGCGCGGCTCATCTACCTGGGCGCGGCGCACGCGCTGCCCGCCGACGGCCGCACGCGGCTGGTCGTCGACATCGGCGGCGGCTCGACCGAATGCATCGTCGGCACCGACTACCGGGCCGAGCTGCTCGAATCGGTGACCCTCGGCTGCGTGAGCCTGACCCGCCGGTTCTTCCCCGACGGCGCGGTCGACCGCGCGTCGTTCGACGCCGCCCGCCTCGCGTGCCGCGACGCGCTGTCGCCGCTGTCGCGCCGCTACCGGGAGGCCGGCTGGCAGCAGGCGATCGGCACGTCGGGCACGGCCAAGTCGCTGTGCCAGCTGGCGCTCGCGAACTTCGGCGACACCGAGCTGACGGAGGACGGCCTCGCCGCGCTGGCGACCGCGCTCTGCAAGGCGGGCAGCGCCGACCGCGTGCGGCTCGAGGGCCTGAAGCCCGACCGGCGTCCGGTGCTGCCGGGCGGGCTCGCGATGATGTCGGCGGTGTTCGAGGAGTTCGGCATCGGGTCGATGGACTACTGCGACGGCGCGCTGCGCGAGGGGGTGCTGTACGACCTGCTCGGGCGCTCGAGCGGCGCCGACATGCGCGACGTCACGGTCGCCCGGATGCTGCGCCGGCACGGCCTCGACGAGCGCCACGGCCGCGCGGTCGCCCTGCTCGCGACCGCGCTCTACCGCGAGGCCGCCCGCGAGCCCGAGGACGTCGTCGCGCGCGGCGCGCGGCTGCTCGGATGGGCCGCGCAGCTGCGCGAGACCGGGCTGTCGATCGCCCAGCCCGACTTCCACAAGCACGGCGCGTACATCCTCGGCCACTGCGACATGCCGGGCTTCTCCGAGCACGAGCAGGCGACGATCGCGGCGATGGTGCTCGGGCAGACCGGCGGGCTCACCAAGCTCCACGGCTCGGTCGACACGCAGGACGACTGGCTGCGCGTGCTCTGCCTGCGGCTCGCGGTGATCTTCCACCGCCGCCGCGACGGCCAGCTGCCGCCGTGGATCAAGCTGCGGATGAAGGGCGCCGGCGCGCGGCTCGAGCTGCCCGGCGACTGGGCGCGCGCGCACCCGCTGACCGATCACTCGCTGCAGCTCGAGTGCGCCGAGTGGGCGAAGGCCGGCCCCTGGACGCTCGTCTACCAGCTCGGCTGAGCGCGCGTCGCCCGGCGAGCGGCGGCGCGGCGGATCGCGCCCGTCAGCCCTCGCGCTGCAGCCGCTCGTACCGCAGCATCAGCTGCTCGCGGGTCTCGACGCGCGCGGGGTCGTTGGGGATGCAGTCGACCGGGCAGACCTGCCGGCACTGCGGCTCGTCGAAGTGGCCGACGCACTCGGTGCAGCGCGACGGGTCGATCACGTAGATCTCCGGGCCCATCGAGATCGCGCCGTTCGGGCACTCGGGCTCGCAGACGTCGCAGTTGATGCACTGATCGGTGATCAGCAGGGCCACGGCGGGGCGTCCTCAGCCGCCGGCGCCGGGCGACGGCCGCTCGGGGTGCAGCTTGCGCTCGAGGCGGGCCTGCACCGACGGCGACACGAACTTGGCGACGTCGCCGCCGTACTGCGCGATCTCGCGCACCAGCGTGCCCGAGACGAACTGGTACTGGTCGGCCGGGGTCATGAAGATCGTCTCGACCTCGGGCATCAGGTGCCGGTTCATGCCGGCGAGCTGCGACTCGTAGTCGAAGTCGGACACCGCGCGCACGCCGCGCACCACCACCCGGGCGCCGCAGCCGAGCGCGAAGTCGCGCAGCAGCCCGGAGAAGCCGGCGACCTCGACGTTCGGATGCGGCGCGAGCACCTCGCGCATGATCTCGATCCGCTCCTCGAGCGTGAACAGCGTCTTGGCGCGGCTGTCGGAGACGCCGACGACCAGCCGGCCGAAGATGCCCGCGGCGCGCCGCACGATGTCCTCGTGGCCGCGGGTCATCGGGTCGAAGGTGCCGGGGTAGACGGCGATCGCCATCGCGGGCTCCAGTCAGCCGGGGTCGGAGAGGAGCAGATGATAGTGGACCTGCCCCGCCTTGTCGGCCCGGTGGAGCACGAGCCCCGGGCAGGCGGCGAGCGGGAGCGAGGCGGGATCGAGGGGCGCGTCGGTCTCGACGTAGACCGCCGCGCCGGGGGCGAGCACCGGCCCGAGCGCCGGCAGCACCCGCGCGAGCTCGCGCCCGCCGAACGGCGGATCGAGCAGCACGAGGTCGAAGCGCTCGCGACGGCCCGCGAGCCAGGCGGCGGCGTCGGCCTGCACGACCTCGACCTGCGCGGCCTTCAGCTTCGCGCAGGTCGCGCGCAGCGACTCGACCGCCCGGCGCTCGCGCTCGACGAGCACGACGCGCGCGGCGCCGCGCGACGCCGCCTCCAGGCCGAGCGCGCCGGTGCCGGCGTACAGGTCGAGCGCGGTCCAGCCGTCGAGGTCCCGACCGAGCCAGTTGAACAGCGTCTCGCGGACGCGGTCGGGCGTCGGCCGCAGCCCGGGCAGGTCGAGCACCGGCAGCGGCGTGCGCTTCCAGGTGCCGCCGACGATGCGCACGCGCGCGGGCGGTGCGCCGCGGACGGGCGCGGCGGGACGGACGGCGGAGCGGGCGGCGGGCGGACGGGGCATCGGGGCGGCGAGTGTACCCGAGCGCACGCCCGCCCCGAGCCCGGCCGGGCCCGTCGGCCGCGCGGGGGCGGGCCGCCGGAGGCGTGACCGCGGGCCCGCGGGCGACGGCCGCGCCGCGAGGGCGCGGCGGCCCGTCAGGGCCGTCAGGGCTTCGCGTCGCCCGCGCCGACGATCACCGTGACCAGCGACTCGGGGCGCACCGCGCGGCGGAACGCGTCGCGCACCTGGGCGACGCTCACCTTCTCGACCTGGTCGGTCCAGCGCTCGAGGTAGTCGAGCGGCAGCCGGTACCAGCCGATCGTCGCGAGGTTGTCGAGGATCTTGCGGTTGGAGTCGATCCGCAGCGCGAAGCCGCCGACCAGGTTCTGCTTGGCCGCGCGCAGCTCCTCCTCGGTGGGGCCGTCGCGCACGAAGGACTCGACCGTCTGGCGCACGACCTTCAGCGCCTCCTCGGTCTGCGACTTCTGGGTCTGCAGCCCGACGACGAACGGGCCGGGCTGGGCCATCGGCGAGAAGTACGCGTAGACGCTGTACGACAGGCCCCGCTTCTCCCGGACCTCGGCGGTGAGCCGCGACACGAAGCCGCCGCCGCCGAGCACGTAGTTGCCGACGAACAGCGGGAAGAAGTCGGGGTCGCCGCGCGCGATCGCGGGCGCGCCGACCAGCAGGTGGCTCTGCGTGGCCGGATGCGGGATGCGCCGCTCGACCGGCGGCGGCGCGACCACCTGCGGCAGCGCGGGCGGCGCCTCGCCCGCGGGCAGGCCGCGGGTCAGGGTCTCGGCGATCGCCTCGGCCTCGGAGCGGGTGATCGCGCCGATCATCGAGACCACCGCGCGGTCGGCGCCGTAGCGGCGGCGGTGGAAGTCGACCAGGTCGGCGCGGCCGATCGCGGCGAGCGACTCGGCGGTGGTCTGCCGGCCGTACGGATGCGACGGATAGAGCAGCGCGTCGAAGGTGCGCTGCGCGATCGCCTCGGGCCGCACCAGCGCCTCGCGCAGGCCCTGCGTCGCGCGCTCGCGCTCGCGCGCCAGCGGCTCGGTCGGGAACGCCGGCTCGGCCACCAGCCGGGCGAGCAGCGCGACCGAGGCCTCGCGCTCGGCCGGGCTCGACAGCGTGCGCAGCGACACGCTCGCGCGGTCGTCGCCCGCGCCGCCGCCGCGGCTCGCGCCGAGGTCGGCGAAGCGCTCGGCGATCGCGGCCTCGCCGAGCCCGCGCACGCCGCGCGCGAGCATGCCGGCGGTCATCGAGGCGAGCCCCTCCTTGCCGGGGGGGTCGAAGCGCGAGCCGGCGTCGAAGTCGACGTTCACGTCGAGCATCGGGATCTCGGCGGCCCGCACGAAGTACACGCGCGCGCCGCGCGAGGTCGTCCAGTTCTCGATCGGCAGCACCGCGTGCGCGAGCGAGCTCCACGCGAGCAGCAGCACGAGCAGCGCCAGGGTCGCGGCCGGCATCGCGGCCGAGGGTCGGGTCGGGGTCGTCATCGCGTCAGTGCCTCAGTCCGGCCGGCGGCGGCGGCGGCGCGCGGCGCTCGCCGACGGGCTGCGGCAGCAGCGTGGCCACCGTCAGCTGGTCGTCGCCGAAGTACTTGGCCGCCACCGCCTTCACCTCGTCGACGGTGACCGAGCGGATCCGCTCGAGGATGCGGTCGGCGTCGCGGTGCGACAGGCCGACCATCTCGAGCCCGGCGAGCTCCATCGCCTGCGCGAACACCGAGTCGCGCTTGTACACCTGCCCGGCGACGTACTGCACCTTGATGCGCTCGAGCTCGGCCTGCGGCACGCCCTCCTTCGCGATCCGGGCGATCTCGGCGCGCAGCGCGCGCTCGACGTCGGCGGTCGTGCGGCCCTCGGCGGGCGTGCCGTCGAGCGTGAACAGCGCCGGGCCGCGCTGCGTCATGTCGTAGCCCGCGCCCGCGCGGTTGGCGATGCGCGAGCCGCGCACGACGTCGCGGGTGAAGCGCGTGCTCTCGCCGCCGTCGAGCAGCGACGACAGCAGCTCGAGCGCGTACGGCTCGCGGTCGCCGTCGACCGCGCGCAGCCCCGGCACGCGGAACGCCATCGCGACGTACGGGTTCTCGGCCGGGGCCTTGACCTCGATCCGGCGCAGGCCGCGCTGCGGCGGCTCGGTCTGCGGCTTGCGCGGCGCGACCGCGCGCGCGGGGACCGTGCCGTAGGTGCGCTGCGCGAGCGCGAACGCCTGCTCGGGATCGACGTCGCCGGCGATCACGAGGATCGCGTTCGACGGCGAGTACCACGCGTCGTACCAGGCCTGCGCGTCCTCGACCGTCATCGCCTCGAGGTCGCTCATCCAGCCGACGATCGGATGCCGGTACGGATGCGCGACGAAGGCGGCCGCCATCAGCTGCTCGTACAGCAGCCCGGTCGCGCGGTCCTCGGTGCGCAGCCGGCGCTCCTCCATCACCACGCGGATCTCCTTCGCGAACTCGTCGGCCGACAGCCGCAGGTTCGCCATCCGGTCGGCCTCGAGCGTCATCACCTCGGCCAGGCGCGAGCTGTGGACCTGCTGGAAGTAGCCGGTGTAGTCGCGCGAGGTGAACGCGTTCTCGCGGCCGCCGACCGCGGCGACGCGGCGCGAGAACTCGCCCGGCGCGAGCGTCTTGGTGCCCTTGAACATCATGTGCTCGAGCACGTGGGCCACGCCGGTGCGGCCGTTGACCTCGTCCATCGAGCCGGCGCGGTACCAGACCATGTGCGCGACCGTGGGCGCGCGCCGGTCGGGCTTGACGAGCACCTTCATGCCGTTGGGCAGCATCCGCTCGAACGCCTGCGAGGCGGCGACGCCCGTCGGGTCGGCGGGCGAGCCGGCGACGTCGGCGGGCGGAGCCGGGGCCTGCGCGAGCGCGGCGATCGGGAGGAGGCCGGTGCAGAGGAGCGCGACGGCGAGTCGCGCGGCGCGGACGCGGGGGCGCGCACGCACGGGCAGTCGGGTCATCGGTGGGGCGTAGAATCGGATGTCCCCAGTGTACCCCGCCGGCCGGAGCCCCCTCCGGCGCAGGGGCCCCGCCTTCCCATGTTCGGATTCCTACGCCGCAAGAAGCCGGCCGAGCCCGGCGCGCCCGCGTCCGCCCCCGCCGCGGAGCCGTCCGCGCACGCCGCCGACCTCGCCGCTCCGCCCGTCGTCCCCGACGAGGCGCCGTCCGCCGCGACCGGGCCCGCCGCCGCGCTCGCGGCCGCGCCGGCTCCGACGGTCGAACCGATGCCGACGGCCGTGCCGGGGCCGACGGCCGAACCGGTGCCGTCGACCGGGTCGTCGCCGACGGCCGTGCCCGTGGCCGCCGCCGGCGCCGCCCCCGCGCAGGCCGCGGTCGACGCGCCGCCCGCCGAGGCCGCCGCGCGCGGCGGCTTCTGGTCGCGCTTCCTGCCCGGCCGGGGTGCCCCGGCCCCTACGCCGGCCGCGCCGCCGCCCGAGGAGGCGCCGGTCGACGACGCCGAGATCGAGGCCGAGGTGGCCGCGGCGGCGGCGGCGGCCGAGGCGCAGGCCGAAGCGGCGCAGGCGGCGGCGGCCGAGGAGGCCGCGGCGGCGCGGGCGGTCGAAGCGACGGCGGCGGCCGAGGCGGCGGCCGCCGCGGAGGCGCTCGAGCGCGCCGCCCTCGAGGCCGGGGAACGGGTCGAGGCGGAACGGCGGGCCGCCGAGGAGCGCGAGGCGGAACGGGCCGCGGCCGAGCACGAGGCGGCGCTGCAGGCGCTGCTGCGCGAGGCCGCGCTGCAGGAGCTGGAGCGGCGCGAGACGGTCGCGCGCGAGGCCGCCGAGCGGGAGGCGGCGGCGCGCGAAGAGGCCGAGCGCGACGCCGCCGCCGGGGCCGAGGCCGTCGCGCCGGATCCGGACGCGGCCCCCGCCGAGCCGGCGCCGATGCCCGACCGCAAGCCGTGGATCGCCCGGCTCAAGCAGGGCCTGTCGCGCACCAGCGGCAGCATCGCCACCCTCTTCGTCGGCGTGAAGGTCGACGAGGCGCTGTTCGAGGAGCTCGAGACCGCGCTGCTGGTCGCCGACGCCGGCGTCGAGACGACGCAGTGGCTGCTGCAGGCGCTGCGCGAGCGCACGCGCAAGCAGAAGCTGACCGACGCCCAGCAGGTGAAGGCCGCGCTGCGCGCGCTGCTGGTGGAGATGCTGATGCCGCTCGAGGCGCCCGTCGACATCGACCGCGCCGAGCCGCTCGTGATGATGATCGCGGGCGTGAACGGCGCCGGCAAGACGACCTCGATCGGCAAGCTCGCGCGCCACCTGCGCCGCGAGGGCAAGACGGTGCTGCTCGCCGCGGGCGACACCTTCCGCGCCGCGGCGCGCGAGCAGCTCGCGCAGTGGGGCAGCCGCAACGAGGTCGACGTCATCTCGCAGCAGGGCGGCGATCCGGCCGCGGTGGCGTTCGACGCGGTGTCGGCCGGCATCGCGCGGCGCACCGGCGTCGTGATGGTCGACACCGCGGGCCGGCTGCCGACGCAGACGCACCTGATGGACGAGCTGCGCAAGGTGCGGCGCGTGATCGGCAAGGCGATGGACGGCGCGCCGCACGAGGTGCTGCTCGTGCTCGACGGCAACACCGGGCAGAACATGCTCGCGCAGGTCAAGGCCTTCGACGAGACGGTGCAGCTCACCGGGCTCGTGGTGACGAAGCTCGACGGGACCGCGAAGGGCGGCGCGCTCGCCGCGCTCGCGCACACCCGGCGCGAGCGCCCGATCCCGGTCTACTTCATCGGCGTCGGCGAGGGCATCGAGGACCTGCAGGCGTTCTCGGCCGAGGAGTTCGCGGCGGCGCTGATCGACTGACGGCCGCGCGACGCGCGCGGCGGACGGAGGGGACGATGGACATCGAGCAGGCCGCCGACGCGCTGTGGGCGGGCATCCGCCGCGGCGAGCACATGCCGCCCGCCTGGCGCGGCCGGCTGACGATGGCGCAGGGCTACGCGGTGAACCTCGCGATCCTGCGCCGTCGGGTCGCCGACGGCGACGCGCAGGCCGGCTGGAAGGTCGGTCTCACCTCGGCCGCGATGCGTGCGCAGTGGGGCGTGCCCGAGCCCTGCTTCGGCGTGCTGATGCGCTCGGGCCATCGCGAGAGTGGCGCGCGGCTCGCGTTCGACGCGCTGATCGCGCCCGGCATCGAGAACGAGCTCTGCCTGACGATGGGCGACACGCTGCGCGGCCCGGGCGCGACGGCGGACGACGCGGCGCGCGCGCTCGGCGCGGTGGCGCCCGCGCTCGAGGTCGTCGAGGTGCGCGGCGACTTCGCCGCCGACCTCGCGCTCGCGATGGCCGACAACGCGCAGCAGAAGGCCTTCGTGACCGGCGCGGACACGCCCTTCGACCGGGCGATGGCGCTGGAGGCGGCGAGCGTCGAGGTGCGCTTCGGCGACGAGCGGCGCGACGCCGCGCTCGGCGCCGAGGTGATGGGCGGGCCGCTGCACTCGATCGCGTGGCTCGCGAACAAGCTCGCCGAGTTCGGCCTCGCGCTCGAGGCCGGCTCGCGCGTGATGTCGGGCAGCTTCACGCGCCAGCACCGCGTCGCGCGGGGCGACGTCGTGACCGCCCGCTTCGCGCCGTTCGGCGACGTGACCGCGACCTTCGACTAGGCGGGGTCCCGGGCGCGTCGCCGCGGCGGGCCCTCGCCCCGCTCAGGTCGCGCCGGCCACGTGCACCCGGTCGCGTCCGTCGCGCTTGGCGCGGTAGAGCGCGCGGTCGGCGTCGGCGATCAGCGACTGCAGCGAGTCGGTGCCCTCGCCGGCCTCCGCGACGCCGAAGCTCGCGCTCAGCGCGATCGACCGCCCCTCGTGCATCAGCGGCTCGCGGGCGATCTCGGCGCGCATCCGCTCGGCGATCCGCTGCGCGCCGGCGGCCGTGCAGCCCGGCAGCACCGCGCAGAACTCCTCGCCGCCCAGCCGGGCGAGCATGTCGGTCGCCCGCAGCTGGCGCTGGCACAGCAGCGACACGCGGACCAGCGCCGCGTCGCCCGCGTCGTGCCCGTAGGTGTCGTTGACGCGCTTGAACCAGTCGAGGTCGAGCACGATCGCCGCCACGGGGCGGCCGGCGGCGCGGTGCGCGGCCAGCTCGATCTCGCCCACGGTGTACAGGTACGCCCGGTTGTAGGCGCCGGTCAGCTGGTCCTGCACCGTCATCCGGCGCAGCGCCTCGGACGCCTCGCGCCGATCGGTCATGTCGCGGGCGACCAGCGCGAACCGCGGTCCGCTGGGCGCGTCGTCGAGCGCGGTGATCAGCGAGTTCGCGAACCACGGCGCCGCGTCGGCGCGCCGCATCATGCCCTCGTCGAAATCCCAGCCGGCCAGCGTCGCGCGACGCAGCCGGGCCTGCACGCGCTCGTGCAGCGAGGGCTCGACCGCGAACAGCGCATCGACCGGCCGTCCCAGCATCTCGGCGGCGTCCCACCCCGTCATCCGCTCCGCCGACGCCGTCCAGTCGACGATGCGGCCGTCGCGATCGAGGCAGCAGGCCATGTGCTCGCTGTGCCCCTGGACGAGCGCCGTGACCCAGGCGCTGGCCTGGCGCATCTGCTGCTCGCGCTCGACCTCGGCCGAGACGTCGGCGATCGTCATCGCGAACCCGCCGTCGTCGAACCGGATGATGGTGAACGAGAGCCAGAGCAGCGGCCGTCCCGGCACGGGCGCGGCCACCGGCACCCGCCGGCCCTCGACGATGCGTCCGCCGCCGGTGCCCGCGGACAGGAGGGTGCGCAGGTCGGGGAACACCGATTCGAGCAGGTCGTAGACGCTGGCGCTCGTCCAGCGCGCCATGTCGCCGGGCAGCAGCCGCGCCACCGGCGGATTCATCAGCTCCACCGTGCCGTCGGCCGCGCAGCGCATCACGCCGACCGGCAGCTGGTAGACGAACTGCGTCAGGGACTCGAGCTCGCGGACCGGATCGACCGGCTCCTCGCGGTCCGTCGCGGCAAGCGCCTCGCCCGGCGCGAGCGCGGCTTCAGCCACGGCTCAGTCGCTGCACGAGGATCCAGCGCACGTCGTCGGACGGACGCGCGAGCAGACGCAGCCGCACGCGCGTCGGTCGCATGCGCAGCGTCAGCAGGTAGTCGAGCGTCTCGTCGAGCTCGCCGCCGGCGACGAAGCGCTCGCCGACGAGGGCGTTGTCCATGCAGGGCGCGACCTCGGCGAACATCGGCTTGCCGAGCACCCGCTCCGGCGCGAGCCCGGCCTCGCGCGACTCGCGCGCGTTGTAGGTGCGCACGCGCAGGTCGGCGCCCAGCCCGATCGCGCCGAACGGCACGGCCTCGGGATCGCGGCGCAGCGACTCGATCAGGCTTTCGGCGGGGGTGTCGAAGGTGACGGCGTCGGTCTCGGTCATCGGCGTGGGTGTTCCATCGGTGGGGCGCGCGGCGCGCCGGGCGGAACGGCCCGGGCGTCGGACGACACCTCCGGACTATCGGCCCGCGGCCCGGTTCGTTCCAGTCCGTTCGGCGGCGCGGGGCCGCCGCACGTGAGCCGGGCGACCGCCGGCCGCGCACCGGCGCGCGGCGGCGCGGGCGTTGGGCCCCGGCGCGCCGCGCAGGCGTCGGGGCGGCAGGCGGCCGCGCGGGCGTCGGGCCGGGCGCGGCCGCGCAGGCGTCGGGCCGGGCGCCCCGCCCCGGGACGGGGCGGCGACGCGCCGGCGACGCCTCAGAAGCCGGAGCTCGCGCTGCCCTCGGGGCAGGCCGGCAGGCGGGTGCGCAGCGAGCGCACCAGCGCCGTGTCGGCCTCGCGCGTCGCGCGCGTGAACCGGCAGCCGTAGGTCGGGCTCGCGACGACGGCGGCGTCGAGCACCTCGTCGCCCTTCGGCTTGCGGCCGAGGCGCGCCCAGACCGTCATCGCGTCGAAGGCCTCCTCCTCCTCGGCGAGCGCGAAGTCGCAGTGGCCGAGGCCGCGGATCGCGCGCTGCACGATCCGGTCGGCGGTGCCCGCCGCCTCGGCACGGCGCCGGTACTCCTGCTGCATCGACCACCACACGTAGCCGTCGCCGAGCGTGTGGATCGTCACCACCGGCACCGAGACCTGCGCGGCGAGCGTCGGGATCCAGCGCACGCCGTCCTTGCGCGGCAGGTTCGCGCGCGGGTCGGCGGCGACGCGGAACGCGTTGCGGTTCAGGTCCGCCTCGGCCGCCGGGTCGCCGTCGAGGCGGTAGACGATGCGGCGCGTGTCGACGACCGGCCGCGCGAGGATGCCGATGACGTCGCCGGAGCGCGAGAACGCGTCCCAGACGGTCGGGGTGTAGCCGCCGCCGCCGGGCGGCAGCAGGAAGGCCTGCTCGAAGCCCGGCCGCTCGCCGCCGCTCAGGTGCTTCGCGACCTGCCTGAGCTTCTCGCCCTCGGGCGTCAGCACGCCCGGCGTCGTGCCGTTGGGGAACGTCGAGAAGTAGCGCGCGCGCAGCGTCGGCGCGATCGTCGCCCAGTCCCTGGGCGGCAGCTCGGTGACGGGGATGCCGGCGAGCCGCAGCGCGGCCGACTGGTAGGCGGCGAAGCCGTCGTACAGCGCGGTGTCGCCCATCACGCCGCACATCGGCACCGCGCCGTCGTAGCGCACGCGGTGGCGGGCGCGCTCGATCGTCTCGCGCTCGACCGCGGCCCCGGCCACGTGCCCGCCCATCGAGTGGCCGGTCACGAAGCGCCGGGTCGGCTCCTCCAGCGTGCGGCCGTTCTCGCGCGCGATCCGCGTGAACGCGAGCGCGAGCGCGTTGGTGTCCTCGACGCCCGCGCGCACGTCGTAGTGGTTGGCCGAATAGCTCGACGCGGCCCACGCGTAGCCGTTCGCGATCAGGTGCCGGCGGATCCGCGGCGGCCCGACGGTCAGCGCCGCACCGGTGCCGCGATAGCCGTGCGCGTACATCACCAGCATGCCGTTCCACTCGCGCGGCACCTCGACCTGGTAGGCCGCGCCGTTCAGCACGCCGACCCAGCGATCGGTCTGGACGCCCTCGAGCGGCAGGAACGCGCCGTGGCCGCCGCGCGCCGCGGCGTCGGTGGCCGACAGCGTCGCGCGCAGCGCCGCCTCGTCGACGGTGTAGCGCCGGGCGTCGTGCTCGCGCGGCTCGTCGGGCGCCGTCGCGACCGTCCAGGGAGCGCTCGTGCAGGCGGCGAGCGCGAGGGCGGCGAGCGCGGGCGTGAAGGCGCGGCGGAGGAACGGTCTCATCGGAACGGGGGCTCCATGACAGGGAGGGGAGATCGGATCGGCGGGCGGATCGGCGCTCGCGGCGGGGTCAGTCGATGCGCCCGCCGCGGGCCGCGAGATCGCGCCACTGCGCCTCGTCGTGGCTGTAGATCAGCTCGGCGCCGCCGCGGTCGCGCATCGCGCGCAGGCGCGCCAGCGAGTCGGCCATCGTCGGCGCGTGCCAGACGGCCGCCGCCGGCGGCAGCATGTCCTCGTCGACGTGGCGGGCGGTGTAGGCGGCGTCGCCGACCAGCACGAGCACGCGCCCCGAGCCGGTGGTCACGCGCAGCGACTGGTGCCCGGGGGTGTGGCCCGGCGTCGGCAGCGCGACCACCGAGCCGTCGCCGAACACGTCGTGCTCGCCGTCGACGGTCTCGGGCGGTCGCGCCGGATCGTTCCAGTCGGCCGGATCGTCGGCGCCCGCCTCGAGCGCGGCCCGGACCGACTCCAGCTCGGCGCGCTGCACCAGCACCCGGGCGCGCCCGAAGCAGCGGTTGCAGCCGCAGTGGTCGAAGTGCAGGTGCGAGTTCACCACGTGGGTCACGTCGCCGGCGGCGAGGCCGAGCCGCGCGAGCGAGGCGACCGCGTCGTCGCCGGGCGGCGAGTCGATCGCGAAGCGCCCGGCGCGGCGCTCGCCGAGCCGCCCGACCGGATCGGCCGCCGAGTCCGGATGCAGGCCGGTGTCGAACACCAGCCGGCCGCGCGGATGCACGACCAGCCAGCAGGCGACCGGCACCGAGACCGTCTCCTGCGGCGCGGCATCGACGAAGAAGAACGAGCGGCGGGCCTTCAGCCGGCCGCCCGACAGCGCGTGGACCGCGACGCCGGTCGTCACGGCTCAGCCGGCCCGCGCCGCGTCGGGCTGCCTGGACGGCTGCGCCGCCTCGAACGCCGGCAGCGCGGCGAGCGCGTCGTGCACGCGCATCGTCCGCGGGAACGGCGCGAGGTCGAGCTCGAAGCGCCGCGCGTTGAACACCTGCGGCACCAGGCAGCAGTCGGCCATCGAGACCTCGTCGCCGTGGCTGAAGCGGCCGCTGCGCGGATCGGCGAGCTCGCGCTCGTAGGCCGCCAGGCCCTCGCGGACCCAGTGGCGGTACCAGTCGTCGATGCGCGGCTGGTCGATGCCCAGGCCGTTCTTCAGGTACTTGAGCACGCGCAGGTTGTTGATCGGATGCACGTCGCAGGCGATCAGCATCGACAGCGCCCGCACCCGCGCGCGGCCGGCGGGGTCGGCCGGCAGCAGCTTCGGGCCGGGCTTCGTCTCGTCGAGGTACTCGATGATCGCGAGCGACTGCGACAGCCGGTGCCCGCCGTCGACCAGCGTCGGCACCAGGCCCTGCGGATTGACCGCGCGGTACGCGTCGGACGACTGGTCGTCGGCCGGCAGCCAGACCACCTCGGGCGTCCACGCGAGGCCCTTGTGGTTGAGCGCGCAGCGCACGCGGTAGGCCGCCGAGCTGCGGAAGTAGGTGTGCAGCGTCAGCACGTCATTCGCCCTCGTGTTCGCGCCACAGGTGCAGCGCCTGCTGGATCGGCCGGTCGGAGAAGCTGAAGAGCACCGTGTCCTCGCGCGCGTGCAGCCGGTGGCGGTACCACGAGGGGATCACGAACGTGTCCTTCGGCCCGACCTCGAAGCTGCGGTCGTCGAGCTCGACGCGCGCCGAGCCCTCGACGACGGCGAACACCGTGCCGTCGGTGCTGCGGTACGGCGCCCCGGCGAAGCCGGCGGGCAGCCACTGCAGGAACGCGCCGATCGTCGCGATCGGCGCCCCGCCTGTGGCCGGGTTCACGTAGCGCATCTTGATGCCGTGGCAACGGTGGCGCGGCCCCTCGGCGAGCGCGGCGAGCGCGGCGCGCGACTGCCGGTACGGGTAGCAGAAGATCGGGGTGACGCCATTGCGCGGCGCGTAGTCGAGCGGGATCATGTTCGCGCCGAAGCGCGCGGCGCTGTCGCCCTCGGGACGCGTGACCGGCTGGGCCTCGTGGCCGTGGTTCTCGCGGAACTGCGCGCCCAGCATCCGCACGACGGCGATGTCGAGGCCGTCGAGCCAGGTCACCGGCCGGTCGCCCGGATTGCCGTGGTCGTGCCAGGTCCACATCGGGGTGACGATGAAGTCGCCCGGCGACATCGTGACGCGCTCGCCGTCGACCGCGGTGTACGCGCCCTCGCCGTCCATCACGAAGCGCAGCGCCGACTGCGTGTGCCGGTGCGCGGGCGCGACCTCGCCCGGCAGGATCAGCTGCAGGCCCGCGTACATCGTCGAGGTGGTCGTCGACTGCCCGGGCAGCCCGGGATTCTCGAGGATCAGCACGCGGCGCTCGGCCTCGCGCGCGGTGATCAGCGCGCCCGACTCGGCGAGGAAGGGCTGCACGTCGCGCCAGCGCCAGAGCGCCGGCACGGCGTCGGTGGTCGGTCCGGGCGGCACCAGCGCGGCCAGCACCTCCCACAGCGGCTTGAGCGAGTGGCCGGCGATGCGGTCGTAGTAGGCGCGGCGCGCGGCCGCGTCGTCGAGGCGGGCGTTCATGGCGGTCTCCTGCGGCGGACCGGACGATGATACGCGCGACGCGGCCGCACCCGGCGCGGCCGCGTCGGACGCCGGCTTTCGGACCGCGCGCGGGCGGCGGGCACGGCCGCCGCGTATGATCGGACCGACCACGACGACGCGGCGGCCCGCACGGGACGCCGGCTCCGGGAGACATCCGATGGCCCCGTCCCGCACGCACGTGCTGCTGCTGAACCTGGCGCACCTGCTCGACCACTTCTTCATGCTGATCTTCCCGACCGCGGTGATCGCGATCTCGCGGGAATGGGGGCTGGGCTTCTCGCAGCTGCTGCCGCTGTCGCTGCCGGCGGTCGCGATCTTCGGCCTCGGCGCGCTGCCGGCCGGATGGCTCGCCGACCGCTGGAGCCGCCGCGGGATGATGGCGGTGTTCTTCTTCGGCATCGGCGGCGCCTCGGTGCTCGCCGGGCTCGCGCAGGGGCCGTGGCAGCTCGGCGCGGCGCTGACCCTGATCGGCGCGTTCGGGGCCATCTACCACCCGGTGGGCATCGCGATGCTCACCGTCGGCAGCTCGCGGCTCGGCTGGACGCTCGGCGTCAACGGCGTCTGGGGCAACCTCGGGCTCGGCGTCGCCGCGCTGGTGACCGGCGTCGTCGTCCAGTACGCGAGCTGGCGGGCGGCGTTCGTGCTGCCGGGGCTGGTCGCGATGGCGCTCGGCCTCGTCTACCTGCGGGCGAGCCGCGGCGCGACCAACGCCACCGCGTCGAAGAAGGCGGCCAGCGTGGCCGTGCCGCCGGAGCTGATGAAGCGGCTGGTGGCGGTGTTCCTGGTCGCGGTGGTCTGCAACGGGCTGCTGTTCCACGCGACCACCGTGTCGATGCCGAAGCTGTTCGACGAGCGGCTGCGCGGGATCTTCGCCGGCGAGGCGGGGCTGGGTGCGATCGGCGCGATCATCGCGGTGGTCTACCTGATCGCCGCGATGGCGCAGCTGCTGGTCGGCTCGCTGATCGACCGCGTCAGCCTGCGCAGCGCGCTGCTCGGGGTGGTGGCGCTGCAGGCGCCGCTGTTCCTGCTCGCGACGACCGGCAGCGGCTGGGGCCTCGTGGCCGCCGCGGTCGCGATCATGTTCTTCGTGTTCGGCCAGATCCCGATCAACGACGCGATGGTCGCGCGCTACACGAGCGACCACTGGCGCGCGCGCGCCTACGGGCTGCGCTACGTGGCGAGCTTCCTCGGCAGCGCGGGCGCGGTCACGCTCGTGTCGGCGCTGCACGCCGCGGGCGGGTTCGGCCACGTGTTCGCCGCGCTCGCGGTGGTGTCGCTCGGCGCGCTGGCCGCGGCGGTCGCGCTCCCGAGGATCGGCGAGCCGGTGACGGCGCCGGCGACGCCCGGACGCGCCTGAGGGACGCCCGGCTCGGCGCCCGGTCCCGCGAGCCGCAGCCCGCCGCCGCCCGGCGGCGGGTCGTCGGCCTTCGGCTTGGGCGGGTCGCGCGGATCGCAGCCGGCCGCCAGGAGGGCGAGCGCGAGCAGCGCCGGCGCCGCGCATCGGGCCGCGGCGCCGCGTCGGTCGTCGGATCGGATCGGACGGGTCACGCGAGCGCGGCAGGCAAGTTCGATGCCCCGCCCGCCGCGCGCCCGCTCAGTCGGGCGTCAGGCCCTTCTGCTTCACCACCTTGGTCCAGCGCTCGATCTCGTCGCGCTGGAAGGCCGCGTACTGCTCCGGGGTGTTGCCGACCACCTCGAAGCCCTGGGTCGCGAAGCGCTCCTTGACCTCGGGCGCGTTCAGCGCGGCGACCAGCTCGGCGTGCAGCCGGCCGCGGATCGGCGCGGGCAGCCCCCGCGGCGCCATGAACGCCTGCCACGAGGTGACCACGAAGCCCGGCAGCCCCTGCTCGATGACCGTCGGCACGTCGGGCAGCTGCGGATGGCGGCGCTCGCTGGTGACCCCGAGGGCCTTCAGCCGCCCGCCGCGGATGTGCGCGATCGCCGCGCCCAGGTTCTGGAACGACACGTCGACGTTGCCGCCGATCAGGTCGGCCATCGCCGCCGCCCCGCCCCGGTACGGGATGTGCACGCCGAAGGTGTCGGTCTGCAGCTTGAACAGCTCGGCCGACAGGTGGTCCGACGAGCCGGTGCCCGACGACGCCCAGCTCAGGCGGCCCGGATTGCGCTTCGAGTAGGCGATCAGCTCGCGCACGTCGCGCGCCGCGAACTTCTCGCCGGCGACCAGCACGTTCGGCGTGACGACCGCGAGCGTCAGCGGATCGAGGTCCTTCGCCGGGTCGTACGGCAGCTTCGGGTAGAGCGCCGCGTTGATCGCGAACACGCCGATCGAGCCGACCATGAACGTGTAGCCGTCGGTCGGCGCGCGGGCGACCTCGGCGGCGGCGATCCCGCCGTTGGCGCCGGGCTTGTTCTCGACGACGACGTTCTGGCCGAGCGCCGCCTGCATCCGCTGCACGACCGAGCGCGCGACGATGTCGGACGAGCCGCCGGCCACGAAGGGCACGACGAGCCGGATCGGCTTCGTCGGCCAGCCGCCGGTGCCGGACGGAGCGGCCTGGGCCCGGGCCGGCCGGGCACCGAGCCCGGTGCCGCCGGCGATCGCCGTCGCGGCGAGCGCGCCGAGCGCGCGGATCGTGTCGCGTCGCATGTCTCCTCTCCTCCCCCGGGGTCGTCGCCCCATTCGTGTCGGACTCAGTGCGTGCGCGGCTCGAACGCCGGCGAGAGCTCGCCGGTGCGCAGCCCCGCCGCGTTGACGACGGGGATCTTCGCATACCGCGCCAGCTCCGGGGCGTCCGCGGCCCGGATGCCGAGCCGGCGCAGCACCTCCAGCGCGGCGACGAAGCGCGCGTCGGAATGCCCGCCGGCGATCTTCACCGCGACGCCCAGGCCGAGCGAGCGCACGCCGACCACCTGCACGCCGTCGGCGCCGACCTTGGCGACCCAGTCGCCGCGCCCCGCCCGGACGAACGCCAGGTCGCTGCGCCCGGTACCGGACACGTGCTCGGGATGCGCGAGCATCGCGTCGCGCAGCAGCGCGAGCGCCGGGTCGTCACCGACGGCGAGCATCGCCCACAGCCTAGCGAGCCCGGCCAGCGGCAGCGCGAGGTTGGGCGCGCTGCAGCCGTCGACGCCGCCGACGATCGCCTCCGGATCGAGCCCCAGCAGCGCTCCGACCTCCTCCCGGATGCGGCGCTGCAGCGGATGCTCGGGCTCGAGGTAGGTCCCGGTCGGGGCGCCGTGCAGCGTGCACCACGCGAGGAAGCCGGCGTGCTTGCCCGAGCAGTTGTGGTGCCGCGCGTCGAAGCGCTCGTCCGGCGCCGGGGCGCGCCCGAGCGTCTCGTAGACGTAGGGCACGTGGCAGCCGCAGGCGAGCCGGCTCGCGGGGTTGCGCGACTTGGCCAGGATCGACTCGACCGCGGCCACGTGGAACGGCTCGCCCGAATGGCTCGCGGTCAGCAGCGCCAGCTCGCGCGGCTCGAGGCCGAACTCGCGCGGCCCGTCGTCGCGCACGAGCGGCAGCGCCTGGAACGCCTTCAGCGTGGAGCGCGTGAAGGTCGACGCGTCGGGGTCGCCCGCCGACATCAGCAGCCGGCCGTGGCGGTCGACGACCGCGACCGAGCCGTGGTGGACGTTCTCGACCGCGCCGCCGCGGCGGGAGACGACGAGGGGGACGTGGGCGGGAAGGTGCATCGGAGGATTCTAGTCGGGCCGCGCCGCGGCCGGCCGGCGACGGCCCCTCCGGTCAGCGCAGGCCGTTCGAGAGGTCGCGGAAGCCGCGCTTGGCCCGGCGCGCGAGGCCGAGCACCGTCTCCGAGCGACGCAGCCGCTCGACCAGCGCCCGCCCGCCCAGGCGCAGCGCGCGCAGCGCGCGCGGCTCGACCGCGCCGTGCGCGACCTCGATCCGGTCGTCGCAGACCGCGAGCTTGTAGTCCATGTCGCCCTCGCCGAAGTCGATCGTGGTCAGCCCGAGGGCGGGCGCGGCCTCCATCAACCGGTGCAGCAGGCAGCCGCCGGGCGAGTACGGCGCGAGCTCGCGATCGTAGGTCGGCAGGTAGTGGTGCCACACCGTCTCCGAACGCAGGCCGAGGTGGGCCGCGACCAGGCGGTCGCCGGCGTGCAGCGCCGACAGCGTGCCCGCGAGCCGCGGACCCTCGGCACGGCGCAGCGCCTCGAGGTAGTCGCGCACCCAGCGGATGCGGAAGTTGTCGACCTGCCCGGTGCGCACGTACTGCTGCGACTTCCACTGCGCGAGCCGCTCGAAGACCCCGGCGTCGGTGGTGTGGGCGACGAAGCGCAGCGGACCGTGACGACGCTCGAGCCGGCGCAGCGCCTTCTCGCTGCGACGCCACCAGCCGGAGCGCGCGTCGGCGCGCGCCCGATAGGCGTCGAAGCCGTCGTCGAGCCGCGCGAGCCACGCGGTGCGACGCCCGGTCTCGTGCGGGCCGAAGCCGGTGCCGCCGACCAGGTGGTGGAAGCGCCAGACCGCGAGCCCGCAGCCGCGCACGAGCGCCGCCGCGTCGATCGGCGCGCGCGCGTCGAGCAGCGGGCCGTGGTAGTCCGACATCCGGGTGGCGAGCGGCACGCCGAGGCCGGGCGCGAGGCGCTCGAACGCGAAGAAGCCCGCGATCGCGCCGTCGACCTCGACGATCGCGACCCGCGCGGACGGGCGTACGGTCGCGACCAGCCTCGCGAATTCGGGCGTGAAGAACGGGCTGAGCGGATGGCCCGCGGTGGCCGCGTCGTGGCGCAGCGCATGCCAGCGAGCCACGAGCGCGTCGTCGAGCTCGCGAGGATGCACGCTGCGGATGCGCATGGCCTCAGGACGGGAAACGGGAACCGGACGAGCATGCTGTCCGACGCGTCGCGGCACCGGCACCATCCACGCGGCGCGGGAGACTGTAGGAAGGCGGCGCGGACCGCCGAGGTCGACACCCGGCGCGCCGCGACTGCTGCACGATGGAGTCATGACGCGCGCTTCGTCGCGCGATGCGAAAGTCGAGACGGAAGCCTTCGATGATGAAGCGCTCGGTGCCGTTCCTGATGTACCACGCGATCGCCGACGACATCGTCGACGCCGAGTCCGGGTACACGACGACGCCCGCCGCCTTCGAGGCGCAGATGCGCCACCTGCGCGAGACCGGCTGGACGACGATGACCGTGGGCGCGGTCGTCGACGCCTGGGACCGCGGCCGCGCGATTCCCGAGCGCACGGCGGTGGTGACGTTCGACGACGGATTCGAATGCCTTCACCGCACCGCGCTGCCGATCCTGCGCGAGTACGGCATCGCCGCGACCGCGTTCCTGATCTCGGGCTATCTCGACGGCATGGCGAGCTACGACGCCGACCTCGGCATCCGCGCCCGCCGGATGCTGACGCGCGAGCAGGTCCGCGAGCTCGCCGCCGCCGGCCTCGAGATCGGCTCGCACACCGTCAGCCACCGCGACCTGCGCGCGCTCGGCCCGGCGGAGCTGCGCGACGAGCTCGAGCGCTCGCGCGCCGAGCTCGAGGCGCTGACCGGCCGGCCGGTCCGCACGTTCTCGTTCCCGCGCGGGCTGCTCGATCGCGCGGTGCACGACGCCGTGGCCCGCGCCGGCTACCGGGCGGCCTGCTCGACCGAACCGGGGCTCAACGATCCGGGCACCGACCGGTACGTGCTGCGGCGCGCCGAGATCGGCGTCGGCATCGGCCCGGCCGCGTTCCGCTCGATCCTGACGTTCGGCGCGCAGCCGGCCCGCCTCGCGCGGTCGCTCACGCGGCACGGGCTGATCGACTGCATCGCCGCGCTGCAGGGCGCCGATCCGATGGACCTGTACCTGCGGCCGCTGCGCAGCCTGCTCACCGCCGGCGCGCGACGCGCCGGCGTGCGCTGAGGCTCAGATCCCGAGCTGGTTCACCCAGTCGGTCGCCTGCATCTGCGCGAGGTTGAGCGCGCGCGGCGCGACGTCGAGCTGCTTGCACAGCTGGGCGACGCCCGACAGCGAGGGGCTCTCGCAGGCCTCGGCCAGGCGCAGGTAGGGCGCGAAGTCGCCGCTGCGCTCGAGCAGCGCGTCGGTGACCGGCTCCGGCAGCTCCAGCTCCTGCAGCGCGTCCTTCATCGGCACCATCAGCATCGCCGGCAGCAGCGAGAACGTGCCCACGATGAACAGGTTGTCGCGCTGCCCGACGTCGAAGCGGGTCTCGCCGAGCAGCTCCATCATCCGGCCGCGGGTGATCGCGGTGCGCGCGAGCAGCGGCGCGGTCGGGTCCTTGCTGTCGGCGGTGGCCAGCAGCATCGTCAGCCAGCGCGCGAGCTTCGCGTAGCCCAGCAGCTGGATCGCGTGCTTGAGCGAGTCGATCCGCGCCGACAGGCCCATGCCCGCGGAGTTCATGTAGCGCAGCAGCTTCACCGACAGCGCGACGTCGCGCTTGAGCGCGTTGTCGATCTCGATCACGTCCGCGTTGCGCAGCAGCAGCTTGATCGCCTGCATCACCGCCGCGCGGGCCGGCTCGAGCTTGCGGGTCGACAGCGTCTCCGGATGCGCGAAGTAGTAGCCCTGCAGGCAGTCGAAGCCGTGCGCGAGGCAGGCGCTCGCCTGCTCGCGCGTCTCGACCTTCTCGGCCAGCAGCATGCGCCGCCCGCCCGCCGCCTTCAGCAGCTTGACGACCAGCGGCAGCTGCTCCATCGGCACCCGGGTCAGGTCGACCTTCACGTGGGACGCGATCGCGAACACCGGCAGCTTCAGGGTCGCCGGCGACTCGACGTTGACCGCGACGCCGAAGCCGCGCCGGCGCAGCTCCGCGAGCGCGGCGAGCGTCGCCTCGTCGGCGGCGGTCGGGGGCGAGAACTCGAGCACCGTGCGCTTCGGGTCGAGCAGCGTCACCGGCGAGTCCTCGCCGAGCGAGCCGGGTCCGACGTTGACGAACGCGGTCTTGCCGCCGAGCACCTGGTCGGCGCCGAGCTCCTGCAGCAGCGTCGCGATGACGACGAGGCTCGCCTGCTCGCCGTCGGCGAAGCGCGCCTCGGTGGCCTCGAGGTCGCCGCGGTACAGCAGCTCGTAGCCGATCAGCTGCTGGTTGCGGTCGAGGATCGGCTGGCGACCGAGGAAGGCGGTCGGCACGGCGCGCGTCGGCTCGCCGGCATCGGCGGTCGACGGGCTCGCGGAGGGGTCCCGGGTCGGGGTGGCGGTCATGCGAGCGCGGCCTCCTGCACCGCGGCTTCGGCGGAACGGCGGGCGCGCACCAGCGCGGTCCCCGAGAGGGCGAGATCGGCGCACAGCGCCTCGATGCGCTCGTCGTGGCCGGCCTCGAGCGCCTCGGCGAGCTCGAGCAGCGGACCGAACCGGCCCTGCCGCATCGACAGCGCGTCGGCCACGGTCTCGGGCAGCGCGAGCGAGGCGATCGCCTCCGACATCGGCTGCATCAGCATCGCGGGCAGCAGCGAGAACGCGCCGACGAGGTAGAGGTTGTCGCAGTCGACCCCCGAGAACCACTCGGCGCCCACCATCTCGAGCATCCGGCCGCGCAGGGCCGCGGCGCGCACGAGCGCGGCCGACGCCGGCGACGGCTCCTCGACGGTGTTGCCCAGCAGCTGCAGCCAGCGCGCGAGCCGACGCTCGCCGACCATCCCGATCGCGTGCCGCAGCGACTCGACCGGGATCATCATCCCGAAGTTGCTCGCCGCGACGTAGCGCAGCAGCCGCCAGCACAGCGCGGGATCGAGCCGCATCGTCGACTCGATCTCCTCGGCCGACGCGCCCCGCGCGAGCCGCTCGGCGAGCCGGGCGATCACCGCGCGGTTCGCGCCGAGGCGCACGCTGCCCATCACCTCGGGCCGCCCGACGTGCCAGCCTTGCATCGCGTGGAAGCCGAGCGCGAGGCATCGCGCCGCCTGCTCGGCCGTCTCGACCTTCTCGGCGACGAGCACGTGGTCGCCGTAGCGCAGCGTGGACACGAGCACGTCGAGCCGGTCGTCCGGCACGCGCTGCAGGTCGACCTTCAGGTGGCTCGCCACCGGCAGCCACGGCGCGACCGACTCGGTCGGCGGCGCCGCCGGCACCGCGACGCCGAAGCCCATCTCGCGCAGCATCCGCAGGCGCGACAGCGTCGCCGGATCGGGCTCGACCGCGCTCGAGAGCTCGAGCACCGTGCGTCGGGGGTTGAGCAGCACGAGCGCGCCGGCCTCGCGCAGCGATCGCGGGCCGACGTTGACGAAGGCGAGCCGGTCGGCGAGCACCTGGGCGGCGCCGAGATCGTGCAGCAGGGTCGACAGCACGTGCAGGCTGGCCGTGTCCTCGTCCTCGAAGCGGGCCCGGCGGTCGTCGCCGGCGCCCCGGTACAGCAGCTCGTAGCCGGCGAGCGATCCCTGGCGGTCGACGATCGGCTGGCGGGCGAGGAAGGCTCGGGCGAGGTCGGGCATCTGCGATCCGTGCGTCATCGTTGGGGCGATTATCGACCGCCCCCGACGACTGCCCAGTCGGATTTCGCCATGTCGGACAAGTGGCGCCGCGAGCCCGCCCGGCGGGGCTTTCGCGGCGAAGGACGGCACGGCGCGTGGCGCGCCGGCGTCGCGGTCCGTCTTCGCGGACCGCCACCGGCGCCCCGCGACGCGCCCGTCCGGCGCGTCGCGGGGCGCGGGGTCAGAACACGCTCTCGCGGACGAAGACCAGGTCGTCCGGGCGGATCGGATCGTCGAGGCGCGGCTCGAGGATCTGCATCTGCTTGTTGCCGTAGCGGCGATGCACCCGCACGCCGCGGTCCGTGCCGCGCAGCGTCAGGCCGCCCGCCTTGGCGATCGCCTGCGCGAGCGTCAGGCCGCGGTCGACGCCGTACTGGCCGGGCCGGCCGACCTGCCCGTAGATGTAGTACTGCGGCGCGCGGTTCACGTACACCACGTCGCCCGCCTGCATCTGCGGATCCTTCGACAGGTCGCCCGCGGCGAACATGTCGACGAGGTCGATCTCCATGCGCAGCGGCTTGCCCCCGCGCTGGGTGACCAGCACCACCTCGTCGGCGCCGGTCGCCGAGACGCCGCCGGCGAGCGACAGCACCTCGGACAGCCGCATGCCGGTCGTCTCGAGCGGGTAGCGGCCGGGCCGCGTGACGTTGCCGAGCACCGAGACCTGCTGGCTGCGGAAGGTCGTCACGTTGACCGTGACCTGCGGGTTCTGCAGGAACTTGCCGTCGCGCAGCCGCTGCGCGACGAGGCGCTCGACCGCGGTCGGCGACAGCCCGCCGATGCGGATCGAGCCGAGCAGCGGATACGAGATCACGCCGGCCTCGGACACCCGCGCCTCGACCGTGAGGTCGGGGTTCTGGAAGACCTGGATGCGGATCGCGTCCCCCGGGCCGAGCAGGTAGTCGTCGCGCGCGGCCTCGGCCGAGGACGGCTGCTGCGCGAGGGCCGCGCCGGGCGCCGCGGCGACGAGCAGCAGGGCGACGAAGGGGGCGGCGAGCAGCCGCCGCAGGCGCGAGACGATCGATGTTTTCATCGGGAACACCCTCCTGAGAGATGCGGGGACGCGGTCGCCGCGAGTCGACGGATCCGGGTGGCCCATCGTAATCGGCGTCCGCCGGCCGGAAAGCGCCGAGGTCGGTGCCGACCCCGCGCGCCGTGCCGTCGGACGCGTCGTCGTCGCGTCAGAACGCACCGCGAACGCCCACGCCGAACCAGTTGTCGGTGAAGTCGAAGCCCTGGTAGTTCGACGTGCGCCGCAGCGTGCGCAGGTCGGTGTACAGCGCGACGCGCCGGGCGAGCTCGTAGTTGATGCGCACGCCGAGGTCGGTGAGCTTGTCCTCGCGCACCTCGAGGTTGGAGATCACGAAGCGCGGGTCGCCCTGGTAGCTGCGGGTCGCGTACGACAGGATGCCGTCGATCGCGATGCGGCTCGTCAGCTGCCAGGTCGGACGGATGCCGAAGCCGATCGCGTCGATGTAGCTCGCGTTCAGCAGCTCGATCGTGTCGATGCTGCGGAACACCGAGGCGCGCATCAGCACCTGCCCCGACAGCGGCCACTCGGCGTCGAGACCGGCGGTGACGCCCGAGAAGTCGCGCTGCGGCAGGTTCTCGAAGCTGCGTCGCGTGTAGCCGACGTTGCCCGACAGGCGGCTCGCCTCGCTCGGACGCCAGCCGAGGCGCAGCAGCAGCCCGTCCTGCGTGTACTGGTTGTCGACCGCCGCCGGCAGCAGCAGGCCGAGCGCGTCGAACACCTGCCGGTTGGGGAAGTCGCCGTTCTCGCGCCGGTAGACGACGTCGAGGTCGGTCGCCCCGCCCGGCGCGTAGCGCACGCCGACCTCGGCGCCGGTGCGGCGGAAGTCGGAGCCGCGCTGGATGTCGAGCGAGTTCTCGAGGTTCAGCCGGTCCACCGCCGCGATCGCCGACAGGCCCTGCGTCAGGCGCAGCCCGCCGAGCGCCCGCAGCGTGACGAGGTTGCGCAGGTTGTTCTGCGCGCGGCCGGTCGGGTCGATGCCGATCACGTCGAAGGGCGTCTGGTCGCGCGTGAAGCCGGCGGTGAAGTTGCCGAACAGCGGCCGGCCGATCTGCCAGTCCCAGCCCGCGCCGGCGGTCCAGCCGACGAAGTCGTAGCGCGAGTTGCTGGCGTACTTGACGGGCTGCAGGTTGGCGAAGGCGCTGAACCGCTGCAGGCTCAGCTCGCGCTCGGCGCGGATCCCGAGCAGGGCGCGGAGGATCGTGTCGCTCTGGCCGTCCTGGGTTCGGAAGATGTTCGAGTGGTGCTCGAGGCCCGCGCCGGCCTCGACGCTGAACACGTCCTCGGCACGGGTCGGCATCGAGACGGGCTGCGCGACGGCGACGACGGGGAGGAGGGACAGGGCGAGGGTCGCGCGGAGCCGCTGCGTGGAGGTGATGGCCATGGCTGGGTTCCGGTGGTGACGGGTTGGACGCACGGGCGCGCGGCGGCGGAGCGCCGCCGGGCGCCCGCCACGCGTCGCGCAGCCACCGTACCGATGCCCGGCGAGCTTTGCCGTAGGACGATCGGCAGGTCGTCGCGCCGATCCCGCCGCGTCGCGGAAGACGCCACACCGCCCGTCCGACCCGCGGCCTCGCTGCGCAGGCATGGCTGCTACCATCGGGCGAGGCGCGGGCACCCCACGATCCGCCCACGATCCCGACCCCGCATCCCCGTCCCCGATGGCCTTCCTGATCGAACAGACCTCGCGCGGCCTCGGCACCCAGCGCACTCCGGTCGGACCGGAGCTCACCCGCATCACCGTGCGACCGGGCGACGTCGTCCGCTTCGTCGACGCGGCCGGCGGGCCCGTCGGACGGATGCCGCGGCTGCGGCTGCGCCGCCTCGGCGACGACCTGCTGCTCGACGGGCTGCCGGAGGGCCGCACGATCGAGCTGGACAACTTCTACGCCGCGTGCCGGGCCGACGCGTCGTGCTCGGTGTCGATCGACGGGCTGGGGGCGCCGCGCGGGCTGACCATCACCGAGGCCACCGCCTCCCGCGGC
>DASPJX010000174.1:0-5967 GCA_035628395.1 Burkholderiaceae bacterium | reverse complement strand
GCGCGGGCAGTCCTGGCCCGGGGCGCACGCCGGCGGCGCGGCGCGGCGCTGGGGCGGGGTCTGCGCGCCGGCCGGCGCGGCCGGCTTCGCGGCGGTGCCGGACGGGGACTGCGCGGCGGCCGGCGGCAGCGCGGCCAGCAGCGCCGCCGCGGTCGCGAGGCCGGCGGCGAGCCGGGCGGGGAATCGGGACGGACCGTTCAAGGGCGTTTCTCCAGCGGCACGAATGCCAGGTTCTCCGGGCCGACGTAGTTGGCGCTCGGACGGATGATCTTGTTGTCGATGCGCTGCTCGATCACGTGAGCCGCCCATCCGGAGGTACGGGCGATCACGAACAGCGGCGTGAACATCGCGGTCGGCACGCCCATCAGGTGGTACGAGACCGCGCTGAACCAGTCGAGGTTGGGGAACATCTTCTTGACCTCCCACATCACCGACTCGAGCCGCTCGGCGATGTCGAACATCTTCATGTCCCCGGCGTCCTGCGCGAGCCGGCGCGCGACCTCCTTGATCACCTTGTTGCGCGGGTCGGAGATCGTGTAGACCGGGTGCCCGAAGCCGATGACGACCTCCTTCGCGTCGACGCGGCGACGGATGTCGGCCTCGGCCTCGTCGGGGTTCCCGTAGCGCTTCTGGATCTCGAAGGCCACCTCGTTCGCGCCGCCGTGCTTCGGGCCGCGCAGCGCGCCGATCGCGCCGGTGATCGCCGAGTACATGTCCGATCCGGTGCCCGCGATCACGCGGCCGGTGAAGGTCGACGCGTTGAACTCGTGCTCGGCGTACAGGTTGAGCGAGGTGTGCATCGCGCGCGTCCAGAGCTCGGACGGCGCCCGGCCGTGCAGCAGGTGCAGGAAGTGCGCGGCGATGCTCTCGTCGTCGGTCTCGACCTCGATGCGCCGGCCGTTGTGGCTGTGGTGGTACCAGTAGAGCAGCATCGAGCCGAGCGAGGCCATCAGTCGGTCGGCGATGTCGCGCGCGCCGGCGACGGCGTGGTCGTCCTTCTCGGGCATCTGGCAGCCGAGCGCCGACACGCCGGTGCGCATCACGTCCATCGGATGGCTCGACGCGGGCAGGCACTCGAGCACCGCCTTCACGTTGGCGGACAGCCCGCGCATCGACCGCAGCTTCGCCTTGTAGCCGCGCAGCTCGGCGCGGTTCGGCAGCCAGCCGTGCACGAGCAGGTGCGCGATCTCCTCGAACTCGGCGGCCTCGGCGACGTCGAGGATGTCGTAGCCGCGGTAGTGCAGGTCGTTGCCGGTCCGGCCGACGGTGCACAGCGCGGTGTTGCCGGCGGTCACGCCCGACAGGGCGACGGACTTCTTCGGCTTGAAGCCGGGGGCTTGGGTCTCGCTCATCGCATCTCCTGGTCTCGTCTCGACCGCCGCCCGCGCCGGGCGGGCGGCGTGGATGTCACTTCTTCGCGGCGAACAGCTCGTCGAGCTTGCGCTCGAAGTCCCAGTAGCCGATCGCGTCGTACAGCTCCTTGCGGGTCTGCATCGCGTCGACCACGCCCTGCTGGGTGCCGTCGCGACGGATCGCCTCGTAGACGCCCTGCGCCGCCTTGTTCGCGGCGCGGAACGCCGACAGCGGGTACAGCACGATGCCCACGCCGGTGCCGGCGAGCTGCTCGAGCGTGAAGAGCGGCGTCTGGCCGAACTCGGTGATGTTGGCCAGCACGGGGACCTTCACCGCGTCGACGAACCGGCGGTACATGTCGAGGTCGGTCAGCGCCTCGGGGAAGATGCCGTCGGCCCCGGCCTCGACGCAGGCCACCGCACGGGCGACGGCCGAGTCGAAGCCCTCGACCGCGAGCGCGTCGGTGCGGGCCATCACGAAGAACGACGGATCGGTGCGGGCGTCGACGGCCGCCCGGATCCGGTCGACCATCTCGTCCTGCGCGACGATCTCCTTGTTCGGGCGGTGGCCGCAGCGCTTCGCGCCCACCTGGTCCTCGATGTGGATCGCGGCCGCGCCGGCCTTCGACAGCGTGCGCACGGTGCGCGCGACGTTGAACGCCGACGAGCCGAAGCCGGTGTCGACGTCGACCAGCAGCGGCAGGTCGCAGACGTCGGTGATGCGGCGCACGTCGATCGCCACGTCCTCGAGCCCCGAGATGCCGAGGTCGGGCAGCCCGAGCGAGCCGGCGGCGACGCCGCCGCCGGACAGGTAGATCGCCCGGTAGCCGGCGCGCTTGGCGAGCAGCGCGTGATTGGCGTTGATCGCGCCGGGGACCTGCAGGGGGCGCTCGTCGGCGAGCGCCTGTCGGAATCGTTGTCCAGGGGTCATTCGGGGCCTCGCCTCGGCGCGCGCGCGCTCCGGAGGAAGTCGCCGGCGCCCGGCGGGCCCGGCGGGGCGCCGGGGGCGGCGGGCGAGGGCGCACGGCGCCGTCGCCCGGACCGCCCCGGCGGACGGGGGATCAGGGCAGCAGGTGGGCGACGCCGTCGCGCTCCTCGAGGAGCTCCTTCAGCGTGAGGTCCATCCGCTCGCGGCTGAACGCGTCGATCTCGAGGCCCTGGACGATCGAGTACTCGCCGTTCTCGCAGGTCACCGGATAGCCGTACATCACGTCCTCGGGGATGCCGTACGAGCCGTCCGACGCGATGCCCATCGTCGTCCACTTGCCCTGCGTGCCCAGCGCCCAGTCGCGCACGTGGTCGATCGCGGCGTTGGCCGCGGAGGCGGCGGACGACAGCCCGCGCGCCTCGATGATCGCCGCGCCGCGCTTGCCGACGGTCGGCAGGAACGTGTTCCGGTTCCACTCCTCGTCGGCGATCATGTCCTTCACCGGGCGGCCGTCGATCGTCGCGAAGCGGTAGTCGGCGTACATCGTCGGCGAGTGGTTGCCCCAGACGCAGAGCTTCTCGATCGACGAGACCGGCTTGCCGGTGCGCGTCGCGATCTGCGACAGCGCGCGGTTGTGGTCGAGGCGCAGCATCGCCGTGAAGTTCCGCTTCGGCAGGTCGGGCGCCGACTTCATCGCGATGTACGCGTTGGTGTTCGCCGGGTTGCCGACGACCAGCACCCGCACGTCGCGGCTCGCCGCCGCGTTCAGCGCCTTGCCCTGCGCGGTGAAGATCTGCGCGTTGGCCGCGAGCAGGTCCTTGCGCTCCATGCCCGGGCCGCGCGGACGGGCGCCGACGAGCAGCGCGTAGTCGGCGTCCTTGAACGCGGTCGTCGGGTCGCCGTGCGCGCTCATGCCCGCCAGCAGCGGGAACGCGCAGTCCTCGATCTCCATCATCACGCCCTTGAGCGCCTTCTGCGCCTTCTCGTCGGGGATCTCGAGCAGCTGGAGGATCACCGGCTGGTCCTTGCCCAGCATGTCGCCGTTGGCGATGCGGAACAGCAGCGAGTAACCGATCTGGCCGGCGGCGCCGGTCACCGCGACACGTTTGGCGGGCTTGGTCATGGGGAGTCCTCGGAGGGGGTCGGAATCGAGCGCGAGTGTAGGTGCCCGGCGCGCCGCGTGTCAACCGAGTCAGATAACTTATATAAGACATCAGATGCTGGACAAGCGGAGCCGCGGCATGGTTTCATCGCACCATGAGCTCGGTCACGTTCAGCCCGCTCTACCGCCAGATCCACGACCGCCTCGTGCAGGGCCTGCAGGCCGGCGAGTGGAAGCCGGGCGAGGCCATTCCCAGCGAGACCGAGCTGGCGGTGCGCTACGGCGTCAGCCAGGGCACGGTGCGCAAGGCGATCGACGCGCTCGCCGCCGAGAACCTGCTGGTGCGCCGGCAGGGGCGCGGCACCTTCGTCGCGAGCCACCAGGAGCCGCGCGCGCAGTTCCGCTTCCTGCGGCTGCGTCCGGACGAGGGCGAGCCGCACCAGCCCGCGAGCCGGTTCCTCGACGTGCGCCGGCTGCGCGCGCCGCTCGAGATCGCGCGCGCGCTCGAGCTGCGCGCCGGCGAGACCGTCGTGCTGATCCGCCGGGTGCTCGAGTTCGACGGCGAGCCCACCGTGCTCGACGAGATCTGGCTGCCCGGCGCGCCGTTCAAGGGCCTGACCGCCGAGCGGCTGAACGCCTACACCGGCCCGCTGTACGCGCTGCTCGAGGCCGAGTACGGCACCCGGCTCGTGCGCGCGAGCGAGCGGGTGAGGGCGGTCTCGGCCGGGCCGGAGGAGGCCGGGGTGCTCGCGGTCGAGCCGGGCAGCCCGCTGCTGCTCGTCGAGCGCATCTCCACCAGCTACGGCGACCGGCCGGTGGAGGTGCGTCGCGGCTGGTACGTGACCCGGCGCCACCATTATTTCAACGAGCTGAACTGATGAATTGGTGCGACGCGAGAATTGCGTCAGAATAGGACGGTTTTGCCCGGGCCGGGCGCCGCGGACTTCGAAGTCGCGGTGCAACATCCGGCGCCGCGGCGCGTCTTCCCGTACGAGTGCCCCCCGAGAGAGCCATGGCCGATATCGCCGCCCAGAAAGCGCGTCCCCAGTACCGGAACATCCACGTCACGCAGATCCTGCACTACCGGCTGCCGCCGCCGGGCATCGTGTCGATCCTGCACCGCATCAGCGGCTCGCTGCTGTTCCTGGTCGGCATCCCGTTCGTGCTGTACCTGTTCCAGCAGAGCCTGACCAGCGAGATCAGCTTCCAGTCGTACCGCGCGATCGTCGGCAGCGTGCCCGGCAAGCTGGTGCTGCTCGCGATCATCTGGGCGTACGTGCACCACACCGTGGCCGGCATCCGGTACCTGCTGCTCGACCGCCACGTCGGCATCCAGAAGTTCGCCGCGTCGAAGTCGGCCACCGCCGTGCTCGCGATCACCGTGCTGATCACCCTCGTCATCGCCCTCAAGCTGTTCGGAGCCTTCTGAGATGACCACCCGTCGGATCGTCGTCGGCGCCCACTACGGGCTGCGCGACTGGCTGATGCAGCGCGTGACCGCGGTCGTGCTGCTCGTCTACACGCTGCTGCTGCTGGGCGCGGTGCTGTTCACCCGCGAGCTCGACTACGGCAGCTGGGCCGCGCTGTTCTCGAACGTCTGGATGAAGGTCGCCACCGTGATGGCGGTGCTCTCGCTCGTCTACCACACCTGGGTGGGCACGCGGGACATCTACATGGACTACTTCAAGCCGACCGGGCTGCGTCTCGTGGCCACGCTCGGCACGCTGATCCTGCTGTTCTCGTACGCCGTGTGGGCGGTCATCATCCTGTGGAGAGTCTGAGTTGGCCGAAGTCCTGAATCAACTCGCGAACGGCCTGCCGCGTCGTCGGTTCGACGCGGTCATCGTCGGGGCCGGCGGCTCCGGCATGCGCTGCTCGCTGCAGCTCGCCGAGGCCGGCTACAACGTCGCCGTCCTGTCCAAGGTGTTCCCCACGCGCTCGCACACCGTCGCCGCGCAGGGCGGCATCGGGGCGTCGCTCGGCAACATGAGCGAGGACAACTGGTACTGGCACATGTTCGACACCGTCAAGGGCTCCGACTACCTCGGCGACCAGGACGCGATCGAGTACATGTGCCGGATGGCGCCTCAGGTCGTCTACGAGCTCGAGCATTTCGGCATGCCGTTCGACCGCAACGCCGACGGCACGATCTACCAGCGCCCGTTCGGCGGCCACACCGCCAACTTCGGCGAGAAGCCGGTGCAGCGCGCGTGCGCCGCGGCCGACCGGACCGGCCACGCGATGCTGCACACGCTGTACCAGCGCAACGTGCGGGCCCGCACCCAGTTCTTCGTCGAGTGGATGGCGCTCGACCTCGTCCGCGACGCCGAGGGCGCCGTGGTCGGCGTGGTCGCGCTCGAGATGGAGACCGGCGAGGTCATGATCCTCGAGGCCAAGGTCACCGTGCTCGCCACCGGCGGCGCGGGCCGGATCTGGGCCGCCTCGACCAACGCCTTCATCAACACCGGCGACGGCATGGGCATGGCCACCCGGGCGGGCATCCCGCTCGAGGACATGGAGTTCTGGCAGTTCCACCCGACCGGCGTGGCCGGCGCGGGCGTGCTGCTCACCGAGGGCTGCCGCGG
>DASPJX010000173.1:0-2845 GCA_035628395.1 Burkholderiaceae bacterium | reverse complement strand
GAGGTCGACGCCGAGTTCGCCAAGCAGCTCGGCGTGGCCGACGGCAGCGTCGAGACGCTGCGCGCCGACGTGCGCCGCAACCTCGAGCGCGAGGTCGGCCAGCGCCTGCGCGGCCGCACGAAGGCCGCGGTGATGGACGCGCTGCCGCAGCTCGCCGCGATCGAGATCCCGAAGGCGCTGCTCGAGGCCGAGTCGCGCAGCCTGGCCGAGCGCGCCCGCGAGGACTTCAAGCAGCGCGGCATGGACGTCAAGGACCTGCCGATCCCGCCCGAGGCGTTCGCCGAGACCGCCGAGAAGCGCGTGCGCCTCGGCCTGATCGTCGGGGAGATCGTCAAGTCGAACGGCCTGCAGGCCAAGCCCGACCAGCTGCGCAAGCAGATCGAGGAGTTCGCCCAGTCCTACGACAACCCCGGCGAGGTGATCCGGTGGTACTTCAGCGACCGCGAGCGGCTCGCCGAGGTCGAGGCGCTGGTCGTCGAGCAGAACGTCGTCGACTGGGTGCTGGCGAAGGCCCGCGTCGAGGACGCCCCGGTGAGCTTCGAGGAACTGATGGCCGCCCAGTGACGGGCGAACCTTCCCACGCGAAAGGACGACGATGACCTTCAACAGCCTGGTCGAGGACCTGGTGAACGCCCACCTGTCGCAGCGGCAGGAGCCGCAGGGACTGGGCATGGTGCCGATCGTGATCGAGCAGAGCGGCCGCGGCGAGCGGGCGTACGACATCTACTCGCGTCTGCTGCGCGAGCGGGTGATCTTCCTGGTCGGCCCGGTGATGGACCAGATCTCCAATCTCGTCGTGGCCCAGCTGCTCTTCCTCGAGTCGGAGAACCCGGACAAGGACATCAGCCTGTACATCAACTCGCCCGGCGGCTCGGTGTCGGCGGGCCTCGCGATGTACGACACGATGAAGTTCATCAAGCCGGACGTCTCGACGCTGTGCATGGGCATCGCGGCGAGCATGGGCGCGTTCCTGCTCGCGGCCGGCTCGAAGGGCAAGCGATACGCGCTGCCCAACTCGCGGATCATGATCCACCAGCCCTCGGGCGGCGCGCAGGGCCAGGCGTCGGACATCGAGATCCAGGCCAAGGAGATCCTGTACCTGCGCGAGCGGCTCAACCGCCTGCTCGCCGAGGCCACCGGTCAGCCCGTCGAGCGCATCGCGCGCGACACCGACCGGGACAACTTCATGGCCGCGGAAGATGCGGTAAGCTACGGACTGATCGACAGGGTGCTGAACAGCCGCACCGAGGCGGCGTCGGCCTGACGCCGCGGGCCGCGCCGGCCGGCGCGGCCCCCACGATCGAAACGCGGAGCGAGCATGTCGGAGAAGAAGGGATCGAGCGAGAAGCTGCTGTACTGCTCGTTCTGCGGCAAGAGCCAGCACGAGGTGCGCAAGCTCATCGCGGGACCCTCGGTCTTCATCTGCGACGAGTGCATCGAGCTCTGCAACGACATCATCCGCGACGAGACCCAGGCCGACACGCAGGCCGCGGTCAAGTCGGGGCTGCCCACCCCCTACGAGATCTGCGCGATCCTCGACCAGTACGTGATCGGTCAGGACAACGCGAAGAAGATCCTGTCGGTCGCGGTGTACAACCACTACAAGCGGCTGCGCCACAAGGGCAAGAAGGACGACGTCGAGCTCGCCAAGAGCAACATCCTGCTCGTCGGCCCGACCGGCAGCGGCAAGACGCTGCTCGCCCAGACGCTCGCGCGGCTGCTGAACGTTCCCTTCGTGATCGCCGACGCCACCACGCTGACCGAGGCGGGCTACGTCGGCGAGGACGTCGAGAACATCATCCAGAAGCTGCTGCAGGCCTGCAACTACGAGGTCGAGAAGGCCCAGAACGGCATCGTCTACATCGACGAGATCGACAAGATCAGCCGCAAGTCCGACAACCCGAGCATCACCCGCGACGTCTCGGGCGAGGGCGTGCAGCAGGCGCTGCTCAAGCTGATCGAGGGCACGATCGCCTCGGTGCCGCCGCAGGGCGGGCGCAAGCATCCGAACCAGGACTTCGTGCAGATCGACACGACGAACATCCTGTTCGTCTGCGGCGGCGCGTTCGACGGCCTCGAGAAGGTGATCCGCAACCGCTCCGAGCGCAGCGGCATCGGCTTCGGCGCCGAGGTCCGCAGCGCGTCCGAGCGCGCGGTCGGCGCGGTGCTGCGCGAGGCCGAGCCCGAGGACCTGATCAAGTTCGGCCTGATCCCCGAGCTGGTCGGCCGGCTGCCGGTGGTGGCCACGCTCGACGAGCTGAACGAGGCCGCGCTGGTCGAGATCCTGATCGAGCCCAAGAACGCGCTGGTCAAGCAGTACCAGCGGCTCTTCTCGATGGAGGGCGCCGAGCTCGAGGTGCGGCCCGCGGCCCTGCAGGCGATCGCCCGCAAGGCGCTCAAGCGCAAGACCGGCGCGCGCGGCCTGCGCTCGATCCTCGAGCACGTCCTCCTCGACATCATGTACGAGCTGCCGAGCATGCAGAACGTGCAGAAGGTCGTCATCGAGGAGAACGCGATCGAGGCCGACGGCAAGCCGCTGATCATCTACGCCGACGCACCCAAGGTCGCCGGCTCCAAGTGAGCCCGGCGCGGGCGCCGGCCCGCGCCGCCCCCGACGGGCACCGCCCGTCGGCCGACCGCCGCCTCCGCCGACTCGGCCGAGGACTTTCCCCGATTCCAAGCCCGCGCGATCCCGCTCAGGATCGAAATCGCGCCCGCGGAGCCGTCCTGTCCGGCCCTTCGGCGCCCGTGGGCGGCGCCGGTCCGCCCCCGGAATCGGCGTATGCTTGAAACGTCGCGGATCGGCCTCAGATGCCGCTGACGAGCCTCCCCTGGAGAACCCTCC
>DASPJX010000172.1:0-2664 GCA_035628395.1 Burkholderiaceae bacterium | reverse complement strand
GTGCGGACGGTGCGGACGGTGCGGACGATGCGGGCGCGGACGGTGCGGGCGCCGCAGGCGCGGACGGCGTCGTGGGAGCGCCGGCGGCCGTCGCGGCGGGCGCGCCGGCCGGCGCCGCCGGAGCGGGGGCCGGCGAGTCGGCCTGCGCCTCGAGCATCGCGATCACGCTGCCCTCGGACACCTTGTCGCCGATCGCGACCCGGAGTTCGGCGATCCGACCGGCGGCGGCCGAGGGGATCTCCATCGAGGCCTTGTCCGATTCGACGGTCATCAGGCTCTGGTCGACGGCGACGACGTCGCCGGGCTTCACCAGCAGTTCGATGACCTCGACGTCGGCGAAGTCGCCGATGTTCGGAACGCGGAGCTCGATGGACGCCATGGGCACTTCTTTCTCTGTGGTGTCGTGCGAGGAAGGCCCGAGGCGAGGCGCTCGCTCAGGCCGGGACGATCTCGAAGTCGAAGACGCGGTTCGGGCCCGCGGAGCTCTTGTCGAACTCCGAGCCGGCGTCGACGCCGATCTGGGCGATCTGGCGCGCGCTGCGGGCGCCGCCGTAGGCCGCGTACATCGCGCCGAGCGCGAAGTTGCGGCCCGAGCCGATCGCCCAGAACCGCTCGAAGCTGAACACCTCGCGGTACGAGTAGACGCCGTAGATGCCGCTCGGGTTCGCGATCAGCGCGGTGATCTGCGAGCTCTCGTACGGATCGTCGTCCTCTTCCTTCGGGTTCAGGTAGTACTGCTCCTTGAGCACCTGGTGCGCGCGCAGGAAGGTCTCGAACACCTCGTGGCGCGAATGCAGGCGGGGCCGGTCCATCGAGCCGAGCACGCGCCGCAGCACCTCGAAGTGCGCGGTGCTGCCGGCGAGCCCGATGTACGAATCGGCGACGCGGAT
Source organism: Burkholderiaceae bacterium (assembly GCA_035628395.1). Taxonomy (GTDB): domain Bacteria; phylum Pseudomonadota; class Gammaproteobacteria; order Burkholderiales; family Burkholderiaceae_E; genus UBA4615. The sequence continues at coordinate 1,774 of DASPJX010000172.1, read as the reverse complement.
GATCTTGTCGTTGGCCTCGTAGTCGCCCGGCAGGCGGGTCTCGCCGAAGGTGACGAGCGTGTCCGCACCGATGGCGATGCGGTCCTTCTTCCTGACGACGACGATGGTGGTCAAGGCGTGTTCCAGTACGGGAGAGAGAACGAGCGCGGATTCTCGCCTGCGCCGCTCACAGCATCACCCTCCGGAAATCCGCCAGAAGCGTGGCCAGATGGGCGTTGAACCGGGCGGCCGCGGCCCCGTCGATGACCCGGTGGTCGTACGAGAGCGACAGCGGCAGGATCAGGCGGGGCTCGAACGCCGAGCCGTTCCACACCGGTTTCGTCACCGTCCGGCTCACGCCCAGGATCGCGACCTCGGGGGCGTTGACGATCGGCGTGAAGCCGGTGCCGCCGATGCCGCCGAGGCTCGAGATCGAGAACGTGCCGCCCTGCATGTCGGCCGGCGACAGCTTGCCGTCGCGCGCCTTGCGGGCGAGCTCCGAGGTCTCGGTCGCGATCTCGCCCACCCCCTTGCGGTCGGCGTCGCGGATCACCGGCACGACCAGCCCGTTCGGGGTGTCGGCCGCGAACCCGACGTGCCAGTAGCGCTTGAGCACCAGCGCGTCGCCCTCGAGCGACGCGTTGAACTCGGGGAAGCGCTTCAGCGCGTGCACGCAGGCCTTCACCAGGAAGGCGAGCATCGTGAGCTTCGGCCCCGACTTCTCGTTCTCCTTGTTCAGGCGCACCCGGAACGCCTCGAGGTCGGTGACGTCCGCGTCCTCGTGGTTGGTGACGTGCGGGATCATCACCCAGTTGCGGTGCAGGTTCGCCGCCGAGATCTTCCGGATCCGCGGCAGCGGCTTCGTCTCGATCGGGCCGAACTTCGCGAAGTCCACCTTCGGCCAGGGCAGCAGGCCGAGGCCGGCGCCCGAGTCGGCCGCGGGCGCGGCCGCGGCGGCGGCGGCGGGCGCCCCGGTCGCCTGCGCGACGGCCTGCTTGACGTACGCCTGCACGTCCTCGTGCAGGATCCGCTGCTTCGGGCCGCTGCCTCGCACGCGCGACAGGTCGACGCCGAGCTCGCGGGCGAACTTGCGCACCGAGGGCGAGGCGTGCGGCTTGACCACGTGCGCCGCGTCCTCCGCCGGCTCGGCGGGCACCGGCGGCACGCGCTGGGGCATCCCGGCGGCGGGCGTCGCCTCGGCCTGCCCGGCCGGGACCGTCTCGGCTCCGGCCGGCAGCTCCGCCCCCTGCCCGCCCGAGTCCTCGCTGTTCTCGACCGGACCCTCGTCGGGCGGCTGCGGACGGCCGGCGGCGCTGCGCTCGACCGACGCCGCCGCGCCCACCGTCGCCGGGGCGTCCGAGGTCTCGACGACCGCGAGCGGCGTGCCCTGCGCGACGCGGTCGCCGATCGCGACCTTCAGCTCCTTCAGCACGCCCGCCGTCGAGGACGGGATCTCCATCGAGGCCTTGTCGGACTCCACCGTGATCAGGCTCTGGTCGACCTTCACCGTGTCGCCGGGCTTGACCAGCAGCTCGATGACCTCGACGTCCTTGAAGTCGCCGATGTCGGGCACGTCGACGGTGACGAGGCGGGGCGCGCCGGAGGCCGTGGGCGAGGTAGCCGCCGCCGGTGCCGGCGCCGGCGCGGCCGGTCTCGGCGTCGCGTGGTGTTCTCGCGCACCTCCGCGAGCGGCGTCGAGCGGAACGCGCGTGGGCTGGGTGCAGGTCAACCAGGCGGCCACCGACCGCGACCTGCGCGGCGCGGCCGGCGGCTCGCCGGCATGCACACGCCCGAC
>DASPJX010000171.1:0-17182 GCA_035628395.1 Burkholderiaceae bacterium | reverse complement strand
GCCTGCTCGGGGCTCATGTACGCCGGCGTGCCGACGACCAGCCCCGCGGCGGCACCGGCCGCCCCGCCGCCGGGCGCGCCGCCGGCGCCGCCGCCGAGCTGGCGACCGGGCTGAGGACGATGGTGTAGGCTCGTCGTCGATCCCGGAGACGACGATGACCACCGACCGCTACCCGCTGCCCGCCCTCGACGCGCTGCCCGACGACATCCGCGAGCAGCTGCTCGCGGTCCAGGAGAAGGCGGGCTTCGTGCCGAACGTGTTCCTGAAGCTCGCGCGCCGGCCCGCCGAGTTCAGGGCGTTCGTCGCCTACCACGACGCGCTGATGCTGAAGGAGGGCGCGCTGACCAAGGGCGAGCGCGAGATGATCGTGGTCGCCACCAGCGGCGCGAACGACTGCCTGTACTGCGTCGTCGCGCACGGGGCGATCCTGCGGATCTACGAGAAGAACCCGCTGATCGCCGACCAGCTCGCCGTCAACTGGCGCAAGGCCGACCTGACGCCGCGCCAGCGCGCGATCGTCGGCTTCGCGATGAAGGTCGCGCTCGACTCGCGCGCGCTCGGGGAGGCCGATTTCGCCGAGCTGCACGCGCACGGCCTGTCCGACGAGGACGCCTGGGACGTCGCGTCGATCGCGGCGTTCTTCGCGATGTCGAACCGGCTCGCGAACGCCGTGGGCATGATGCCGAACCCGGAGTTCTACCTGATGGGCCGGGTGCCCCGCGAGAAGAAGGGCTGAGGCCGGCCCGGCGCGTCGGATCCGGCGCGGTCCGTCACCCGGGCGACGTCGTGCGGCTCGGGTCGCGCGGCGCGAGTCGTGCGGTGCCAGTCGCGCGGTGCCGGTCGTGCGGCGCGGGTCGCGCGGCGCGGGTCGTGCGGCGCGGGTCGTGCGGCCGCGGCGCCCGGCCCCGGTCGCCCGACCTCAGTTCCCCGGCACCTGCTTGAGCAGGCTGCCCATGTCGTCGGCGTGCTCCTCCTCGTCGGCGAGCACCTCCTCGAGCATCCGCCGCGTCGTCGGATCGCGGTCGGACAGGAACTGGATCATCTCGCGATAGGTCTCGATCGCGATCCGCTCGGCCACCAGGTTCTCCTCGATCATCTCGCGCAGCGTGGTGCCCTCGACGTACTCGGCGTGGCTGCGACCGGCGAGCGTGTCGGGCCGCAGGTCGGGCGAGCCGCCGAGCTGGACGATGCGCTCGGCGATCCGGTCCGCGTGCGCGAGCTCCTGGTTCGCGTGCTCGAGGAACTCCGCCTTGACCGCCTCGGAGTGGATGCCCTCGGCGCAGAAGTAGTGGCGCCGGTAGCGCAGCGTGCAGACGATCTCGGTGGCGAGCGCGTCGTTCAGCAGGCGGACCACCGTGTCGGTGTCCAGCCCGTAGTTCGGGGTGACCGCGCCGTCGCGCATCGTGCTGCGGGCGCGCTCGCGGATCGCCGCGATGTCCTTCACGAAGCCCGGCGCGGCGCTCGAGGACGGGGCGTTGAAGGCGGGGGTCTCGCTCGTCGACATGGTGCGCTCCTCGGCGGTGGACGCCGCCCGAGCGGCAACGTCCGTGCCCACCGGGGCGGCGTCGCGCGCGTCCCCCCGGACGTGCGCGACGCTCCGGTCACTCCCGGCCGCCGTCGACCGGCGTCGCGGGGCTGGTGCGCGAGGCGCTGAAGGTGCCGGCGGTGCCGTCGACCGCGCGCGTCGAGCCCTCGATGCGGTCGCCGGCGACGCGGCCGTCGTAGGCGCGCAGCACGCCCCTGTCGTCCATCAGCTCGAACGACAGCCGGTCGCCGCTCAGGCGCACCGAGCGCAGCTTGCCCTCCATCGACGACATCCGCGCGGTGGCGCCGACCTGCTGGAACGCCTGCGTGAACGACAGCATCGCCTCCGAGTTGCCGCGCCCGTCGGTCGTGGTCATCTTCCAGCCGCCGCCGACCGGCGCCGGCACGATCCACAGGTACCCCGGGCGCCCGTCGACCGTCGACGAGTCGTCCGGCTCCCACGAGCCGAACGTGAACTGGTGGGTGACGAGCCGCGTGCCGGGCCGCATGCGCAGCAGCTGCGGGCGCAGCTTCATGTTCAGGCTGGGCAGCAGGTACATCGTGACGACGCTCGCGTCGGTGAAGTCGACCTTGAAGATGTCGCCCTGCTCGAATCGGGCGCGGCCGGCCACGCCCGCGCGCTCCGCGTTGCGGCGCGCCAGCGCGACCATGTCGGGATTGAACTCGACGCCGAGCGAGTTCGCGCCGAAGTCGCGCGCCGCGGCGATGACGATCTTGCCGTCGCCGGCGCCGAGGTCGACCACGCGGTCGTTCGGGCCGACCTGCGCCATCCGCAGCATCCGGTCGACCAGCCCGTCGGGCGTGGGCACCCAGATCACGTCCTTGCCCGCCTGACCGACCTGCGGCACGAAGTTCGGCGAGTTGGTGGTCTGCGCCCGCGCGAGCGCCGGCATCGCGAGCACCGGGGCGGAGGCGGCGCCCAGCAGCAGGCGGCGGCGGTCGGGGCGGGTCGGGGTGTCGGTCGGGCGGGCGCTGTTCATCGTCGACGGGCCTTCGGCGTTGGAGAAACGCGAAGTATGCCGACGATCGCCGGAGTCGTGTCGGGAGCGGGGCCGTCGGCCCGTGCCGGAAGCGGCCCGGCGCGGCGCTCCGTCACGACCTTCTCACATCAGGATGATGTCGTACTGCTCCTGCGAGTACAGCGACTCCACCTGCAGCGAGATCGGCTTGCCGATCGCGTCGCCGATCGAGGCGAGATGCTGCGACTCCTCCTCGAGGAACAGGTCGACCACCGACTGCGAGGCGAGGATCCTGAACTCGCGCGGGTTGAACTGGCGCGCCTCGCGCTGGATCTCGCGCATGATCCCGTAGCAGACGGTGCGCGCGGTGCGCAGCTCGCCCTTGCCGCCGCAGGTCGCGCAGGGCTCGCACAGCACGTGCGCGAGCGACTCGCGGGTGCGCTTGCGCGTCATCTCGACGAGGCCGAGCGAGGTGAAGCCGTTGACCGAGGACTTGGTGCGGTCGCGCGCGAGCGCGCGGCGCAGCTCGAGCAGCACCGCGTCGCGGTGCTCGGCGCTCGTCATGTCGATGAAGTCGATGATGATGATGCCGCCGAGGTTGCGCACCCGCAGCTGGCGGGCGATCGCGTGCGCGGCCTCGAGGTTGGTGCGGAAGATCGTGTCGTCGAAGTTGCGCCCGCCGACGTAGCCGCCGGTGTTGACGTCGATCGTCGTCATCGCCTCGGTCTGGTCGATGATCAGGTAGCCGCCCGACTTCAGGTCGACGCGCCGCGCGAGCGCGCGCTCGAGCTCCTCCTCGACGCCGTGCAGGTCGAACAGCGGCCGCTCGCCGCCGTAGCGGCGCAGCTTCGGCAGCAGCGACGGCATGTAGACCTTCGCGAACTCGTGCAGCTCGTCGAACGCCGCGGGCGCGTCGACGACGATGCCGGCGGTCGCCTCGCTGGCGATGTCGCGCAGCACGCGCTGCGTGAGCCCGAGCTCCTGGTAGAGCAGGGCGGGCGCCGACGACGCCTTGCTGCCGTCGAGGATCTGGCGCCAGCGCTTGCGCAGGTACTCGATGTCGGCGAGCAGCGCCTCGTCGGGCGCCTCCTCGGCCATCGTGCGCACGATCACGCCGCCCTTCTCGTCGGCGGGCATCAGCCGCTGGATCTTCTCGCGCAGCTGCGCGCGCTCGGTCTCGCTGCCGATGCGCTGCGACACGCCGATGTGCGGATCCTGCGGCAGGTACACGAGCAGCCGCCCGGCGATGCTGATCTGCGTGGACAGCCGCGCGCCCTTCGTGCCGATCGGGTCCTTGATCACCTGCACGAGCAGCGGCTGGCTCTCGTAGAGCAGCTTCTCGATCGGCACCGGCGCGCCGTTGCCGCGCGACTGCCAGAGGTCGGCGACGTGCAGGAACGCCGCGCGCTCGAGGCCGATGTCGATGAAGGCCGACTGCATGCCGGGCAGCACGCGCGAGACCTTGCCGAGGTAGATGTTGCCGACGAGCCCGCGCGTGGCGGTGCGCTCGAGATGCAGCTCCTGGACCGCGCCCTGCTGGATCAGGGCGACCCGCGCCTCGAAGGGCGTCACGTTCACCAGGATGTCTTCGGTCATCGGACGGGACCCGCGGAGGCGACCCCGGCGCGACGCAGCAGCGCCGCGGTCTCGAACAGGGGCAGGCCCATGATACCGGAGTGGCTCCCCTCGATGCGCCGCACGAACGCGGCCGCGAGCCCCTGGATCGCGTACGCGCCCGCCTTGCCCCGCGGCTCGCCGCTGGCGACGTAGGCGTCGATCTCGGCGGGCGCGAGCCGCGCGAAGCGCACGCGCGAGACCTGGAGCAGGTGCTCGACGCGCGCGCCGCGCACGACGGCGACCGCGGTGAGCACCCGGTGGCCGCGCCCGGCGAGCAGCGCGAGCATCCGCCGCGCGTCGTCGTCGTCGGCGGGCTTGCCGAGGATGGTGCCGCCGACGGCGACCGTCGTGTCGGCGACCAGCACCGGCGCGGGCGTGCCGCCGCGCGCGGCGAGCCGCTCGCGCGCGGCCTGCGCCTTCGCGAGCGTCACGCGCTCGACGTAGGCGGTCGGCGACTCGTGCGGGCGCAGCGCCTCGAGCGCCTCGGCGTCCTCGTCGGGGCCGGGGGCGAGCAGCTCGAAGCGCACGCCGATCTGGCGCAGCAGCTCCTGGCGGCGGGGGCTCTGCGAGGCGAGCCAGACGAAGTCGGAGCGCGGGGAGTCGGTCACGGTCGGGACGGGGGCGGGGCGGTGGTCAGGTCAGTCGCGATGGTACGGATGACCGCTGCCGATCGACCACGCGCGGTACAGCTGCTCGGCGAGCACCACCCGAACCAGCGCGTGCGGCAGCGTCAGCGAGGACAGCCGCAGCGTCTCGTGCGCCTGCGCCTTCAGCGCGTCGTCGATGCCGTCGGGGCCGCCGATCACGATCGCGACCGCCTGCGCCTCGCGCCGCCAGCCGGCGAGCCGCGCGGCGAGCCTCGCGCTGTCGAGGTCGGCGCCGCGCTCGTCGAGGACCACGAGCCGCGCGCCCGCGGGCACCGCCTCGCGGATGCGCTGCGCCTCGCGGGCCTTCCACTGGGCGGGGCTGCCGCCGCCGGTGCGCGACTCGGCCTTGACGGCCCGCCACTCGATGCGCAGCTCGGGCGGCATGCGGCGCGAGAACTCGTCGACCGCCTGGTCGACCCAGGCGGGCATCCGCGTGCCGACCGCGATCACGCGCAGCAGCATCGGCGCGCGCGGGCCGGCGGGCGCCGGATCAGGCCGCCGCGCGGGAGGCGACGCGGGTGTCGGCGCCGAGCTTCACGCGCACCGGCTTGCCGCCCCAGATCTCCTCGAGGTTGTAGTACGCGCGGATGTTGGGCTGCATGATGTGCACGACCACGTCGCCGAGGTCGACGAGCACCCATTCGCCGGTGTCCTCGCCCTCGACGGAGATCACGTCCCCGCCGCGCTCCTTGACCGCGTCGCGCACGCTCGCGGCGAGCGCGCGCGTCTGGCGGTTGGAGGTTCCGCTCGCGATCACGATCCGGTCGAACAGGCTGGTCAGCTCGGTGGTGTTGAACACCCGGATGTCCTGCGCCTTCACGTCCTCGAGCGCATCGATCACCACACGCTGCAGTTTCTTCAGGTCCATCCTCAGATCCGTGGAGCCCGGCGATACAGCCGGTGCGTTTCAATATAGTCGAGAACCGCGGGGGGCGACAGCCCGTCGGGGCGCTCGCCGCGGCCCAGCTGCGCACGCAGGGCGGTGGCCGACACCGGGACCGCCGGCATCCGGAACAGCACGATCGATCCGGCGGGCGCGTCGGGCAGCGCGTCGCGTCCGCGGCGCGCGAGCTCGGCCTCGAGCTCGGGGACGAGCCCGTCGAGCGCGACGCGCTCGCGCTGCGTGGCCGCCACGTGCGCGTGGTCGAACAGCTCTCGCCAGCGGTGCCAGGTCGACAGGTTGCGCAGCTGGTCGCTGCCGAGCACGAGCACGATCGCCGGCTCCGGCCCGAGCTCGGCGCGCAGCCCGGCGAGCGTCTCGACGGTGTAGGTCGGCCCCTCGCGGCGCACCTCGCGGTCGTCGACCGACAGCCGCTCGGCCGCCGGCAGCGCGGCGATCGCCAGCCGCGCCATCTCGAGCCGCTGCTCGGCGCTCGCGCCGGCCTCGGCCTTCTGCCACGAGCGCCCGGTGGGCACGAGCCGCAGCTCGTCGAGGGCCAGCGCGTCGCGCGCCGCGCGCGCGAGCGCCAGATGGCCGACGTGCGGCGGATCGAAGGTGCCGCCGACGAACCCGACGCGCCGGCGCGCCGTCGACGCGCCCGGCGGGGCGGTCACACCCAGTCCTTCGGCCGGAGGAACTCGTCGTACAGCCGCGCCTCGGGCGTGCCCGGCGCCGGATGCCAGCCGTAGCGCCACTTCACGACCGGCGGCATCGACACCAGGATCGACTCGGTGCGCCCGCCCGACTGCAGGCCGAACAGCGTGCCCCGGTCGAAGACGAGGTTGAACTCGACGTAGCGGCCGCGCCGGTACGCCTGGAAGTCGCGCTCGCGCTCGCCGTACGGCGTGTCCCTGCGGCGCTCGACGATCGGGGCGTACGCGTCGAGGAACGCGTCGCCGACGCTGCGCGTCATCGCGAACGAGCGCTCGAAGCCGAGCTCGGCGAAGTCGTCGTAGAAGATGCCGCCGACGCCGCGCGGCTCGCCGCGGTGCTTCAGGAAGAAGTACTCGTCGCACCACTTCTTGAAGCGCGGGTGCAGGTCGGGGCCGAACGGCGCGAGCGCGTCCCGGCACGCCGAATGGAAGCGCACGACGTCCTTCTCGAACGGGTAGTAGGGCGTCAGGTCCATGCCGCCGCCGAACCACCAGACCGGCTCGCCGTCGGGCGTGCCCGGCGCGGCCTCGGGACGGGCCGCGGCGACGAAGCAGCGCACGTTCAGGTGCACGGTGGGTACGTACGGATTGCGCGGGTGCAGCACCAGCGACACGCCGGTCGCCTCGAACGCGCGCCCGGCGAGGTTGCCGCGGTGCGCCGACGCCGACGGCGGCAGCCGGTCGCCGCGCACGTGCGAGAACAGCACGCCCGCGCGCTCGAACACGGTGCCGTCCTCGATCACGCGCGACACGCCGCCGCCGCCCTCGGGCCGGTCCCAGCGGTCGACGAGGAAGGGCCGGCCCTCGAGCGCCTCGAGCCCGGCGACGATCCGCGCCTGCAGGTCGAGCAGGTAGCCGCGCACCGCGGCGGTGTCGACCGGCGAGGTCGGGAGACGGGGGCTGCGCTCGTTCGTCACGGGCCTTCCTCGGCCGCTCGCGGCGCCGTCAGGGCTTCTTCGGGGCGGGCGCCCTGCGCGCGAGCGCGCGGTGCCCGATGTCGCGGCGGCACTGCATGCCGTCGAAGCGGATGCCGTCGACGACGCCGTAGGCGCGCGCCTGCGCGATCTTGACCGAATCGCCGAGCGCGGTCACGCACAGCACCCGGCCGCCGGCGGTGCGCAGCACCTCGCCGTCGAGCCGCGTGCCCGCGTGGAACACCAGACAGTCCTCGGCGACCGACGCGCCGGGCTCGACGCCCTCGATCGCGTCGCCCTGGCGGGGCGCGTCGGGGTAGCCGCCGGCGGCGAGCACGACGCCGAGCGCGGTGCGGCGGTCCCACTCGATCTCGACGCGATCGAGCGTGCCGGCGATCGCGTGCTCGAACACCTCGGTGAGGTCGCTCTTGATGCGCGCCATGATCGGCTGCGTCTCGGGATCGCCCATCCGGCAGTTGAACTCGAGCGTGCGCGGCCGGCCGCCCGCGTCGATCATCAGGCCCGCGTACAGGAACCCGGTGAACGGGATGCCGTCGGCGGCCATCCCCTGCACGGTCGGCACGATGATCTCGCGCAGCGCGCGCGCGTGGACCTCGGGCGTGACGACCGGGGCGGGGGAGTAGGCGCCCATGCCGCCGGTGTTCGGGCCGCGGTCGCCGTCCTGCAGCCGCTTGTGGTCCTGGCTCGAGGCGAGCGCGAGCACGTTGCGTCCGTCGACGAGGACGATGAAGCTCGCCTCCTCGCCCTGCAGGAAGTCCTCGATCACGACGCGCGCGCCGGCCGCGCCCATGCGGTCGTCGACCAGCATCGCGTCGATCGCGGCGTGCGCCTCCTCGACGGTGGTCGCCACGACCACGCCCTTGCCGGCGGCGAGCCCGTCGGCCTTGACGACGATCGGGGCGCCGCGCCGGTCCACGTAGGCGTGCGCCGCCGCCGGGTCGGTGAACGTCCGGTAGTCGGCCGTCGGGATGCCGTGGCGCTTCATGAACGCCTTGGCGAAGTCCTTCGACGACTCCAGCTGCGCGGCGGCCTTCGTCGGCCCGAAGATCCGCAGCCCGCGCGCCCGGAACAGGTCGACGATGCCGGCGGCGAGCGGCGCCTCGGGGCCGACCACGGTGAACGCGATGCCCTCGCGCTCGGCGAAGTCGGCCAGCGCCGGCAGCTCGGTGATCGGGACGTTCTCGACGTTGCGCTCGCGGGCGGTGCCGCCGTTGCCCGGCGCGACGTACACGCACTGCACGCGGCCCGAGCGCGCGAGCCGCCACGCGATCGCGTGCTCGCGCCCGCCCGATCCGACGACGAGGATCTTCATGCGGGCAGCACCGCGTTCGTGAAGACCTCCTGGACGTCGTCCAGGTTCTCGATGACGTCGAGCAGCTTCTGCATCCGCTGCGCGTCGTCGCCGGCGAGCTCGGTCTCGGTGGTCGGCTTCATCGTGATCTCGGCGATCTCGGCCTTCAGGCCGGCGGCCTCGAGCGCCGCCTTCACCTGGGCGAAGTCGTTCGGCGCGCAGGTCACCTCGATCGAGCCGTCCTCGTCGGTCGAGACGTCGTCGGCGCCCGCCTCGATCGCGACCTCCATCACGCGGTCCTCGGAGGTGCCCGGCGCGAAGACGAACTGGCCGCAGTGCGTGAACAGGAACGCCACCGAGCCGTCGGTGCCGAGGTTGCCGCCGTACTTGGAGAACGCGTGCCGGACCTCGGCCACCGTGCGCGTGCGGTTGTCGGTCATCACGTCGACGATCACCGCGGCGCCCCCGATGCCGTAGCCCTCGTAGCGGATCTCCTCGTAGTTGACCCCCTCGAGGCCGCCCACGCCCTTCTGGATCGCCCGGTTGACGGTGTCCTTGGGCATGTTGGCGTCGGACGCCTTCTCCATCGCGAGACGCAGGCGCGGATTGGCGTTCGGGTCGCCGCCGCCGAGCTTCGCGGCGACGGTGATCTCCTTGATGATCCGCGTGAAGAGCTTGCCGCGCTTCTCGTCCTGGCGGCCCTTGCGATGCTGGATGTTGGCCCACTTGGAATGGCCGGCCATAGCGAACTCGACTCCGTGCTCGATGGAAAGCGGCGCCGGTGACCTTGCCGCGTGCGCGGCAAGGTGGTGCAATGCCGCCGAAGAACCGTCGATTTTACCATCGAGGCCGCCCCGCCATGCCCGAGCCGCTCCTCGTCGCCCGCCACGGCGACACCGACCTGTCCCTGCTCCCCGCGCTGGCCAACCGGCACGGGCTGATCACGGGGGCGACCGGCACGGGCAAGACGGTGACCCTGCAGGTGATGGCCGAGCGCTTCTCCTCGATCGGCGTGCCGGTGTTCATGGCCGACGTGAAGGGCGACCTGACCGGCCTGTCGCAGCCGGGGACGATGAGCCCGAAGCTCGCCGAGCGCATCGCGCGCCTCGGGCTGCCCGAGCCGGCGTTCGCGGCGCTGCCGACCACGCTCTGGGACGTCTACGGCGAGCAGGGCCATCCGCTGCGCGCCACCGTCTCCGACATGGGTCCGCTGCTGCTCGCGCGGATGCTCGGGCTCAACGAGACCCAGGAAGGCGTGCTGAACCTGGTGTTCAAGATCGCCGACGACAACGGGCTGCTGCTGCTCGACTCGAAGGACCTTCGCGCGATGCTGCAGCACGTCGGCGACAACGCGAAGCAGTTCACCACCGAGTACGGCAACATCTCCGCGGCCTCGATCGGCGCGATCCAGCGCGGCGTGATCGCGCTCGAGAGCCAGGGCGCCGACCGCTTCTTCGGCGAGCCGATGCTCAACCTCGACGACCTGATGCAGACCGACGCGAGCGGTCGCGGCGTCGTCAACATCCTGGCCGCCGACCGGCTGATGAACGCGCCGCGGCTGTACGGCGCGTTCCTGCTGTGGCTGCTGTCGGAGCTGTTCGAGAACCTGCCCGAGGTCGGGGACCGCGACAAGCCGAAGCTCGTGTTCTTCTTCGACGAGGCGCACCTGTTGTTCGCCGACGCGCCGCGCGCGCTGCTCGAGAAGATCGAGCAGGTCGTGCGGCTCGTGCGCTCGAAGGGCGTCGGCGTCTTCTTCGTCACGCAGAACCCGCTCGACATCCCCGACACCGTGCTCGGCCAGCTCGGCAACCGCGTGCAGCACGCGCTGCGCGCGTTCACGCCGCGCGACCAGAAGGCGGTGAAGGCGGCGGCCCAGACGATGCGCGCGAACCCGAAGTTCGACGCCGAGACCGCGATCTCGGAGCTCGGCGTCGGCGAGGCGCTGGTCTCCTTCCTCGACGAGAAGGGTCGCCCGAGCGTGGTCGAGCGGGCCTACGTGGTGCCGCCCGCGACGCGCCTCGGGCCGATCGTGCCCGCCGAGCGCCAGGCGCTGCTGAAGTCCTCGGTCGTCGCCGGGATCTACGACGCGACGGTCGATCGCGAGTCGGCCTACGAGCGGCTGCGCGGCCGCACGGGCGCGGGCACCACGCCCGCGCAGGCGCAGCAGCAGTCGGGCGCCGCGGCGGGCGAGGGCGCCGCCGGGGCGCCGGCCGGCGGCGGCGGCTGGGGCGACATGCTCGGCGGTCTGCTGGGCGGGGGCGGCAAGGGGCGCGGCGACTCGGTGCTCGAGGCCGCGGCCAAGAGCGCCGCCCGCTCGATGGCGACCACCGCCGGGCGCGAGCTGGTGCGCGGCGTGCTCGGCACGCTGATGGGCGGCGGCGGCACGCGGCGGCGCCGCTGACGCCGACGCGCCCGTCCGGGCCGCCGATCCCGTCGCCGACGACGCGCCGCGGCGCCGCGCCCCGGTGAGCGCACCCCCCGCCGTCGCGAGGCCCGACCGCGCGACCTGGCTCGCCGGCGTCGCCTGCGCGATCGCCGGCGCCGTGCTGTTCGCCGGCAAGGGCATCGTCGTCAAGCTCGCCTACCGGCACGGCGTCGATCCGACGACGCTGATGGCGCTGCGCATGGCGTTCGCGCTGCCGTGCTTCGTCGCGGTGGCGCTCTGGGTCGCGGCGCGCACGCCCGCGCAGGATTCGCCCTGGCGCCCCGGCGACGGCCCGCGGGTCGCGGGGCTCGGCGTGCTCGGCTACTGGCTCGGGAGCTGGCTCGACTTCCTCGGGCTGCAGCACGTGAGCGCCGGGCTCGAGCGCGTGATCCTGTACCTGAACCCGACGCTCGTCGTGCTGATCGGCGCGCTGGTGCTGCGCCGGCCGGTCGCGCCGCGGCAGTGGGCGGCGCTCGCGATCGCGTACGCCGGCGTGCTCGTGGTCTTCGGCCACGACGCCGCCGCGGCGGGCGGCGGCGACGTGCCGCTCGGCGCGGCGCTCGTGTTCGCGAGCGCGCTCGCCTACGCGGTCTACCTCGTGGCCGGCGGCGAGATGGTGAAGCGGCTCGGCTCGCTGCGCATGATCGCCTGGGCGATGACCGCCGCGTGCCTCGCCTGCATCGCGCACGCGCTGCTGCTGTCGCCGTCGGCGCTGGTCTCGCAGCCGGCGCCGGTCTACGCGCTGTCGGTGGTCAACGCGCTCGCGTGCACGGTGCTGCCGGTGTTCCTCGTGATGGCCGGCGTGGAGCGCGTCGGTTCGGCGGTGGCCTCGCAGCTCGGCATGGTCGGACCGGCTGCTACCATCGCGATGGGTGCGGCGCTGCTCGGCGAGCCGATCGGCGCCGCCCAGCTGATCGGCACCGCGCTCGTCCTCGTCGGCATCTTCGTGCTGACGGTCAGACGGACCTGAGCGCGGTCCGCACCGACACGACACGGAGACTCCATGGATTTCGGCATCTCGGGCAGGTGGGCGCTGGTGTGCGGCGCCAGCAAGGGCCTCGGCTACGGCTGCGCGCGCGCGCTGGCCGGCGAGGGCGTCAACGTGGTGATCAACGCGCGCTCGGACGGGCCGCTGCAGGAGGCCGCGCGGCGCATCGCCGGCGAGACCGGCGCGAAGGTCGTCGCGGTCGCCTGCGACATCACCACCGAGGCGGGGCGCGCCGAGGCGCTCGCCGCGTGCCCGCAGGTCGACATCCTCGTCAACAACGCCGGCGGGCCGCCGCCCGGCAACTTCCGCGACTGGGGCCGCGAGCAGTGGATCGCCGCGATCGACGCGAACATGCTGACGCCGATCGAGCTGATCAAGTCGACCGTCGACGGGATGATCGCCCGCCGCTTCGGGCGGATCGTCAACATCACGTCGAGCTCGGTGAAGGCGCCGATCGACATCCTCGGCCTGTCGAACGGCGCGCGCAGCGGCCTGACCGGCTTCGTCGCCGGCGTCGCGCGCACGACGGTCGAGCACAACGTGACGATCAACAACCTGCTGCCCGGCCAGTTCGACACCGACCGGCTGCGCAAGACCACGGAGACCGCGGCGGCGAAGCTCGGCCGCCCGCCCGAGGAGGTCGCCGCGCAGCGCCGCTCGGCGATCCCCGCGCGCCGCTTCGGCACCGCCGAGGAATTCGGCCAGTTCTGCGCGTTCCTGTGCAGCGCGCAGGCCGCGTACTTCACCGGGCAGAACGTGCTGCTCGACGGCGGCGCGTACCCCGGGACGTTCTGACGGAGGTCCCGGCCGATCGGCCGGGACCGCAGGGCGCGCGCTTGCCGGGGCGCGTGCCCGGGCCGCGGCGCGGCGCGGGCGCTGCGCCGTCCGGCCGCGGCGCGGCGGACTACTTCGCCGCGAAGCAGTAGAACAGGCCGTCGCCGCCGGTGGAGCGGATCCGCTCCATGTTGCAGCCGGTCGTCGGGTGGGCCGAGTTCCACGACGTCGCCCACGGGTAGGCGTTGTTCGGGCCGGCCCGGTCGTGGTGGCCGGTCATCGCCGAGCCGTCGCCGCCGCGGGTCCAGTTGCCGCAGGTCATGTCCGCGTTCTGCCCGCCGGGGAACGCGGTGCCGTCGGGCCGCGAGCCGGTCAGGATGTCGTGCTTGTTCGGCTTCTCGGTGCGGCCGTTGACCATCTGGCCGCGCTCGTCGAGCGCGGTCTCCTTCGTCAGGTTGTTGCGCGGGCCGTGCAGGTCCTCGACGTTCCGGGCGATCACGACGCCCTTCGCGTTGCGCCAGGGGCCGGTGCCGATCCGGTCGCGCGCGTTGACGGCGGTGGAGTCGGCGAGCTGCGCGCCCTGCGTGCTCAGGTAGGCGCGCCACTCGCGGTTGCCGGCGCCCGCCGCCGCGGCGAGCGACTGGCAGTGCCGGTCGGCGCCCTCGAGCCCGCCGAGGTCGCCGCCGCGGCCGGGATTGACGCTGGTCACGAAGAAGCTCATGCCCTGCGGACCGCCGGTCGCGCCCTCCATCATGCCGCTGCAGCCGGCCACCACGGCGGCCGCGACGGCCACCGCTCCCAAACGTCGCATCGCCGATCTCATCCGTGCGTCTCCTCTCGTGGTGTGGAGCCGCGCGACGCGCGTTCGCGGGCCGCGGGCGGGCTCCGGTCGCGGCGTCGCGCGGCCGGAGCGTTCCGAGTGTCGGCCCGGCGCGCTTCGCCGTCAACGACGCGGGCTGCACGGCCGGGACGCCCGCGCGGCGCCGCGGCGCGCTCAGCCGCCGCGAGCCAGGCGCCAGAACGACGCGCCGACGCCCGCCATGCTCTCGCCGGCGATCAGCCCCGCCGCCACGGCGACGGTGAGCCGCTCGCCGACGCCGGGGCGGACCCGGCCGACCGCCCACGCGACGATCGCGCCGAGCGCCATCATCATCGACACCGACGCCGGCAGCACGAAGGCCAGGCCCAGCGCGGCCGCGCTCGGCAGACGATTCGCGCGGCGCGCGGGCAGCAGCGCGTCGAGCACCCCCAGCGCCAGCCCGGCGCCGCCGCCCAGCAGCATCGCCCAGCGCACGCTCGCCGACACCGCGTCCAGGCCGGCGTCCAGGGTGCGGGCGACCGCCGCCCAGGTGGCCACCGCCGGGGCCGGCCATTCGGCGGTCAGCAGCATCGAGCGCGGATCGGGGATGAGCGCCCGGTACACGAGCACGCCGACGATGCTGCCGACGACGATCCCGATGCACTGGGCGATCACCTGGCGCGACGGCGTCGCGCCGATCAGCCTGCCCACCTTGAAGTCGTTCATCAGGTCGGTGCACTGCCCGGCCGCGCCGCCGGCGGTGTTCGCGCTCATCAGGTTGAGCGGCACCTGACCCGGCGCGATCGCGCCGAAGCTCATCTGCGACAGCTGGCCGATCGCGCCGATCGGCTGGATGCCGGTGGCGCCCACGACGCGCGCGGCCACCGCGGCCAGGCACACCGCGAGCGGCACGGTCAGCAGCGCCATCGTCGGGGCGATGCCGAACAGCGTCACCTGCAGCGCGACGACCAGCGCCGCGGCCGCGCACAGGCCGACCGCGGGCAGGCGCTCCGGGCGGCGCGCACCGGACGGCGCCCGGTCCGGGCGCCGGACCGCGCGGTGCCGCCACGCGCGCAGCGCCAGCGACGACAGCGTCGCGCAGACCATCAGGCTCACTCCGGGCCACAGCAGCCATTCGACCAGCACCGCGAACTGCGGCCCGCGGCTTCCGGGAGGCGGCTCCACCAGCCCGCGCGCCAGCAGCCACGGCGCGACGACGCCCCACGCGAGCACGGCGCCCAGCAGCAGCGACAACCCGACCCGAAGCCCGACGATCGCGCCGAAGCCGACCAGCAGCAGCGACGGATCGACGGTGAAGGTCAGCCGCTCCAGCCGCGGGCCGGGCGCCCAGCGCGGAAGCGCCGCCTGGAACTCGTCGATCCACTTGACGAGGGCCGACAGGGCGGCCGCGCCGAACAGCGCCGCCAGCCGCTGCGCCGCCTCGCGGCCCCGGCCGTAGACCTGGGTCAGCGCCTCGACGGTGGCCATGCCTTCGGGGAAGGCGAGGTCGGCATCGTCGATCAGCGAGGGACGCAGGTACCACGCGATCCAGATGCCGAGGAAGCTCACCGAGAACACCCACGCGATCATCGACGCGGGCGGCAGCGCCTCGCCGGTGAGCAGCGTGTAGGCCGGGATGGGGGCGACCAGGCCGCCCGAGACGATCGACGCCGCGGCCGAGGCGACCGTCTGGTTGATGTTGCTCTCGTGGAGCGTCCAGTCGGGCCGGCCCGTCACCCGGCCGATCAGACCGTGCCAGAAGCCGAAGCCCACCAGCAGCGCGATGATCGACATGTTGAACGACCAGCCGATCTTGAGCCCGGCGTAGACGTTCGACGGCGTGAGGACGATGCCCAGCAGCACGCCGGTCAGCACGGCCCGCAGGCTCAGCTCGCGTTCGATCGGCATTCGGCGGCGCCTCGACGAGGGGAGGGGCGGAGGCGCGTCGGGCGGACGCGCGCGCTAGCCGGCGTCCCGCGCGAGCAGCGCCCGCACCGCCTCGGGCCGCGGCAGCGGCGCGACCGCGCCCCAGCCGGTGGTGCTGAGCGCGGCGGCCGCGTTCGCGTAGCGCGCGGCGTCCCACAGCGAGTCGCCGGCGGCGAGCCGCGCGCAGCACGCGCCGCAGAAGCAGTCGCCGGCACCGGTCGCGTCGACCGCCTCGACCCGGTGGCCGGCGATCCGCTCGCGCCGCGCGCCGTCGCTCGCGATCACGCCGTCGGCGCCCAGCTTGAGCAGCACCGCCCGCGCGCCGAGCCGGTGCGACCAGTCGACGATCGCGTCCGGGTCGTCGAGCCCGGACAGCTCGCGCGCGTCGTCGAGGCTCGGGAAGAACCAGTCGGACAGCGCCGCCGCGGCGGCGATCGTCGCGCGCGCGCGGGCGAGCGGCCACAGCCGCAGCCGCAGGTTGGAGTCGAACGCGACGCGCCCGCCCGCCGCGCGGGCCGTCTCGAACGCGTGCAGCACCGCGTCGCAGGCGCCCGGCGAGATCGCGAGGCTGATGCCGGAGGCCTGGACGATCCGCGCGCGCCGCACGACGTCGGGCGGCACGTCGGCCGGGCGCATCCGGCTCGCCGCCGACCCGGCGCGCAGGTACGAGAACGCGTGGCCGTCGGGCCCGTGGGTGACGAAGTAGACCGCGGTCGGCGCCTCGGGGTCGATCGAGACGCCGCGGGCGTCGACGCCCTCGGCGCGCCAGAGCTCGAGCAGCATCCGGCCGAACGCGTCGTCGCCGAGCCGGGTCAGGTAGCCGGCGCGCGCGCCGCTGCGGGCCGCGGCGATCGCCGCGTTCGAGGTGTCGCCGCCGAATCCCTGCAGGAACCGCGGGTCGCCCGGGCGGGTCTGGTTGAACTCGATCATCGGCTCGCCGAGGGCGAGCACGTCGAGGGACGGGTCGGGGTCGGGGCGCACGGGGGCGTCGCGGGGCGGGTTTTCCGTATCCTGCCACACCGCACGGACGTCCCGGCCACGCCCGCCCCGGCTGGCTATACTCCGCGCGCAACCCGTCGCCGCGCCCCGCGGCCCACGAATCCAGGCGTTCCACGGAGCCACCATGCCCAAGGCCATCCGCATCGAGAAGACCGGCGGTCCCGAAGTGATGCAGTTCGTCGACGTCGAGCTCGGACCCCCGGGTCCCGGCGAGGCGCAGGTCCGGCACCGCGCGATCGGGCTGAACTTCATCGACTGCTACTTCCGCAGCGGCCTGTACCCGATGCCGCTGCCGGCGGGGATCGGCACCGAGGGCGCCGGCGACGTCGTCGCCGTCGGCCCGGGCGTCACCGACGTGAAGCCGGGCGACCGCGTCGCGTACGCGGGCGGGCCGCAGGGCGCCTACAGCGAGGTCCGCAACATGCCCGCGGCCAAGCTCGTGCGGCTGCCGTCGGGCATCGACTACGAGACCGGCGCGGCGATGATGCTGAAGGGCATGACCGTCCAGTACCTGTTCCGCCGCACGTACAAGCTGCAGAAGGGCCAGACGATCCTGTTCCACGCCGCCGCGGGCGGCGTCGGCCTGATCGCGATGCAGTGGGCGAAGGTGCTCGGCGTCACCGTCATCGGCACCGCGGGCTCGAAGGAGAAGGCCGAACTCGCGAAGCGCCACGGCGCCGACCA
>DASPJX010000170.1:0-2971 GCA_035628395.1 Burkholderiaceae bacterium | reverse complement strand
GTCATCTCGACGAACACCAGCCCCGCGCCGCCGAGCGCGCGCGAGCCGTAGTGCACGAGGTGCCAGTCGTTGGGCACGCCGTCGACCGCCGAGTACTGCGCCATCGGCGAGACGACGACGCGGTTCGACAGCCACATCCCGCGCAGCCGGAACGGCGCGAACATCGGCGGCGCGTCGAGCCAGGGCCGGTCGCCGTGCGCGGCGACCCCGAAGCGCGCGGCCTCCTGCCGGTTCCACCAGCGCGTCGCCGCCTCGACCAGCGGCGCGTCGCGCAGCCGCAGGTTCTCGTAGGTGATCTGCTTGCTGCGGGTGAGCAGCGACACCTCGAACTGCACCGGGTCCATGTGGAAGAACCGGCGCACGTTCTCGAACCAGCCGAGCGACACGTTCGCCGAGTGCTGGATGCGGCCCACCTCGTCGCGGCGCGACGCCTCGTACAGCGCGAGCGCGGCGCGCAGGTCGTCGGGCTTCGCGCCGATCGCGTCGTCGAGCGCGATCGCGTCCTCCATCGCGAGCTTCGTGCCGGAGCCGATCGAGAAGTGCGCGGTGTGCGCGGCGTCGCCGAGCAGCACGAGCGGCACGCCGTCGATCTCGGCGTGCCAGCGCCGGCACGAGATCGTCGGGAACTGGCGCCAGTGCGAGCGGTTGGTCAGCACCTGCGCGCCCCGCAGGTCGTCGGCGAACAGCCGCTCGACGAAGGCGGCGGTCTCGGCCTCGCCCTGCACGGTGAGGCCCGACGCGCGCCAGGCCTCGTCGGTGGTCTCGATGACGATCGTGCACTCGCCCGGCCGGTACTGGTAGGCGTGCATGTTCCAGATGCCGCCGTGCTCGTCCTCGCGGAAGCTGTAGAAGAAGCCCGGCAGCGTCATCTTCGCGCCGAGCCACACGAAGCGGTTGGAGCGCAGGTCGAGCGCCGGCTCGAACACGTCGCGGTGCGCCTCGCGCACGGCGCTGTTGATGCCGTCGGCCGCGATCACCAGGTCGGCGCCGCGGTGCGCGGCGATGCCCTCGTCCTCGGTCCGCCAGCGCATCGACACGCCGAGCTCCTCGGCGCGACGCTGCAGGATGCGCAGCAGCGCGAGCCGCCCGATGCCCGAGAAGCCGTGGCCGCCCGAGCGGCGGACGGTGCCGCGGTACTGGACGTGGATGTCGTCCCAGTACGCGAAGTTCGCCTCGATCTCGCGCCGGCTCGGCGCGTCGGCCCGCTGCAGGTTGGCGAGCGTCTCGTCCGACAGCACGATGCCGAAGCCGAAGGTGTCGTCGGGACGGTTGCGCTCGACGACCTCGATCGACGCCTCCGGGAAGCGCTTCTTCAGCAGGATGGCCGAGTACAGCCCGGCGGGCCCTCCTCCGATGACGTCGATCCGCATGTGCTCGCTCTCCTCGGTCGCGCTGCGCGGGCGCCGATTGCACCCGAATTGCTTTAAGTCTAAAGTATCCGCCATGGCGTCGCCAAGCGATTCCCCTTCCCCGGATCCGGGCTCGTCGCACCACGGCGCGCGGCTCGACTTCGCCTCGACGATGAGCTACGGGGACTACCTGCGGCTCGACGCGGTGCTCGGCGCGCAGCATCCGCTGTCGCCGTCGCACGACGAGCTGCTGTTCATCGTCCAGCACCAGACGAGCGAGCTGTGGATGAAGCTCGCGCTGCACGAGCTGCGCGGCGCCGTCGCCGCGATCCGCCGCGACGAATTGGCACCGGCGTTCAAGATGCTGGCGCGCGTGTCGCGCGTGATGGAGCAGCTCGTGACGGCGTGGAACGTGCTGTCGACGCTGACGCCGTCCGAGTACTCGGTCATGCGCCCGCACCTCGGCTCCTCGTCGGGGTTCCAGTCGGCGCAGTACCGCGAGATCGAGTTCATGCTCGGCAACAAGAACGCGACGATGCTGCGTCCGCACGCGCACCGCCCCGAGCGCCATGCCGAGGTCGAGGCCGCGCTGCGCGAGCCCTCGCTGTACGACGAGGCGATCCGGCTGCTCGCGCGCCGCGGCTTTCCGATCGACGCCGCGCAGCTCGAGCGCGACTGGTCGCTGCCGCGGGCCTTCTCCGACTCGGTCGAGGCCGCGTGGCTCGCGGTCTACCGCGAGCCGGCCGCGCACTGGGCGCTCTACGAGCTCGCCGAGGAGCTGGTCGATCTCGAGGACGCGTTCCGGCAGTGGCGGTTCCGGCACGTGACCACCGTCGAGCGGATCATCGGCTTCAAGCCCGGCACCGGCGGCACCGCGGGCGTGTCCTACCTGCGCCGGATGCTCGACACCGTGCTGTTCCCCGAACTCTGGAAGGTGCGAACCGACCTATGAACCGACTGCTGCTCCCCCCCGGCTGGCCGACCCCCAAGGGCTACGCGAACGGCGTCGCCGCGCGCGGCACGCTCGTCTCGATCGCCGGCCAGGTCGGCTGGCATCCCGACGGCCGCTGGGAGACCGACGACTTCGTCGCGCAGTGCCGCCAGGCGCTCGAGAACGTGCTCGCGGTGCTGAAGGAGGCCGGCGGCGGCCCCGAGCACATCGTGCGGATGACCTGGTACCTGACCAGCAAGCGCGAGTACCTCGAGGCGGGCCGCGCGCTCGGCGCGGTGTATCGCGAGCTGATGCGCGGCGCCGACGGCCGCGTGGCCTATCCGGCGATGAGCGCGGTCGAGGTGACCGCGCTGATCGAGGATCGCGCCAAGGTGGAGATCGAGGCGACCGCCGTCGTGCCGGACTAGAATCCGGGATCGGCCGGCCCGCGGGGCGGCCCGCAGACACCCCAGGAGGACCGGAGACATGAACGCTCCCGACACCGCGCGCGGCCTGGCGCCGGCGCGCTTCAAGTGGGACGACCCGCTCTTGCTCGACGCGCAGCTCTCGGACGACGAGCGCATGGTGCGCGAGGCCGCGGCCCAGTACTGCCAGGATCGGCTGGCGCCGCGGGTGACCTCGGCCTTTCTCGAGGAGCGCACCGACGTCGAGATCTTTCGCGAGATGGGCG
>DASPJX010000169.1:0-15028 GCA_035628395.1 Burkholderiaceae bacterium | reverse complement strand
ACCACCATGATGAGCGGGCCGGGCGTGGTCTCGCCCAGGGCGAGGCCATCGATCATCTGCGCGGCGGTGAGCCATTCGTATTCATGCACCGCGCCCTGCAGCACGTAGGGGAGCACGGCGTAGGCGCCGCCGAAGGTGAGCAGCGCCGCCTGCGTGAAGAAGCGCGCCATGTGCGTGAAGTCGTGGGTGGCGCCGAAGGCCAGCGCCAGGGCCCCGATCGCCGCCGCCCAGATCGCCAGGAACACCGCGACCATGGCGGCGAAGCGCGGCGCGCGGAAGCGCGCGTGCGCGGGCGGCGGCGTGTCGTCGTCGATGAGCGACGGCACGTGCTCGCCGGCTTTCGCCGCGTGTCCGGCGCCCCGGAAGATGTGCGGCGCCACGCGCGCACCCACGACGCCGACCACGGCCGCGCCCAAAATCACCAGCGGGAAGGGCAGGTGGAAGACCGCCAGCGCCAGGAACGCCGCGGCGGCGATCGCCCACAGCAGCGGATGGCGCAGCGCCCGCGTGCCGATGCGCCATGCCGCGGCCAGCACGATCGCCACCACCGCGGGCTTCACGCCGTTCAGCACCGCCGCCACGGCGGGCACCTCGCCGAAGCGCACGTAGATCCACGAGAGCGCGACCAGGATCGCGAGCGACGGCAACACGAACAGGCCGCCGGCCACGATCCCGCCCCACTTGCCGTGCAGCAGCCAGCCGATGTAGGTGGCGAGCTGCTGGGCTTCGGGGCCCGGAAGCACCATGCAGTAGTTGAGCGCGTGCAGGAAGCGGCGCTCCGAGATCCAGCGGTGGCGCTCGACCAGCTCGCGATGCATGATCGCGATCTGCCCCGCGGGGCCGCCGAAGCTGATGAACCCCAGCTTCAGCCAGAAGCGGAAGGCTTCGCCGAAGCCGACCGGCGCGGGCGCCGACCGATCCGCGGCCGCGACGGCCGGGTCGGCGCTCATCGGCGCGCCCCGGGGATCGATCGCCCGTCGGACGCGCCCGCGAGGAGGGTGCGCGCGATGCGCTCCGGCGGCGCGGCGGCGCGGACCGTCGCGCACGGCGTCCGCCGCGGGCCCGCGCGCGGGCGACTCGGACCGGGCGCCGGACGGGGCGTCGCGAGGGTCGGGTTCCGTCGCGCGGACATCTGTTGTAGATACATTTACACGACTGTAGACTTCCCTACATGATCGATCAAGCCCCCCCGATGCCGGACGGCGAGTGGCTGCTGCTCGTCGTGTCGCTGCCGACCGGGAGCGCCACGGCCCGGATGCGGATCTGGCGGGCGATCAAGGCGCTCGGCTGCGCGGCCCTGCGCGACGGCGCGTACCTGCTGCCCGCGGGCGAGGATCGGGCGACCGCGCTCCGGGAGCTGGCCGACGCGTGCCTGCGCGAAGGCGGCACCGCGTGGCTGATGACGGTCCGGCCTCGGCTCGCCGAGGAGGAGCGCCTCTACCGCTCCCTCTTCTCGCGACACGCCGAGTACGCCGAGCTGCGCGAGGCCTGGACGGAGGTGGGCCGCGGGCTCGCGTCGACGCCGGCCGCCGAGCTGCCGCGGCTGCAGCGCAGGCTGCGGCGCGACCTCGAGGCGGTGCGGGCGATCGACTTCTTCCCGGACGACGCCGGCGCGCGGGCCGAGGCGAGCTGGCTCGACCTCGATCGCCGCATCCGGGAGAGGCTGGCGCCCGACGAGCCCCGCGGCACCGAGGGCGCGATCCCGCGCCTCGACGCCTCGCGCTACCAGGGCCGCGTCTGGGCGACCCGTGCGCGGCCCTGGGTGGACCGCGTCGCCAGCGCGTGGCTGATCGCACGCTTCATCGACCGCCGGGCGCGCTTCCGCTGGCTGGCCCGGCCCTCGGACTGTCCGAAGCACGCGCTCGGCTTCGACTTCGACGGCGCCGCGTTCACGCACGTGGGCGATCGGGTCACCTTCGAGACGCTGATGGCCAGCTTCGGGCTCGAGGAGGATCCGGCGCTGCGACGCCTGGCCGCGATGGTCCGCGCGCTGGACGTCGGGGGCGAGCCGGTGCCGGAGGCCCGCGGGTTCGAGGCGATGCTGTCGGGCGCGCGCGAGCGGATCGAGGACGACGACGCGCTGCTGGTCGAGATGGGCGCGGTGCTCGATTCGCTCCACGCGCACTTCCGGCTCGAGGCGCGGCGGAACACGCCCGCACGCCCGGCGCGATGAGGCCGCCCGCCGGGTGCTCGCCCGGCGCCGGGTGCCGCGGTCCGCGACGAACGTCGGGACGACACCCGGCGCCCCTCGGAATCCGGCGCACGAAGAGGAACGGGCCCCGCGAGGGGCCCGTCCGATCGGCGCGGGACGGCCGGTGTCAGGCGATCGCCGCGTTCACCTTGGCGAGCGCGCGCACGCGGACCTTCACGGACGCCGGCTTCGCCTTGAACGTCACCTCTTCCTTGGTGAAGGGGTTGATGCCCTTGCGCGCCTTCGTCGCCGGCTTCATCACGGTGGTGGCCTTCAGGATGCCGGGCATCACGAACTGCTTGGCGCCCTTCTTGTGCAGCGAGGCGACCATCACGGCCTCGAGCGCCGCGTAGACGGCCTTCGCGGCGCGCGGGTCGACGTTCGCGACCTCGGCGAGCTTGGCGAGCAGCGCGGTCTTCTTCAGCGGCTCGGCGATCGGCTTCAGGGGCGCCGGGTTCAGCACCGGCTTCATCTCGGCGGCGGGAGCGGCCGCTCGCGAGGCAGCGGCTTTCGTCGCCGGGGCTTTCGCAGCCTTCTTCGCGGCGGATTTCTTGGCGGCGGGTTTCTTGGCGGTGGCCATGTGGGTCCGATCTCCTGGGTGTTTGAAGGAACCCGGCTCGACGTCAGCGGTCCGGGGCGAGCGAATTGTTCTCGGCGGCACCGAGGAACGCAAGAGTTTTCCCGTCGAAACGCTTGTAAACAAGGGGTTTTCGAGAACCGTCTGTCGGAAACACCACGTTTCCCCGGGAAAACGGGGGTCGCGTCCGTCCTCGCGTCGCCGCTCGCGCGTCGCGGCGACGGGCTCGCGACGTCGACGGATCGGCCTCGCGGCACGCCCGATCCGCGACCCGCGGCACGCCGATCCGCGACCCGCGTCGTCGCGCGACGCGACGACGCGATCCGGTCCGCACCGCCGCGCGCGTCGGATCCGCCGGACGCCCGAGGTCGATCCGTTCGGACGCGTCGACGCCGTCCGGACGCGTCGATGGCGTTCGGATGAGTCGACGCCGTTCGGATGACCCGACGCCGCTCGAATGAGCCGACGCCGTTCGAATGAGCCGACGCCGTTCGAATGAGCCGATGCCGTTCGAATGAGCCGATGCCGTTCGAATGAGCCGACTCCGCTCGGATGCGTCGACGCCGTCCGGACGCATCGACGCCGGTCGCTCGAGCCCTCGCCGACGCGTGCCGCGCGCGTGACGGCACACGGCGCCGGACGACCTCCCGACGCATCGCCTCGCCCCCCGCCTCATCCCGCCTCATCCCGCCTCATCCCGCCTCATCCCGCCTCATCCCGCCTAGGCGGCGCGAGGCCGCATTTCCAGCTCGACCGACCGGCTCCCGCGCCTCTCCGACTAGAATCGCGGGGTCCCTGACGGGACGGCGCTCGCGCGGTGGCGTGCCCCGCGCGAGGATCGTCGGCTCCCCGCAAGCCCGTGCGCGTCCCCGCGCCGTGCCTGCCCGGCGTCTCGCGGCTCCCCCGCCCGATCGCACGTCCAACCTCGGCCCGGACCATCGGTGCCGGACCGTCCTGCCCAGGCGTGGTCGGGCCTCTCGGGAGTCCGTGTTCCGATGCAGTCGTTCTCCTTGCGAACCCGGCTCGCGCTCCTCGCCCTGGCCATCGTGCTGCCCGCCGCCGCGACCGGCGGGCTCGCGCTGTCGGCGGCCTACGAGCGCGAGCAGCGCGCGCTCGAGGAGACGCTGCGCGAGACGACGCGCGCGCTCGCGCTCGTCGTCGATCGCGAGCTGTCGCTGCGCGAGACGGTCGCGCGCACGCTCGGTGCGGCCCCGAGCATCGCCCAGGCCGACCTCTCGGAGTTCGGCGAGCAGGCGCGCAAGGCGATGGAGGACGGCACCGGCTGGGTCGTCGTCACCGAGCATCCGGGACCGGGCCTGCCGCGCCGCCAGGTCCTCAACACCTCCGGCGGGACCGGCCCCGTCCCGAACGCCGGTCGCGACCGGGCGCAGTTCGACGCCTGGACGAACGACGCGCCGGTCGTGTCCGACATCTTCCGGGGCCCCGTCACCGGCGACTGGGTCGTGTCGGTGACCGCCCCGAGCCCGCACCTGCGCGACGGCGCGCGGGTCGGCGTCAGCGTGGCGACGAACCCGGCGACGCTGCAGCGCGTGCTCACCCAGCAGGGGCTGCCGGCGAACTGGACCGCGGCGGTGGTCGACCGCAGCGGGACCGTCGTCGCGCGGCAGCCCAACCCGCAGCGCTGGGTGGGCGAGCGCGCGTCCCCGATCGTGCTCGAGCGCGCCCGCTCGGGCGACGACGCGATCTTCGGGTCGACCTCGCTCGACGGGGAGCCGGTCCTCAGCTACGTGAGCCGGTCGCCGAAGTACGGCTGGTCGTTCATCATCGGCGTGCCGCAGGCGCAGCACCGGGCGGACCTGCTCGCGTCGCTGCGCTGGGTCGCGACGTGGATCGGCCTCGTCGTCGCGGCGGCGATCGCGCTCGCGGTCGTCGTCGGGCGCCGCATCGCCGCGCACGTCGAGCAGCTGGGCAACGCGGCCCGGCTGCTCGAGACCGGCCAGGCCGAGCCCTTCACGCCGACCGGCGTCACGGAGCTCGACGACGTGGGCCGCGCGCTGATGCACGGCACCGAGCGGGTGCGCGACGCGAACCGGAGGCTGGAGCGCGAGGTCGCCGAGGCGGTCGCCGCGGCGCAGGCGGCCCAGCTGCAGTCGTTCTCCAGCCAGCGGCTCGAGGCGCTCGGGCGGCTCACCGGCGGCGTGGCGCACGACGTCAACAACCTGCTCGGCATCATCTCCAACCACGCGTTCGTGCTGGACCGGCTGCATCTGGAGGGGCGCGGCGCGACGGCGGTCCAGGCGATCCGCCGCGCGGTCGAGAGCGGCCGCACCCTCACCCAGAAGCTGCTCGCGTTCGCCGGACGCCGCTCGTCGAACCCGACCGTCGTCGACCTGGGCACGTGGATGCCCGAGGCGGTGGCGCTCGCCCGCTCGACGCTGCCGCGGGGCGTGACGGTCGAGCTGAGCATCGCCGCCGACGCGCCCCGGGTGCGGATCGACGCGACGGAGCTCGAGATCGCGCTGCTGAACATCCTCGTCAACGCGAACGACGCGATGCCCGACGGCGGCTCGATCCGCATCGAGGCGGGCCGCCTGCGCATGGCCGAGTCCCCGCTCGGCGTGCCGAGCACGTACATCGACGTCGCCGACTCGGGCACCGGCATGCCGCCCGAGCTCGTGGACCGCGTGTTCGAGCCGTTCTTCACGACCAAGGACGTCAGCAAGGGCACGGGCCTCGGGCTGAGCCAGGTGTACGGCCTGTGCAGGAGCGCCGG
The DNA here is from genome assembly GCA_035628395.1 of Burkholderiaceae bacterium. Taxonomy (GTDB): domain Bacteria; phylum Pseudomonadota; class Gammaproteobacteria; order Burkholderiales; family Burkholderiaceae_E; genus UBA4615. The sequence continues at coordinate 9,526 of DASPJX010000169.1, read as the reverse complement.
CGGCACGGTCGGCATCGTCAGCGCGCCGGGCCGGGGCACCACCGTCCGCATGGTCCTGCCGGCCACCGACCAGGCGGTCGCCGCACCCCCGGTCGCCGAGCGCGCGACCGAGTCGACGCTCCCCGTCCGGGCCCGGCTCCTGTACGTCGAGGACAACGAGGAGCTGGCCCGGGCGACGCTGACCGCGCTGCAGGCGTACGGATACGGCGTCGAATGGGTCGAGGGCGCGACCGCCGCCCGCGCGTCGCTCGCCGCCTCCCGGTTCGACCTGGTGCTCTCGGACATCGTGACGCCCGAGCGCGAGAACGGGCTGCAGCTCGCGCAGTGGCTGCGGGCCGCCCGGCCCGGCCTGCCGGTCGTGCTGATGACCGGGTACTCGGAGGTCTCGGCGCAGGCGCGCGCCTCCGGCTTCACCGTGCTGCAGAAGCCCTGCGCCCCCGAGGCGCTCCACGAGGTCGTCCGGCGGCACCTGGACCGCGGGGCGCTGCGGGCGGCGGGCTAGGCTCGCCGGAATCGGCACCGGCCCGCCCCGCGCGCGTCGCCGCGGGGGGCTATCCTCGAGGCGGACGACGATCCGCGAGGAACGCGATGGACACCCGCTTCGACCTGCGGCCCGGCCCCGACGCGCCCGAGACCACCGACCCGCGCGTGCCGCCCCGCGACCGAGTGGTCGTGCGGTACCTGATGGAGCGCTGGAACCGGGAGCGTCCGGACGAGGTGTTCCTGGCGTTCGGCGACACCGGCGAGACCTGGACGTTCGCCGGCTTCCGCGAGCGCGTGCTGCAGACGGCGATCGGGCTGCAGCGGCTCGGCGTCGAGCAGGGCGACCACGTGCTGGTGTGGCTGCCGAACGGACGCGAGCACCTGCGCGTCTACTTCGCGATCAACTACCTCGGCGCGGTGTTTGTGCCGATCAACACCGCCTACAAGGGCGCGCTCCTCGCGCACGTGGTCGACAACTCCGACGCGGAGCTCGCGATCGTCGACGCGTCGCTCGCGCCGCGGCTCGAGGGCGTCCCGCCCGCGCGCCTGCGGGCGGCCGTGGTCGTCGGCGATCGCGTGCCCTGCCCCGGGCTCGCCACGCACTTCCACGACGACGTGCTGCTGCCGCCGACCGGCACGCTCGAGCCGCTCCGCCGCCCGATCGAGCCCTGGCATCCGCAGTCGATCATCTACACGTCGGGCACGACCGGCCCGTCGAAGGGCGTGCTGTCGTCGTACCTGCACCTCTACACCAACGCCGGCCCCGAGACCTGGCCGTGCGTGACCGGCGAGGACCGGTTCCTGGTCAACATGCCGCTGTTCCACATCGGCGGCATGGGCGTGGTCTACGTGATGTTCGCGCGCGGCGGCTCGGTGGCCTTCGTCGACCGCTTCGACACCGCCGCCTTCCTCGACACCGTGCGGGCCACCGGCACCACCGCGACCTTCCTGCTCGGCGTGATGGCGAGCTTCCTCGAGAAGCTGCCGCCGACCGACTCGGACGCCGACACCCCGCTGCGGCTGGTGTTCATGGTGCCGCTCGCCGGCGACGTCGCCGCGTTCTCGCGCCGCTTCGGCTGCGACGTCTACACGATCTTCAACATGACCGAGATCTCGACGCCGATCATCTCGGAGCCGAACCCGACGGTGCGCGGCACCTGCGGCCGCAAGCGCGACGGCGTCGACGTCCGGCTGGTCGACGACGACGACTGCGAGGTGCCGGTCGGCACCGTCGGCGAGATGATCGTGCGCACCGACCGGCCGTGGGGCATGAACAGCGGGTACTACAGGAATCCCGAGGCCACCGCGGCGGCGTGGCGCAACGGCTGGTTCCACACCGGCGACTCGTTCCGCGTCGACGAGGGGGGCCACTACCACTTCGTCGACCGGAAGAAGGACGCGATCCGGCGCCGCGGCGAGAACATCTCGTCGTTCGAGGTCGAGGCCGACGTGCTCCGGCACCCGGCGGTGCGCGAGGCGGCCGCGATCGGCGTGCCGAGCGAGCTCTCGGAGGACGACGTGCTCGTGGTCGTCGCGCCGGTCGCCGGCGCCGTCCTCGACCCGGCGGAGCTGATCGAGTTCCTGCGGCCGCGGATGGCGCACTTCATGATCCCGCGCTACGTCCGCGTGCTGCCCGAGCTGCCGAAGACGCCGAGCAGCAAGGTGCTCAAGCACGAGCTGCGCCGCGAGGGCGTGACCGCCGACACCTGGGACCGCGAGGCCGCGGGGATCCGGATCCGCTCGGACCGCTTCCGCTGAAGCGCCGCGGAGGGCGACGCGCGGGCTGCTCGCACGCTGCTCGGAACCGGCTCGAACGGCGCCTCGTGCAGCGCCTCGAACAGCGCCTCGAACAGCGCCTCGAATAGCGCCTCGAATAGCGCCTCGGTCAGCGCCTAGAACAGCGCCTCGGTCAGCGCCTCGAACAGCGCCTCGGAGCGCCTCAGTCGCCCAGCTCGATCACCCGGTCCCCGTCGCGCGGCACGCAGCCCTCGGCGATCGGTTCCCAGCCCTCGCGGACCACGACGCGCCGGTTCGCGTGGCAGAACTCGAGCCGGCGCGCGCCGGGCACCGTCGCGCGGGCGAACGCCTCGATCGACTGCGGCATGCTGACGAGGAAGCGGCCGGCCTCGAGGTCCTGCGCCGGATGGTCGGCGACGTGCAGCCAGGGCATCGCCGCGGCGGCCCACATCAGCAGCGGGTTGCGCACCTCGAAGCGGGCCGGCTCGTAGCCGTGGCCGGCGAGCCAGCGCTGCGCGTCGCCGCGCAGGTCGTCCCCCTCGCCGAGACCGCCCCAGGCGACGCCGAGCAGCTCGACGACCCACTGGTTGCAGTTCTGGTAGCGCCCGCCGAACGGATACGCGTTGGCGCTGTAGGTGCCGCCGACGAGCCGCAGCGCGAGCCGGTCGTCGCGCGCGGCGCGCTCGAGCGGGCCCTCGGCGCCGGGCAGCAGCACGGCCGAGATCCAGCCCGCCGCCGGATCGCCGGTGCCGCTCGCGAAGCCCGCGAGCCCCTCGTCGAAGATCCGCGGGCGGCGCTCGTCGCAGTCGTAGTACAGCTGGCGCACCGACCACGGCGTGTTCGGGCTCGCGCGCAGGCTGATGCCCGCGTGCGAGTAGCGCATGCCGAAGCGGCTCAGGTCGAGCCCCGAGCGCGCGACGAGCGCGAGCCGCGCGCCCGAGGCCTCGAGCGTCGCGCGCACGACCGAGGCGAAGCGGAACAGCGTGTCCTGCTGCCGGGCGTCGAGCTCGGAGCGGGTGTCGCAGTAGCCGAGCGGGCCGGCGGCCGCGGGTGCGGCGACGGCCGCGAGGATCAGCGCGGCCGCGCCCGCGACGAGGCGCGCGGGCCGGCGGTCGTCAGAGGGCGACGGGGACCGAGCGGAGCTCGCGCTGCCAGTCGTCATCGATCACCAGCAGGAACGGCTCGCGCGTCTCAGCGTGCGCGAGCTCGACGCCGTACGGACGGCGGCTCGCGTTCAGCGCGCCGCCCGGGGCCGGGCCGCCGCGCTCGAGCGCGCGCTGCGGCACGTGGAGGTGGACGTCGGCCTCGGCCTGGCCGGCGAGCGGGCGCAGCGTCAGGCGCACGGTGCCGGGCCGCTCCGGGAGGGGCGTCACGTCGACGACGCGGTACGGCCCCTCGAGGTTCGCGACGACGCGGTTCGAGCTGTCGCTCGAGGCCTCGCTCGACTCCGAGGCCGACGAGGCGGCGACCGAGGCCGACGAGCCGCCGGCGGCCGACGAGGTCGCGAGGCTGCCGGCGAGCGCCGGCGCGGCGCCGAGGGCGGCGAGCAGCGCGGCGCAGAGGACGTGCGGACGAACGGGATTCATGCGATCTCCGGTGGACGTGCCGCGGACGGCACGGAGGGGAGGATAGCCCACCGCGACGACCGTCGAACGGGACGGACGCGGGGGCGCGGGCGTCAGGCCGCGTCCGGCAGCGCCTCGGCCGCGGCGCGGGGCAGCCGGACCACGAAGCGCGCGCCCCGGCCCGGTCCGTCGCTGTGCGCGGACACCTCGCCGCCCTGCAGCTCGGCGAGCTTCCTGACCAGCGCGAGGCCGATGCCGAGCCCGCCGCGCGAACGGTCGATCGCGGTCTCGACCTGCACGAAGGGCGTGAAGAGCCGCGGCAGGTCCTCGGCCGCGATGCCGATGCCGTCGTCCTGCACCTCGATCACGACGTCGCGATCGTCCTCGGACACCCGCAGCGCGATCGTGCCGCCCGGATCGGTGTACTTGCTCGCGTTCGACACCAGGTTCTCGACGATCTGCACGAGCCTCACCGGATCGGCGACGAGCCGCGTCGGTCGCGACGGGAGCTGCAGGTCCAGCCGCTGCGATCGCTCGCGCAGCGTGGCCGCCAGCGCCTCGATCGCCGGATCGAGCACGTGCTGGACGATCAGCGGCTCGGGCCGCATCGCGATCAGGCCGCGCGTCACGCGGGCGGCCTCGAGCAGGTCGTCGACGAGCCGGGTCATCTGGTGCAGCTGGCGCCGGCTCATGTCGAGCGCGTGCCGCCCCCGGTCGCCGAGCGGCTCGTGCCCGAGCAGCGTCATCGCGTTGCGCATCGGCGCGAGCGGGTTGCGCAGCTCGTGCCCGAGCATCGCCATGAAGTCGTTCTTGCGCCGGTCGGCCTCCTCGAGCCGCTCGAGCAGGCGCTCGCGTTCGGCGAGCGTGCGGCGCAGCTCGAGCTGCGCCATCACCTGGCGCGCGAGCACCTGCAGCGTCTCGCGCTGCAGGTCGGCGAGGCGCCGCGGCTCGCGGTCGAGCACGCACAGCGTCCCGATCGGCAGGCCGTCCTCGGTCCGGAGTACCGCGCCCGCGTAGAACCGCAGCCCGGGCCCGGACGTGCACAGCGGGTTGTCGCGGAACCGCTCGTCCGCGAGCGTGTCCGGGATCTCGACGTAGTCGGCCTGGAGGATCGCGTGCGCGCAGATCGAGTCGTCGAGCGGCAGCTCGCGCACCCCGAGCCCGACCTCGCTCTTGAACCACTGGCGGGTCGCGTCGACCAGGTTGACCACCGCGATCGACGTGCCGCACAGCGCGGCCGCGAGGCGCGCGACCTCGTCGAAGGCGCGCTCGCGCGGCGTGTCCAGCACGCCGTAACGATGCAGCGCGTGCAGGCGCTCGGTCTCGCGGGGATGCTTGGAAGGTCTCACGACGCCCGTCTGGGAAGGAGGATCCGGAGCGGAGCCGCCGGCGTCGAGTGCGTGCCGCCGGCGTCGGCGATCGGCGATCGGCGATCGGCGATCTTACGACCCGGTCGCCCTCGGTGGCCCGCGCCCCCGCACCGGAGGCCGGCCGGAGCTGCGTTCGCTCCGTCGTCCATCGTCCGGTCGCGGCGGCTTCCTACCCCGGCGTGGCGGCGATCCCACGCCGCGACGCGTCCGCCGTCCGCCGCCCGGGCCGCGGCGGCGCGCCGCTCAGCCGGCGGCGCCCGCCCCGGCGGCCGGCGTCGCGGCGCCGAGGTCCGCGAACATCTCGGCGAACCGCATCACCGCATCGCTCCAGCCGCATTCGGCCTCGACGCGCGCGAGCGCCTGCTCGGTGGTCTCGGCCTGCACCTCGGTCCCCGATTCGATGTCGGTCATGTCGTCTCGTCCACGGGCTCGTTCCGTCGTCGCGCCGCGCGACGACGACGACTCCATCGTACGAAGCTCCGCCTTCACGGTCATGACAGCGTTCGACGAGAACCCGGTCGGAGGACGCCGCTTCGCTCGTCGGGAGACGCCGACGCGATCGCGAACCGCGCCGACGCACCCTCAGTGCCGCGCGGGCGGGGGCAGCGCCATCCCGCGCTTCGCCATCTCCGCGCGCAGCAGGTCGGGGCGGTCGGTGACGATGCCGTCGACGCCCATGTCGATCAGGCGGCCCATCCGCGCGGGATCGTTGACCGTCCATGCCAGCACCTTCAGCCCGAGCGCGCGCGCCTCGCGCACCGAGTCCGGCGTCAGGTCCTCGTGGTGCGACGACCAGGTGCGGCCGCCCGCCGCCCGGATCGTCCGCGGCACCGAGCCGTGCCGCACCGGATCGAAGCCGGCCGTCCACGGCGAGCCGGGTCGCACGTTGCCTCCGTCGGGCCGCTGCACGGTGAGGTAGACCGTCTCGATCTCCGGCGCCTCGCGCTGCACCGCCTGCAGCGTGCGCCAGTCGAACGACAGCACCGACGCGCGCGACGCCAGCCCGTGGCGCCGGATCGCGGCCACGACGATCCGCGCGAACTCGTCGGGCCCGACGGTCTCCGCGGGACGGTTCGGATCGAGCTTGGTCTCGATCGCGAACCGCACGTGCGCGGCCGGCCGGCGTGCGACCGCCTCCGCCAGCGCGTCGAAGGTCGGGATGCGCGCGCCGTCCACCGGCCGCTGCTCGGGGAACCGGCCGGCGTAGAGGCTGTCGGGCCGGATCCGGCCGACGTCGTAGGCCTGCAGCTGCTCGAGCGAGAGCTCGACGATCGCAGGGCCCCGGCCCGCGAGGAAGCGCCCCGACGCGTCGCGCGTGATGTCGGGGTTCAGCGTCCGGTCGTGCGAGATCACCGGCACCCGGTCGCGGGTGATCGCGATGTCGAGCTCGAGCGTGGTCACGCCGATGTCGAGCGCGAGCTCGAATCCCGCGATCGTGTTCTCCGGCAGCAGCCCGCGGGCACCGCGATGCGCCTGCAGGTCGAAGGCCTCCCGCGCGTGGAGGGCCGGCGACGCGATCAGCGCCGCGACGAGCAGCAGGGCGAGAGGGCGGATCATGGAAGGGTCGGGCGAGGTCGGCCGGATGCGCCGGCGCGGCCGCTCCGACGGGGCGGCCGCCGAACGCTAGCGCGGTTCGGGCGCGAACGCGAGGCCGGCGCGAGGCGGGCGCGAGGCCGGCGCGAGGCCGGCGCGCGGCCGGCGCGAGGCCAGTGCGCGGCCGGCGCAAGGCCGGCGCGCGGCCGGGGCAGCCGGCGGGCGGGCGTCGAGGTCCTCGACCGGAGCCCCGGTCCGACGGGCGTGCGCCCGGGGCTCGACGGAAGCCCGACGCGCGAGGGCCGTCGACGCGATCGCGATCGCTGTGACGTCGCCCGCAGGCCGTCGGCGGCGCCCGCGGCGCCGGGCACGCCCCCGCCCGGGGTCGCTCGGGGTCGCGGCGCCGACATCGCTTAGACTCCGGCGGAACGTCCACCCCTCACGCCACGACCATGACCTCCGCCTTCAGGCCGCGCACCGTCGCCGCACTCGGACTGCTGACCCTCGCCCTCGCCGGCTGCGGCCACGGCATGGGGATGCGCCACATGGCCATGGGCGCCGGCGGCGGTTGCTGCTGCTGCGGCGGCATGGGCATGACGGGCGGCACGAGCGGCACGGGCGGCACGGGCGGCATGAGCGGCATGAGCGGGATGACCGGCATGCAGCCCGCGCCCGCCCGGTCGACCGCGCCCGACGCGAGCGGCTCGACGCCCGGACGCCTGCTGCCGACGCCGCCCGCCGACCGGGCGGCCGGACCGATGTGCTCCGGCGGCGGCTGCGGCGGCGGGGGCGGCTGCTGCTGCCAGGGCATGGCCACGCCGCAGGCCGCTCCGCGCGGCTGAGCGTCGGGCCGCGACCGGCGCGGGCGCACCCCGCGCCGCGAACGCGAAGCCGTCGCGTCAGCGGTCGGGGTGCCGGTGCTCCGGGCCCGGCCGATCCGGGTCGCTCCGGTATCCGCGCAGCACCGCGTAGCGCGCCACCTGCTCGGGCGTCAGCACGTCCATCATCCGCAGGTGGTAGCGCAGGTGAGCCTCGCGCAGCGCCGCCTGCGCGCCCGCGGCGGCGAGCGTGGCCGACGCCAGGGTCGCGGGCGTCGCGCGGCCGTCCCTGAACAGCCGGTCGAGCGCGCGCTCCGCGGCCAGGTACGACTCGCCCGCCGCCTTCGCCTCCGCCTGCATCGCCGCGAAGAGCGCCTCGGTGCTCGCCTCCTGCGCGGGGGACAGCCGCAGGCCGTCGGCGAGCTCCAGCACGTGGGCCGGACCCGGATAGCCGTTCAGCTCGGCGGGCAGCGCGAGCGCCATGCCGCGGCCGGCACGCAGGTCGGCCACCTGCCGATCCGACAGCGCCTTGACGTCGCGCGCCTCGAACCCGGCGTACGGCGAGCGCGCGGGCGGCGCCGACGCGTCGCCGCCGTGACCGTGATGGGCGCCATCGCCGTGGGACGAATCCGCGCCGTGGGACGGGTCCGCGCCGTGGGAGTGGCCGCCGCCGTGGGACGAGCGGCCGGCGTGAGACGGGTGAACGCCGTGGAAGGAATGGACGCCGTGTGACGATTCGCTGTCGCGGGCCGGCCGGCCGGCGGCCGGCGTCGCCGCGATCAGCGCCGCGACGACGAGGAGGAGGACGGGTCGGACGGTCATGCGTGCGCCTGCGGGTCGGAGAGGTGGAGGACGATCGGCCCGGCGACCGACGCCTCCGGGGCGCGACGAGTGTCTCCCCGCCCCCGTCGCGCCGACTATGATCCGGATCATCCCGTCGTCGTTCGCCGTCGGAAGCGGATCCGGCCGTCGCCCCGCTCGATCGTGCCGTCGCGCTCGAGCGCGGCGAGCGTGCGGTAGAGCGACTCGTGCGTGAGACCCAGGCGGTGCGCGAGGTCCTTCAGCGTGCCCTCGACGACGAGCTCGCAGTGGGGCCCCGTCCCGTCCGAGACCAGCAGGTGCCGCAGACGGTCGGCGGCGGACCGCAGCGACAGCCGCTCGATGCGGGCACGCGCCGCGCGCAGCTGCCGCGCGAGCAGCGACGACCAGTCGCGGGCGAAGTCGGCATCGTCGCGGATCAGCGCGCGGACGCGCTCCCCGGGGATCCGCAGCAGGTGCCCCGGCTCCACGACGACCGCGTCGCAGTGGTAGACCCGCGCGTCGATCGACGCCTCGGCGAACAGCTCGCCCGCCCGCGCCTCGTGCAGTACGACCGGCTCCCCGGCGGGCCCGTGGCGCACGAGGCGCACCGCGCCGCGCTCGACGAGGTGCACGTGGCGGGCCGGGCTCGCCTGCCGGAACACGACGTCGCCGGCGCGGACGTCGTGCCCGGTTCCGCAGGCGCGCAGCAGGTCGAGGATCGTGGGGGTCATGGCGGCGGGCGGCTGCACGCGCCGCGGGCCGGCCGGATCCGGCGCCCGCGCGACGACGCGGCCGGATCGCGGGGTCCGGCGGCCCGCAGCATGCCCGATCGACGGGCGTCGGGCGAGGCCGCGGCGCACCGGCCGGTCGTCGTCGCCCGCGCCGCGACGCAGGCGCACGGGCCGTTCGCAGCCGCTCGAGACATGAGCTCGGCGCATGTCTCGGTGACGAACCATCGGTTGCCGGGGCCGGCGCGCGCGCCCTACGATCGGTCGATTCCCAGGAGGACACACGATGAACGCTCCCGACACCGCGCGCGGCCTGGCGCCGGCGCGCTTCAAGTGGGACGACCCGCTGCTGCTCGACGCGCAGCTCTCGGACGACGAGCGCATGGTGCGCGAGGCCGCGGCCCAGTACTGCCAGGATCGGCTGGCGCCGCGGGTGACCTCGGCCTTTCTCGAGGAGCGCACCGACGTCGAGATCTTTCGCGAGATGGGCG
>DASPJX010000168.1:0-4155 GCA_035628395.1 Burkholderiaceae bacterium | reverse complement strand
CCCGCGCACGCTCTCGATCACCGAGCGCGCCACCCGGTTCGACACGCCCGGCCGGTCCTCGCCGTTCTCGACCCTCCGGCTGATGACGATGAAGGCACTCGTGTCGAATTTCGGCACCGGCTCGACCGCGTGGTTTCGCGCCGCACGTGGAAGGCCCCGCGCGCACCCGTCCGAGCGCGACGGCTGCGGCTCGTCGCCGCGTTCGAGCCGCTCCGGGCGGCGCGAACGGCGCGGCGCGACCGGAGTCCGGCCGGCAGCGTCCGAAGCGGACATCCGAGCCGAAGGCCCGGCAGCCGGCGTCGACCGGAGGGTCCCGAGTCGTCGCCACGGTCCGGACCCGTGGCCCTTCGAATCCGGTTCGCTTTCACGCCGTCGGCGGCCCTTCGCGGCCGACGACCTCGTATAGTCCGGCCCATCCGACCGGACCTCGAACCGATGGAATTCGACGAAGTCATCCGCAGCCGACGCAGCATCCGGGGTTTCCTCGACAAGCCGGTGCCCAGAGCCCTGATCGCCGAGATCCTCGAGCTCGCGATGCGTGCGCCGACCTCGATGAACACCCAGCCCTGGCACTTCCACGTCGTCGCAGGCGCCGTGCTCGACCGGATCCGCGCCGGAAACGTCGAGCGGAACCTGGCCGGAGTTCCGCATTCGCGGGAGTTCCGCTTCCACCGCGAGTACGAGGGCGTGCACCGCGAGCGCCAGGTCGAGATCGCCAAGCAGCTGTTCGGCGCGATGGGCATCGCCCGCGACGACAGGCAGGCGCGACAGGACTGGGTGCTGCGCGGCTTCAGGCAGTTCGACGCGCCGGCCTCGATCATCGTCACCTACGATCGCGCGTTGTACGGCGGCGATATTCCACCCTTCGACTGCGGGGGCGTCGTCAACTGCCTGGTCAACGCCGCCTGGTCGCGCGGGCTGGGCTGCGTGATCAACAGCCAGGGCATCATGCAGTCGCCCGTGGTGCGAGCCGAAGCGAAGATCCCCGAGGACGAGGTGATCCAGACCTGCGTGGCGATCGGCTGGCCGGACGAGCGCTTCCCGGCCAACGCCGTGGTGTCGCGACGCAAGCCGCTGAGCGAGACGGCCGTGTTCCTCGGCTTCGACGATTGAGCGGGCGCGGCGGTCCACTCAGCGGTCGTGCCGCCTCAGCCACCGGAACGCGAGCGGTACGAACCACGGATCGCCCCGGTACAGCGGCATCGTCCTGAAGGGCCGGTCGAACGCGCTCTCGCCGCCGGGCCGCCCCAGGATCCGGCGCGCGAGCTTCAGGCCGAACAGCGTGCCCATCGGCACGCCGACGAAGCAGTAGCCGCCCGCGTAGTGGATGCCGTCGTGACGGCCGATCCGCGGCTCGAAGTCGAAGGTCCCCGCGCAGCGGCCGGTCCACACGTGCTCGACGGCCAGCTCCCGCAGGTCGGGGAAGATCCGCAGCATCCGCGCGCGCAGCCGGCGCGCGATCGAGCGCAGGTCCTCGTTCCGGCCGCCGGTCAGCCCGCCGAACTGGATCCGCGACGGGTCGTCCGGCACGCGTCGGAACCAGTCGACGTCGAAGTTCCAGTCGATGTACGTGCGGTCGCCGGGCAGCAGCGCCGCCACCCTCGCCTCGCCGAGCGGCGCCGACACCGCCTGGTACGCGTCGAACGGGATCACGCGCCGCCGCAGCCACGGCCACGCATCGCCCGAGTAGCCGTTGGTGGCCACGATCACCTCGCGCGCGGCGAGCGCGCCGCCCGGCAGCCGCAGCGAGAAGCCGTCGGCGTCGCGCCGGATCGCGCTCACCGGCGCGCCGCCGCACACGGTCGCGCCGGCGGCGCGGGCGGCCTCGAGCAGCCCGCGGTGGTAGAGCCCCGGATGCAGCCCGGCGTGGTCGTCGACGCGGATGCCGCCGAAGTAGTGGTCGGTGGCGACCTCCGCGCGCTGCGCGGCACGGTCGACGACCGCGTGGACCTCTCCGACGTGCCGCTCGCGCAGCGCGTACTCGCGCACCAGCGCGTCGAGCATCGCCGGCGTGGTGGCGAGCAGCAGCCGCCCCTGGCGGCGCCAGTGGCAGTCGATCCGGTGGCGCTCGACCGTCTCGGCCACCGACTCCGACGCCTCGCGCAGCTCGCCGTACACCCGCACCGCGCGCTCGAGGCCGTCGCGGGCCGCGATCTCGCCGATTCCGTGCTTCAGCGACCGCCCGACGTAGCCGGCGTTGCGGCTGCTGCCGCCGTGTCCGGGCGCGTGCGCGTCGAGCACCGCGACCCGCCGGCCGGCGAGCGCGAGCTCGGTCGCGGCGACCAGCCCGGTGATCCCGGCGCCGACGATCGCGACGTCGGCGCGCGCGGGCGGCGCGACGCGTTCGGTCGACAGCGGCGCGGCGCGCCACCACCACGGCTCGAGCGACGCCGGCTCGTCGCCGGCGGTGCGGGCCCCCGCGCCGGCCACCGGCTCAGCCCCGCCGCGCGCGGTCGGCCTTCAGCCAGCGGAACAGCTCGTCCATCCGCGCCCGCACGAGCGCGTCGCCGTCGCGCCGGCTCCAGTCGACGACGCCGCGCCCGCTCGCGAGGCCGTCGCAGCCCTGCGCGACCAGCTCGGCGACCGCCGCCGCCGGCTCGGCGCCGGTGTCCAGATGGGGCAGCAGCGAGCGCGCGAAGTGGTACATCGTCCGCAGCCCGCCGACGTCGGCCGACTCGAGCGGTCCGGTGATGCCGACGCGCCGCCCGAAGCTGTTGCGCACCACGGTGTCGATCGCCTCGGCGCTCGCGGCCCCGGACGCCCACAGCGCCCACGCCTCGCGCAGCATCGCGAACTGCAGCCGGTTGCCGATGAAGCCGGGGATCTCCTTCGAGATCAGCGCGGGCTCCTTGCCGGCGGCCTTCAGCGCGTCGACGGTCCACTCGGTGACCGCGGGATCGGTCAGCGGGCCGGGGCACACCTCGACGAGCGGGATCAGCTGGGGCGGATACCAGAAGTGCGTCGCGATCACCCGCTCCGGGTGCCGGACCTCGTCGACCAGCGCGCTCGCCGGCTGCCCGCTCGACGAGCCGAGCACGACGGGCGGAGGACATATCGCGTCGAGGCGCCCGAAGATCGAGCGCTTGAGCGCGAGGTCCTCGGTGACCGCCTCGACCACGAGCTGCGCGTCCGCGGCGTCCTCGAGCCGCACCGAGACGCGGATGCGGGCGAGGATCGCCGGGACCTGCGCGTCGTCGATCAGCCCGTGGCGCACGAAGTCCCGCAGGCTCGCGGCGATGCGCGCGGTCGCGCGCTCGAGCGACGACGCGTCGCGGCCGATCATCGTGACCGTCCGCCCGGCCGCGGCGAACACCTGCGCGACCCCGTGACCGATGATCCCGTTGCCGACGACGGCGACGGTGTGCAAGGCGCTCGGCTGCATGGCGTCTCCTCCCTGTGCGGGTGCCGGACGAGTCTATCGTGCCCGTCGCCCGCCGGGTGGGCGCGGTTCCGCCCGCCTGCGCCGCGCCGCGGATGGAACGGGCGGACGCCCCGTCGCACGGCGCCGCCGTTGCCGCATCGGGGCCGGCGGCCGATACTCGATCGACCCGTTCCCCGGAGCCGCCGATGTCCGCCGTCGCCCCCTCCCGCCCCGAGCTCCGCCGCCGGGCCACCCCCGGCCAGCTGGCGCTGGCCCGCCGGCTCGCCGCCGGCGAGCCCGAGCCGCCGTACCGGCGCGAGCGGATCGACGCCCGCGCGTACACCGACCCGGCGCGCTTCGGGCGCGAGCGCGATGCGCTGTTCCGGCGCCTGCCGCTGCCGATCGTGCCCTCGGCGCTGCTGCCCGAGCCCGGAACGGCGGTCCCGCACGACGGCTACGGGCTGCCGCTGCTGGTCACGCGCGATCGCGACGGCCGCGCGCGCGTCTTCATGAACGTCTGCCGCCACCGCGGCACCCGTCTCGTCGAGGGGCACGAGCCGGTCGCGACGCCGCGGCTGCGCTGCCGCTACCACGGCTGGACCTTCGGGCTCGACGGCTGGCTGGCCGGGGTGCCGCGGCTCGAGACCTTCCCGGGCCTCGAGTTCGACGCGCTGTCCCTCGTGCCCCTGCCCTCGCGCGAGGCGGGCGGCATCGTGTGGGCGGCGCTCGACGCCGCCGCCCGGCCCGACTTCGACGCGCTGCTCGACGCGCTGCCCGCCGACCTCGACGCGCTC
>DASPJX010000167.1:0-6767 GCA_035628395.1 Burkholderiaceae bacterium | reverse complement strand
GGGGCGGCCGGACCCGGATTATCGCCCGCCGGCGCGGCGGCGCTCGGGGAGCCGGCTCAGGCCGCCGCCCCGCCCCGTGCCCGGACCACCGTCGGGCCGACCCGGCGCTCGATCTCGGCCTGCAGCGCCCGGCGCGCGCCGAGCGCGAACGCGACCTCGGCCGCGACGAACAGCGGCCCGATCAGCAGGCCGACCACGTCGTCGAGGAAGGCCGGCTTGCGGCCCTCGTACCAGTGGCCGACGAACTGCACGATCCAGCCCGCGACGAAGAGCCCGAGCCCCCAGCCGAGCCACACGCCGGTCGAGGCCGCGGCGATCGGCGCGGCGATCGCCAGCATCGCGAGCACCGCCGCGACCATCACCGCGCCGAGCGGCCGGTCGAGCGCGAGCCAGTACGCGCAGGCCGCCGCCGAGACGAGCAGCGCCGGCGTGACCGGCACGCCGCCCGCGTCGGCCAGCACCGGGCGCGACAGCAGCACGACGACGGCGAGCACGATCACCGGGATGCCGACGAGATGCGTGACGATGTTGCGGCGGTCGCGGTGATAGGCCGCGTAGCCGGCGAGCTGGTCGGTCAGGGTCTTCACGGGCGTCTCCCTCGCGGATCGGCTGCGCCGGTACGATGCCGGCGGAACCCCATTCTAGGCCGTCGCGCGGCGGCGGGTAACATCGCCGGCTCCCCCGCCGCGCCCGGACCCCCGCCATGGACCTGCCCGTCAATCCATTCAAGCACGCGCTCGCGGCCGGCCGGCCGCAGATCGGCCTGTGGGCCACGCTGTCGTCGCACGTCACGGTCGAGCTGGTGGCCGGCGCGGGCTTCGACTGGATCCTGATCGACATGGAGCACTCGCCCAACGACCTCGAGTCGCTGGTGACGCAGCTGCAGGCCGCCGAGCCGTATCCGACGCACGCGGTGGTCCGGGTGCCGTGGAACGACATGGTGGCGATCAAGCGGGTGCTCGACGTCGGCGCGCAGTCGGTGCTGGTGCCGATGGTCAACACCGCAGACGAGGCGCGCGCCGCGGTCGCCGCGATGCGCTATCCCCCGAAGGGCGTGCGCGGCGTCGGCGGCACGACCCGCGCGACCCGCTGGGGCCGCGTGAAGCACTACGCGCGCCGCGCCGAGAGCGAGCTGTGCATCCTGCTGCAGGTCGAGACGCCGCAGGCGCTCGACGAGATCGAGGCGATCGCCGCGGTCGACGGCGTCGACGGCATCTTCATCGGCCCGGCCGACCTGCACGCGGCCTTCGGCCACGTCGGCGACAAGCACCATCCCGACGTGTGGCCGAAGATCGAGGACGCGGTCCGCCGGATCCGCGCCGCCGGCAAGGCGCCCGGGTTCCTGACCGGAGACGAGGCCGACTCGCGGCGCATCCTCGAGCTCGGCGGGCTGTTCGTCGCGGTCGGCAACGACGCGTCGCTGCTCGCGGCCGCGGCCGACGCGCTCGCCGCGCGGTTCAAGACCACGCCGTGACCACCGGGGTCCCGGTCCTCGTCGTCGGCGGCGGCATCGCCGGACTGGCGACGGCGCTCGGGCTGCGGGCGCGCGGCGTGCGGTGCCTGGTCGCCGAGGCCGCGCGCGAGATCGTGCCGCTCGGCGTCGGCATCAACCTGCTGCCGCACGGCACGCGGGTGCTGACCGAGCTCGGGCTCGCCGGGGCGCTCGCCGCGGTCGCGGTCGAGACGCGGGCGGTCGAGTACCGGACGCGCGACGGCCGGCTGGTGCACGCCGATCCGCGCGGCCGGCACGCCGGCATGCCGTTCCCGCAGTACTCGGTGAACCGCGGCGAGCTGCACGCGGTGCTGCACCGCGCGCTGCTCGAGCGCCACGGCGAGGACGCGGTGCGCGCGGGCGCGCGACTGGTCGGCTTCGAGCAGGACGCCGACGGCGTGGTCGCGCGCCTCGAGGACCGGCATCGCGGCGGCGTGCTCGAGATCCGCGCCGGCGCGCTCGTCGCGGCCGACGGGATCCTCTCCGCCGTGCGCGCGGCGATGCGGCCCGGCGAGGGCCCGCCGCGCGCCTCGGGCATCCACATGCACCGCGGCGTCACCTGGGCGCCGCCGATGCTCGACGGCCGCACGATGGTCGTCGTCGGCGTGCACGAACTGAAGGCGGTGCTCTACCCGCTGCGCGCGCCGCGGGCCGACGGGCTGCAGCCGATCAACTGGGTGGCCGAGCACGGCGAGCGCTTCGGCGACGCGTCGGCGGCGCTCGGCGACTGGAACCGGCCGGCCGATCCCGCCGAGGTCGCGCCGATCTTCGGGGCCTACCGCTTCGACTTCGTCGACGTGCCGGCGCTGATCCGCGGCGCCGAGGTCTGCCTGTCGTACCCGATGGTCGACCGCGACCCGATCGACGCCTGGGTCGACGGGCGCGTCGCGCTGATCGGCGACGCCGCGCATCCGATGTACCCGATCGGCGCGAACGGCGCCTCGCAGGCGATCCTCGACGCCGAGGCCGTCGCCGAGTGCATCGCCGCCTCGCCCGACGACCTGCCCGCGGCGCTGAAGGCGTTCGAGGCGCGCCGTCTCGCGGCCGCGAACGCCGTGGTGCTCGCTAACCGCGGGCGCGGGCCCGAGAAGCTGCTGCAGCTCGCCGACGCGCGGCTCGCGCGCGGTCCGCTCGCGCCCGACGAGCCGGTGCTGACGCCCGAGGAGATCGACGCGGTCACGCTCGGCTACCGGCGCGTCGCCGGATTCGAGCGCGAGGCGCTCGAGGCGATGGCCGGCCGCCCGCGGCTCTGGCCGCGGGGGTGAGGGCGCGGGCAGGCGCCCGCGGACGCGTCGACGCGGCGACCGCGGCGACCGCGGCGACCGCGGCGACCGCGGCGCGAACGGCCCCGGCGCTCAGTGACGGTGCCCGCCACCCTGCGGCCCGGCGGGCACGATAGTGATCCGCAGCGTGGGCGAGCGGCCCTTCGCCTCGGCCGGCTCCGCCCAGTCGTGCTCGCCGCGCTCGCAGCGCTGCAGCACGCGCACGTCGAGCGGACCGGGCGTCGACGGCATCAGCATCAGCACCGCGAACTCGTCGAAGTGCGCGTCGTCGAGACGTCCGCCCGACCAGGTGAGCTCCGAGGCCGCCTCGGCGACCTCGCGCCCGTGCACGCGGACCGGGGAGGGCAGCGGCGCGCGACGCACCTCGAGCGTCCAGCCGGGCTTCGGGCGCGGCTTCGCGACCGCGACGCCGCGCGGCACGAACACCGTCACCGAGGTCGTCGGCGAGCCGTCGCAGCCGTGGCCGATGCGAAAGCCCACCGACTGCCAGCGTCCGGCGACGGCGGTGTCGACGTCGGTGCCGACGTGCGCGGCGGCCGGGCCGGCGACCAGCGCCGCGACGAGCGCGAGCGCGCGCACGCCTTGGCGCGACGCGCGGGGGGCGGGGCGGGAGGACGAAGGGGTCATGTCGGAGCTCCGGGAAGGCGTTCAGAAGGCCAGCCGCAGACCGGCGTACAGGCTGCGGCCGGGGCCGGGGAGGAACTGGGCGACGTCGCGACCGGCCGCGTCGGCGATCGCGCCGGTGGCCGCCGCGTGGCGGCGGTCGGACAGGTTGCGCGCGTCGATCCACCAGGCGGCGCCCGCGCCGAGCGGGCCCGAGGCGCGCAGCCCCCAGATCGCGTACCGGTCGGCCGACAGCGAGTTCGCCATGTCGATCGGCGTCGGTCGCAGCGACGCCTCGAGCGTCGGACCGACGACCACGCCCGCACCCGGGCGCCAGCCGGCGGACGCGCGCACGAACTGCGGCGGCAGGCCCGGCAGCCGGGCGTCGCCGTAGACCGGATCGCCGTCGAAGCGGAAGTCCTGCACGAGCCACGCGGCGCGCAGCTCGAGCCACGGCACCGGCTCGAGCGCGCCGGCCGCCTCGATGCCGCGGTGAACGGTGCGCCCGGCATTGACGGTGCCGAGCGGCTGGCCGGCGGCGTCGTTGAGCGACAGCAGCTCGCCGCGCAGCGCCGCGTGGTACGCGACCACGTCCCAGCTGGCCCGCCCGGTGCGCCCGCGCGTGCCGAGCTCGAACGAGCGCGCCCGCTGCGCGGCGAGCGGCCGGATGCCGGGGCCGCCGGCGAGCTCGCCGAACGACGGCGGCTCGAACGCGCCGCTCGCGTTCGCGAAGAGCGTCGTCCCGGGCGAGGGGCGCAGCACGACGCCGAGCTTCGGCGAGACCCGCTCGAAGTCCTGGTCGAATCCGCGGTCGACGCCGCCCGCGCGCAGCCGATCGTCGAAGCGGCGCGTCGCGCGCGTGGCCTGCACGCCGGTCACCAGCGTCGTCGCCGTCGCGACCTCCGTCTCGGCCTGCGCGTACGCGACGAGGTTGGACGCGTGCTGCGTGCCGTCGGCGGTCGGCGCGCCGGCCCGCCCGCCGACGTTGACGAAGCGACGCTCGTCGGTGCGCGAGACCTGCGGCTCGATGCCCGCGATCCAGCGCTGCTCGAGGCCGCCGAGGCGGGCGGGCAGCGACGCGCGGACGAACGCGCCGAGATCCCGGCCGTCGGCGTCGATCAGCTGGAAGATCGGGTGGAACAGGTCGCGGACCGCGACGAACGCGCCGGCCTCGAGCTCGACCCCGCCCGCGCGCAGCGTCGTGCGGTTCGCGAGCCGCGTGAGCCGGATGTCGCGGCGCTGGTCCTGCGCGAGGTTCGTCGGGTTGGCCCGGCGCGGGTCGGCGCGCAGCTGCGCGAGCGTCAGCGCGCCCGGCAGCTCGGAATCCGACTCGACGTGCGCGACGAAGAGCCGCGACTCGAGCGCGTCGGACGGTCGCCAGCCGAGGTTGGCGAACAGCCGCCGCGCATCGGTGCGCGAGTGCTCGCGAAAGCCGTCCTCGCGGTAGCTCGACACCGTCAGCACGCCGTCCGACGCCTCGCCGACGAGGCCGAGCTGCCCGATCGCGCGCCGGTAGCCGAACGAGCCGGCCTCCAGCCGGGCCGCGCCGCCCGGGCGCCCGCCGGGACCGGCGAGGTCGTAGCCGGTCGGCGACACGACGTCGACCGAGCCGCCGAGCGTGGTCGAGCCGTGGCGCAGCGCGTTCGCGCCCCGCAGCACCTCGACGTAGCGCGCGGCCGCGGGCTCGACCGCCTGGAAGTCGCCGCTGCCGTCGGCCTGCACGAGCGGCACGCCGTCCTGCAGCAGCCGCAGCCCGCGCAGGTGGAAGGTGCGCTGCAGGCCCGAGCCGCGGATCGACAGCCGGGACTCGTCCTGGCCGAAGCGCGACTGCACGAACACGCCGGCGGTCTCGCCGAGCACGTCGACGAGCGCGCCGAGGCGCCGGTCCTGCAGCGTGCGCAGGTCGACGACCGACGCGCCGCCCGGCACGCGGTCGATCCGCGCGGCGGCGGTCGCCGCGTCGGGCACGGTCAGCGAGGGCGAGGTCTCGCGCGGCGCGGCGACGACGACCTCGGACAGGGGCTGGGCGCCGGCGACGCCGACGGCGAGCGACGCCGCGAGCGCGGCGAGCGGACGGTGGAACGGTGACACGGGCACTCCTCGGCCGCGGGGCGCGGCCGTCGCGCGGCGCGCACGGGCGCCGGCGACGCGGGAACGGGCCGGCGCGCGCGGGCGCCGGTCGCTTGCGGCGTCAGGCCCGGACGGGAGGTGCGGTGGAGGGCGGCTTGTGGAGACCGAAGCGGCTCGCGCCGAGCGGCACGGCGGCGCCCGGCGGCGGCTCGGTCGAGCGCGGCGCGGCGTGCGCGGCCGACGTCGCGGGCGGGGCGGGCACGACGCCCGGGCAGCCCGAGCAGTGGTTCCCGTCGGAGCCGCTCAGCGCGCGCCACGCGTCGGCGAACACGCCGGCGTCGATCTCGGCGAGCGCCGCGACCGCCGCCGGCGACGCGGTGCCGCAGATCGACGGCTCGTGGCCGCGGTGGCCGACGCCGAACGCGAGACCGAGCTGCATCGCGCACAGCAGCGCGACGAGCAGGCGGGTCCACGGACCGCGGCGGCGGGAACGGATCATCGGAGGCGGGCGGCGAGCGTCGCGGCGAGCGGAACGGGCAGTGTAGCGGAGCGCCGCGCGGAGGGTCCGGCGGCGGCCCCGGACCGCCGGGCGCGCACGCGATCGCGGGTCGGGCGCCGGCACGCGGACCGCCGGCTCCGCCGGGCCCGCCGGCCCCGCCTCGGCGCCCGCTCGCGCTGCGCCGGGCGTCGTCTCAGCGCCCGTTCGCGCTGCGCCAGGCCGCGTACTCGCCGCGCACCGCCTCGTCGGTCGCCGGGTACAGGCCGAGGATCGAGCGGCCCTCCATGACCTTCTCCGCGACGAAGTCCTCGAACGCCGTCATCTCGACCGCCTCGTCGGCGATCTCGTCGGCGATCGCGGCCGGGATCACCACGACGCCCTCGCCGTCGCCGACCACGACGTCGCCGGGGAACACCGCGACGTCGCCGCAGCCGATCGGCACGTCGATGTCGATCGCCTGGTGCAGCGTCAGGTTGGTCGGCGCGCTCGGTCGCGCGTGGTAGGCGGGGATCGGCAGCCGGGCGATCTCGGGCGAGTCGCGGAAGCCCCCGTCGGTGACGACGCCCGCGACGCCGCGCTTCATCAGCCGCGAGACGAGGATCGAGCCGGCCGAGGCGGCGCGCGGATCCTTGCGGCTGTCGATCACCATCACCGCGCCCGGCGGGCATTCTTCGACTGCCTTGCGCTGAGGATGCGCGCGATCTTGGAACACCGTGATCGGGTTCAGATCCTCGCGCGCCGGGATGTAACGCAAGGTGAACGCCTCGCCCACCATCGGCAGGGCGTGAGGATTGAGCGGACGAACGCCCTGGATCATCTG
>DASPJX010000166.1:0-2683 GCA_035628395.1 Burkholderiaceae bacterium | reverse complement strand
GCCGCGCGGGATGATCGTCACCTTGTGGAGCGGGTCGCAGCCGTCGACATGGAGCGAGACGAGGGCGTGGCCGCTCTCATGATAAGCGGTCGCGCGCTTCTCCTCCTCGGTCATCACCATCGAACGCCGCTCGGCGCCCATCATCACCTTGTCCTTGGCGAGCTCGAACTCCTTCATCGCGACCAGCCGCTTGCCCATCCGCGCGGCGAGCAGGGCCGCCTCGTTGACGAGGTTGTCGAGGTCGGCGCCGGAGAACCCCGGGCAGCCGCGCGCGATCACGCTCGGGTTGACGTCCGGGCCGATCGGCACCTTGCGCATGTGCACGTTCAGGATCTGCTCGCGGCCGCGGATGTCCGGCAGCGGCACGACCACCTGGCGGTCGAAGCGGCCCGGGCGCAGCAGCGCCGGGTCGAGCACGTCGGGCCGGTTGGTCGCGGCGATCACGATGATGCCCTGGCCGGTCTCGAAGCCGTCCATCTCGACCAGCAGCTGGTTCAGCGTCTGCTCGCGCTCGTCGTTGCCGCCGCCGAGGCCCGCGCCGCGCTGGCGGCCGACCGCGTCGATCTCGTCGATGAACAGGATGCAGGGCGCGTGCTTCTTCGCGTTCTCGAACATGTCGCGCACGCGGGCCGCGCCCACGCCGACGAACATTTCGACGAAGTCGGAGCCGGAGATGCTGAAGAACGGCACCTTCGCCTCGCCGGCGATCGCCTTGGCGAG
Organism: Burkholderiaceae bacterium; assembly: GCA_035628395.1. Lineage (GTDB taxonomy): Bacteria > Pseudomonadota > Gammaproteobacteria > Burkholderiales > Burkholderiaceae_E > UBA4615. Next base: position 1,963 of record DASPJX010000166.1, on the reverse strand, counting down.
CAGCGTCTTGCCGGTGCCGGGCGAGCCGACCATCAGCACGCCGCGCGGGATCCGGCCGCCGAGCTTCTGGAACTTGGAGGGGTCGCGCAGGAACTCGACCAGCTCGACCACGTCCTCCTTGGCCTCGTCGCAGCCGGCGACGTCGGCGAAGGTGATCGAGTTGGTGGAGTCGTCGAGCATCCGCGCGCGGCTCTTGCCGAACGAGAACGCGCCGCCGCGTCCGCCGCCCTGCATCTGGCGCATGAAGAACACCCAGACGCCGATCAGCAGCAGCATCGGGAACCAGCTGATGAAGATGCTCATCAGCAGCGACTGCTCCTCCTCGGGCTTGGCGTTGACCTGCACGCCGAACTTCATCAGGTCGGACACCATCCAGATGTCGCCCGAGCCCGGCGAGTAGACCGTCAGGCCGCGGCCTTCCTTGGTCTTGGCGCGCAGCGTGCGTCCGTCGACGACGACGCTGTCGATGCGGCCGGACTTGGCCTCTTCCATGAACTGCGAGTACGGCATGTCGCCGCCCCGGACCTGTCGCGTGTCGAACTGCTTGAACACGGTGAACAGGACGAGCGCGATCACGAGCCAGACCGCCGCCTTGGAGAACATGTTGTTCACTGAACCACTCCTTCACCGCCCGGCGTCACCGGGTCGTCGCCTCATTCTACGCCCATTCGGTCGCCTGAACCGGACGCGCGCGCCTTGTCAAGCCCCCGTCGCCGTCGGGGATTCCCCTGTCCCACGCTTCACTCCGCGCCCGAGCAGGTAGGTTTCGGCCGACTTGTCGCGCGAGGCCTTCGGCTTGCGGGGAGCGACCGTCGCGAACGCGCGCTTGAACGACTCGACGATCTGGCTGTACCCGCTGCCGTGGAAGCACTTGATCAGCAGCGCGCCCTGCGGCTTCAGATGGCGCCGCGAGAAGTCGAGCGCGAGCTCGGCCAGGTGCTCCATCCGGGCCGCGTCGGCCGATCCCACGCCGGACAGGTTGGGGGCCATGTCCGAAACCACAAGGTCGACCGGCGCGCCGCCCAGCGCCGACTCGAGCTGCGCGAGCACCGCGTCGTCGCGGAAGTCGCCCTGCAGGAACTCGACGTCGGCCACCGGCTCCATCGGCAGCACGTCGATCGCGACGATCCGCCCGTGCAGGCCGCCGCCGGGCGCGGCGAGCTTCTCGCGCAGCACCTGCGACCAGCTGCCGGGCGCGGAGCCGAGGTCGACGATCGTCATGCCCGGCCGGATCAGCCGGTCCTGCTCGTCGATCTCGATCAGCTTGAACGCCGCGCGCGAGCGGTAGTTCCGCTGCTGCGCCAGCTTGACGTAGGGATCGTTCAGATGCGAGTGCATCCAGGCCTTGCTGAACCGGTTCTTGGCCATTCGTGTGCTGGACTACAATCCGGCGATGCCGGAAACCCTCGATGATCCGGGCCGCGACGCGGCCCCCCCGTTGTCGTCCGCCGAGCGGCGGGCCTTGCGTGCCCGCGCGCACGACCTCGATCCCGTCGTGATGATCGGCGACGCCGGCCTCTCCGACGGCGTCGTCGCCGAGACCGAACGCGCCCTGGCCGCCCACGGCCTGATCAAGGTACGCGTGTTCGGCGACGACCGCGAGGCGCGCGAGGCGATCGGCGCCCGCCTCGTCGAGCGCCTCGGCTGCGCGCTCGTGCAGTCGATCGGCAAGCTGCTCGTGCTCTGGCGACCGGTCGACGAGCCGGACTCCCCCCGCACCCCGCCGAAGCGCCGTCGCGCGCCGGTGGTGCCGAAGAAGCTCGCCGCGGTCGGCAAGACCGCGCCGGCCCGCCGTCCTCGCCCCGCCCCCGCGCGCGCGGAGCCGCCGCCCCGGCGCGCGCCGATCGCCCGCGCCTCGGGCCCCGGCATGCGCAGCGCGCGCGGCGCGCTCGATCCCTCCGCCGTCGCGCGCGCCGGCGCGCGAAGCGCCTCGCCCGCCGGCGGCCGCGGCGCCTCCTCGACC
>DASPJX010000165.1:0-42184 GCA_035628395.1 Burkholderiaceae bacterium | reverse complement strand
TCGGTCGCGGCGGGAGCGTGCGATCATCGGGCGATTATCCCAGCGGCCCCGACGGGCCCGTGCGCCATGCCCTCCATCGACCCCGAGCGAGCCGACGCCGCGGCCCGCGACGCCGCCCTCGACGCCGCCGCGCGCTGGTTCGACGGCGGCGGGCTGTTCGAGCGGCTCGCGCGTCGCGTGGCGATGCCCACCGAGAGCCAGGAGCCCGGGCGCGCGGCGGTGCTCGACGCCTACCTGCGCGAGGAGATCGCGCCCGAGCTCGACGCGATGGGCTTCGAGTGCCGCATCGAGCCGAATCCGTCCGGGCGCGGCGGCCCGATGCTGCTCGCGCGGCGCGTCGAGGATCCCGGTCGCCCGACCGTGCTCGGCTACGGACACGGCGATGTGGTGCGCGGCATGGAGGGCCGCTGGTGCGACGGACGCGACCCGTGGCGGCTCGAGGCCGACGGCGAGCGCTGGTACGGGCGCGGCACCGCCGACAACAAGGGTCAGCACACGATCGACCTCGCGGCGCTCGCGACGGTGCTCGCCGCGCGCGGCGCCGAGCAGCGCGTGCCCGCGTCGCGCGCGCGCCTCGGCTTCAACGCCTGCTGGCTCGTCGAGACCGGCGAGGAGGTCGGCTCGCCGGGGCTGCACGCGGTGTGCGATGCGCACCGCGACTGGCTGGCGGGCGACCTGCTGCTCGCCTCCGACGGCCCGCGCGTGGCGCCGGGGCGGCCGACGCTCTTCCTCGGCTCGCGCGGCGCGCTGAACTTCGACCTGATCGTCGACCTGCGCGACGGCGCCCACCATTCGGGCAACTGGGGCGGGCTGATCGCCAATCCGGGCCTGGTGCTCGCGCACGCGCTCGCCTGCATCGCCGACGCGCGCGGCGCGATCCGCGTGCCCGAATGGCGGCCGACGACGCTGACGCCGGCGGTCCGCGCGGCGCTCGCGGGCCTCGCGGTCGACGGCGGCGAGGACGGGCCCGCCGTCGACGCCGACTGGGGCGAGCCGGGGCTCACGCCCGCCGAGCGCGTCTACGGCTGGTGCAGCTTCGAGGTGCTCGCGTTCGAGACCGGACAGCCGGCCCGCCCGGTCAACGCGATCCCGCCGCGTGCGCGCGCGCACGCCCAGCTGCGCTTCGTGGTCGGCGTCGATCCGGACGACATCCTGCCGGCGCTGCGGCGCCACCTCGACGCGCACGGCTTCGGCGACGTGCGGATCGAGCGCGCCGCCGAGGGCTTCTTCCCCGCGACCCGGCTCGAGCCCGACCATCCCTGGGTGCGTTGGGCGTCCGACTCGATCGCGCGCACCGCGGGCGCGCCGCCGGCGATCCTGCCGAACCTCGGCGGCTCGCTGCCGAACGACGCGTTCGCCGAACGGCTCGGGCTCGCGACGGTGTGGGTGCCGCACTCGTACGCCGGGTGCTCGCAGCACGCGCCCGACGAGCACCTGCTCGCGCCGGTCGCGCGCGAGGCGCTGCGGCTGATGACCGGCCTGTACTGGGATCTCGGCGAGGCGCCGCGACCCGACGCGCGCGGCTGAGGCGCCGCTAGCCGAGTGCGGGCCCCGCGTCGGTCCCGTCGGCGAGCGGCTCGTCGAACAGCGGCAGCGTCCACGCGTCCCGGCGTCGCGCGTCGCGGGCGGCGCCCCGCGGCGGCGCAGGCATCGCCGCGGGTCCGCCGGCCTCCGTCGCGGGCGACGATCCGCCGTCCTCGGCCGGGCGCGCGGGCGACAGCTCGCCCACCCGCACGCCGACGAGCCGGACCGGCCGTCGCATCTCGACGCGGCCGAGGCATTCGAAGGCGACCCGCCGGATCGTGGCCTCGTCGTCGATCGGCGCCTCGATCGTCCGGTCCCGGGTCACCGTCCGGAAGTCGGCGAAGCGCAGCTTGATGCCGATCGTGCGACCGCGATAGCCCTTGCGGCGCAGGTCCTCCGCCACCTGTCGCGACAGCGCGGCGAGCGTGCGCGCGAGCGCCTGCCAGTCGCGCACCGGATGCAGGTCGCGCTCGAAGGTGGTCTCGCGGCTGCGCGAGCGCGGCTCCGGATCGAGGTCGAGCGGCCGGTCGTCGAGCCCGCGGGCCGCGCGGTGCAGCCACGCGCCGTACCGCTCGCCGAACGACTCGCGCAGCCAGCCGGCGTCGCGCGCGGCGAGCTCGCCGATCGTCGTCACCCCGAACGACGCGAGCTTCGCCGCCGCCTTCGGCCCGATGCCGGGCACCTTCGCGGCGGGCAGCGGCCACAGGCGCGCCTCGACGTCGCCCGGCCCGACGACGGTGATGCCGCGCGGCTTCTCGAGGTCGGAGCAGATCTTGGCGACCAGCTTGTTGGGTGCCACGCCGATCGAGCAGGACAGCGCCGTCGCCTCGGCCACCCGCCGCTGCAGCGCGCCGGCGATGTCGCGCGCGGTGCCCGGCAGGCCGGTCAGGTCGAGGTACACCTCGTCGATGCCGCGGTCCTCGATCGCCGGCGTCACCTCGGCGATCGCGAGCTTGAAGCGGCGCGAGTAGTCCCGGTACAGGTCGAAGTCGGTCGGCAGGAACACGATGTCCGGGCACAGCCGCGCGGCGACGGCGAGCGCCATGCCGGATCGCACCCCGAACGCGCGCGCCTCGTAGGTCGCGGTCGTCACGACCCCCCGGCTCGACGGATCGCCGCGCCCGCCGATCGCGACCGGCAGGCCGCGCAGGTCCGGGCGGCGCAGCAGCTCGACCGACGCGTAGAAGGCGTCCATGTCGAGGTGGGCGATGCGCCTGGCCGAGGACGAGGTCTCCCAGTCGGGGGCCTCGACGGGCTCGCCCGTCGCCGGGCGCGCGGGGGTCGGATCCATGGCGTCGATGATGCCAGCACCGCCGCGTCGCCCGCGCCGCCGGACGGGCCGTCCGTCCGCCCGAGGCCTCCGTGGTTTCCATGGAGCGGGGCGGAGCGCCCCGCAGGATGCGGTCGCGGACGCGGTCGCGACGCCCGTCGCCCTCGCGACCCGCGGCACCGCCCGTGGCGGACCGGCTTCGCGCTTATCGGAACCGTTCGCGAAGCGCGGGCGGGCGCGCGGGGCGTTCCGGTTCCGCGCGCCGACCCGCCGGCCTTGACACCCCTCGCGGCGGGACCCTACCGTCGTCCGAACGGATCGCGAGCGGAGGTCGGCATGTCGTTCGACGCACGAAGCCCCCGGTCGCCGCGGCGACGCGGCCTATCGCGGTGGCTGCGCACCGCCGCGGCCCTCTCGCTGCTGGCCGCGAGCGGCGCGGCCGCCGCCCAGGCGTATCCCTCCAAGCCGCTCAAGTTCGTCGTGCCGTTCCCGGCCGGCGGCGACCTCGAGCCGGTCGCCCGCGGCCTCGCCGAGCATTTCCAGAAGATCTGGGGCCAGTCGGCCCACGTCGACTTCAAGCCGGGCGCGCAGGCGATGATCGGCACCGAGTTCGTCGCGCGCTCGGAGCCCGACGGCCACACGCTGCTGATCTGCTCGGTCGGCGCGATGACGATCAATCCGAGCCTGTACCCGAAGACGCCGTACACGGTCGGCAAGGACATCGTCCCGGTGTCGATGGTGGCCCGGACGCCGATGGTGCTGGTCGCCGGCCCGAAGCTCGGGGCGCGGACCTATGCGGAGCTGCTCGCGAAGGTCAGGGCCGAGCCCGGCAGGGTGTCGTACGCGTCGGCCGGCATCGGCAACGTCACGCACCTCACCGGCGAGCTCTTCACCCGCCAGGCCGGCGTGCGGATGGTGCACGTGCCGTACAAGGGCGCGCAGTCGATCATCGCCGACCTGCTGGGCGGCCACATCGAGATGTACTTCAATCCGCTGCCGTCCGCGCGCGGCTACCTGTCCTCGAACGCCGAGAAGGTCACGCCGCTCGCGGTCACCACGATCGAGCGCACGCCGCTGCTGCCCGACGTGCCGACGCTCGACGAGCTGGGGCTGAAGGGCTTCGACGTCAGCTCGTGGTACGGCCTGTGCGCGCCGGGCGGCACGCCCCGGAGCGTGATCGACAAGCTCGCCGCGGGCGTCGCCGACGCGATCCGCAACGGCGGCCTCGCCGAGCGGCTGAAGGGCTTCGGCATGACCACCGTCGGCGACACCCCCGAGCAGTTCTCCGAGCAGATCCGCAAGGAGGGCGCGACCTGGGCCACGATGATCCGGGAGCTCGGCATCAAGCCCGAGTAGCTCGCGGCGCGGGGAGGCGCCGGCCATGACGTTCACCGTGATCGCGACGTGTCCGCGTACCGGCAAGGCCGGCTCGTGCCAGTCCACCAGCACGCCCGCGGTCGGCTGGCGGGTCGCCGACGTCGTGCGCGGCCGCGGCGTCGTCGCCGTCCAGGCGCACGCCGACTGGCGCCAGCTGCAGCTCGCGAAGCGGATCCTCGAGTTCGGCCATTCCCCCGCCAAGGTGCTGAAGGAGCTGTCCGAGAGCGATCCTCACTTCGACTGGCGCCAGGTCGCGATCCTCGACTTCGCGGGCCGGGCCGCCACCTGGACCGGCCCGCGGGCGAGACCGTGGGCGGGCGAGCTCGTCGGCGAGCACTTCGTGGTGACCGGCAACGTGCTGGCCGGCCCGCAGGTGCTCGAGGCGATGGCGGCCGCGTTCCGGGCCTCGGCCGACCTGGAGCTCGAGGAGCGGCTGCTGCGCACCGTCGAGGCGGGGCGCGACGCGGGCGGTCAGCCCGAGGGGCAGACCTCGTCGGCGCTCCTCGTCCACGACCGGTACGAGTTCCCGATCGTGAACCTGCGGGTCGACGTCGACGCCGAGCCGATCGGCGCGCTGCGCAGGATCTTCGACTGGTTCGCGCCGCTGATCCCGTACTACGTCGAACGCACCCTCGATCCGAGCTCGGTCGTGCCCAAGAAGCAGTGGCTCGAGGCGCGCGGACTGTCCGCGAATCCGTTCAGGCCCTGATCCCCGAGGAGCCGTCGTGACGCTCACCGTCGTCGCCCGTGACCCGGACACCGGGATGCTGGGCATCGCCCAGTCCACCAACCCGATCACCGTCGGGTCGCGCTGCCCGTTCATCCGCGCCAACGTGGGCGCGGTGAGCACCCAGGCCTACACCGACCCCGGGCTGGGGCCGCTCGCGATCGAGCTGCTGTCGCTGGGCCACTCGCCGGAGAAGGTCGTCAGGGAGGTCCGCGAGTCGGATCCGCACGCCGAGTACCGCCAGATCGGCATCGTGGATCGCCACGGACGCGTCGCCGCGTACAGCGGGTCGCGGTGCAAGACGCACACCGGCGTCCTGACGGGGGAGGGCTGGGTCGTGATGGGCAACCTGCTGAAGACCGACCGCGTCGTGCCGCTGATGCAGCGCGCATGGCTCGATTCGGCGGGTCGCCTGTTCGAGGACCGGCTGCTCGCGACGGTGACCGCCGGACGCGACGAGGGCGGCGACGCGGGGGGCCATCGCTCCGCGTGCCTCCTGGTCTACTCGACCGAGGCCTACCCGCGCACCGACCTGCGCATCGACTTCGTGCCCAAGCGCGAGGGCGGCCCCGACGCCGTCGACGCGCTCGCCGAGCTGATGGACCGCTGGCGTCCGCTGATCGAGTTCTACGCGCAGCGGCCGCACCGGCCGGACATGATCGGCTGGATGGACTGGCTCGCCGAGCGCGGCACGCCTTTCGTCGACTGACGGCCGACCGCCCGCGTCACCCGGCATCGGGCACACTTCGCACCGCGCCGCACCGGCGCCGGAACGGAGGCAAGGATGCAGGACCTGCTGTCGGGAAGGGGGGCGATCGTCACGGGCGGCGCCCGGGGGATCGGCCTCGCGGTCGCGCAGACGCTCGGGCTGCTGGGCGCGCGCGTGCTGATCGTCGACAACGGCGCGGCGCTCGACGGCGGGCCGGAGGATCCGGCGGTCACCGAGCTCGCCGCGCAGCGCGTGCCGGGGGCGATCGGGCTGGCGCTCGACGTCGCCGCCGACGGCGCGGCGCAGCACGCGGTCGAGCGGGCGGTGAGCGAGTTCGGCGCGCTCGACCTCGTGGTCGACGCCGCCGCGATCGAGATCGACGCGCGCATCGGCGAGGCGAGCCGCGCCGACTTCGAGCGGGTGCTGCGCACCAACCTCGTCGGGCCGTTCGCGCTCGCGAGCGCGGCCGTGCCGGCGATGCGCGCGCAGTCGCGCGGCGGACGGCGCCCGGGCGCGTTCGTCGCGATGGGCTCGGCCTGCGCGCAGTTCGGCCGCGCCGGGCGCGTGGCCGAGGCGGCGAGCAAGGCGGGGCTGGTCGCGATGGTGCGCACGCTCGCGCACGAGCTCGCCGAGCTCCGGATCTCGTGCAACGCGGTGGTGCCCTTCGCCGGCACCCGCGCGGTGCGGGCGATGCCGGGCGACACGCCCCGCGAGGAGGCGTACCGCGCGAGGACGATGTCGCTCGCGGCGAGCCACGTCGCCCACCTCGTCGCCTTCCTCGGCGCCCCGCAGTCGGCGGGGATCACCGGTCAGCTGTTCGGCGTGCGCGGTCGCGAGGTGTTCGTCTGGACGGCGTCGCGACCGGCCGCCTCGTGCTTCCAGCCGCGCGCGTTCGACGCCGACGAGTTCGCGCAGGCGCTGCGCGGGCTGCGGCGCGACTTCGCCGACCTGTCCGACGACCTCGACGCGTTCGACGACGAGCCGGTGGCCTGAGGGGGCGGGGCGGGTGAGAGGGCGAACCGGGCACGGGTGACGGACGGGCCGGGCCTCGACGAGCGGCCGGGCCTCGACGAGCGGCCGGGCCTCGACGAGCGGCCGGGCCTCGACGAGCGGCCGAGCCGCGCCTCAGGCCAGGCCGTGCGCGCGGCAGCCCTCGGCGAGCAGCGCCGAGAGACCGATCGCGTTGCTCGGATGCGGCAGCGAGTCGGTGCTCCAGAGCCGGCCGACGCCGGCCTCGCGCAGCACCGCGAGGTCGTCGCCCGCGCAGAGCGCGTGCGTGACCACCGCATCGACGCCGCTCGCGCCCATCGCGAGGCACACGCGCGCCGCCTGCGCGAGGGTGCGCCCGCTGCTCGCGATGTCGTCGACGAGCACCACCGGGCGCCCCGCGAGGTCGGGGCGCCGGCCCGAGGGTCCGGCGTCGGCGAAGACGTCGACCTCGCGGTCGCCGTGCCGGCGCTTGACGAACACCGCGTGCGGCCGACCGGCGTGCGCCGCGGTCGGACCGACCCAGCGCGCGGACTCCTCGTCCGGGCCGACGAGGATCGCGTCCGGCCGCTCGCGCGCGACGAAGGCGCCGATCTCGCGCGCGGCCGCGAGCGCGACCGCGGGCGAGGCGGGCACGACCTGCTCGAGCCGGCCGATGCGGTGCAGGTGGGGGTCGACGGTGACGACCGCGTCGAACAGCTGCGCGAGGAAGGTGCCGACGATCCGCTGGCTGACCGCCTCGCCGGCGCGGAACGCGCGGTCCTGCCGCATGTAGCACAGGTACGGCGCGACCAGCGACAGGTGCACCGCGCCGTGCTCGCGCGCGGCGCGCGCGGCGAGCATCAGCTCGAGCAGCCGCGCGTCGGGGTCGCCGAGCGTGCAGAACAGCAGCGTCCGCGGCGCGAGCGGCGCCGGCACCCGCAGCAGCGTCTCGCCGTCGGGGAAGCGTCGCGACTCGATCGCGCGGCACGGCAGCCCGGCCGCCGCGGCGAAGCGCGCGGCGGCACCGGCCTGGTCGGCGAAGTGCAGGACCTCGCGCCGCGGCACGGAGGAGGCGTCGGTCATGGCGCGATTGTATGCCCGGGCCCCGACGGCTCCGCTCGAGGCTCGATCGGCTCGAGGTGCGTCACCACGGTCGCGCCGCGGACGATGCCGGCGAGCGTCGCCTCGACCTCGTCGGCCACGTCGTGCCCCACGGCCACGGTCCAGTCGCCCGGCACGAGGACCACCACGTCGATCCAGGCGTCGGTGCCGGCGCGACGGGTGCGCAGCGCGCGCCAGCGCACGCCGCGCGCGGCGAAGCCGTCGAGCGCCTCGCGCAGGCGCGCCTGCTCGGGCTCGTCGAGGCTGCGGTCCATCAGCCCGTCGACCGACGCGCGCATCAGCCGCACGCCCTCGAACAGGATGTTCACGCCCACGCCGATCGCGATCAGCGGATCGAGCAGCAGCCAGCCGGTCGCCCACACCGCGGCGACGCCGGCGATCACGCCGATCGAGGTGACGACGTCGGTCGCGAGGTGGCGCGCGTCGGCCTCGAGCGCGACCGAGCCGAAGCGGCGGGACGCGCGGCGCAGCGCGATCGCGACGCCGAGGTTGATCGCGGTCGCCACCGCGGACACCGCGAGCCCGGTGCCCACCTCGACCAGCGGCTGCGGCACGAACAGCCGCTGCACCGCGGTCGCGACGATCGCCGCGGCCGCGCCGAAGATCAGCACGCCCTCGAAGCCGCTGGAGAAGTACTCGGCCTTCGCGTGACCGAACGGATGCTCGTCGTCGGGCGGGCGGCGCGCGATCACGATCATCCACAGCGCGAACGACGCCCCCGCGAGGTTGACGCAGGACTCGAGCGCGTCCGACAGCAGCCCGACCGAGCCGGTCGTCCACCAGGCGAGCGTCTTCAGCGCGATCGTGGCGCAGGCGGCGGCGATCGAGAGCCACGCGAAGTGCCGCGCCGACGCGCCGAGCGGAGGTTTGGGTACAGTCACGACATGCGAGTATCCGACATCCGATCCGCCGGCGCCGGCTCGATCACCGACGTGGCGGGCGTGCGCGTGGGCCACTTCACCGACGCCCGACGGCCGACCGGCTGCACGGTCGTGCTGGTCGAGGAGGGCGCCGCTTGCGGCGTCGACGTGCGCGGCGCGGCGCCCGGCACGCGCGAGACCGACCTGCTCGATCCGTCGAACGCCGTCGAGCGGGTGCACGCGGTGATGCTCGCCGGCGGCAGCGCGTTCGGGCTCGCCGCGGCCGACGGCGTGGTCGGCTGGCTCGAGGCCCGCGGCGCGGGGCTGCCGGTGGGGCCGGCGCGCGTGCCGATCGTGCCGGCGGCGATCCTCTTCGACCTGTGGGTCGGCGACCATCGGATCCGGCCCGACGCGGCCGCCGGCCGGGCGGCCTGCGAGGCCGCCACGGGCGAGGCGCCCGCCGAGGGCTCGGTCGGCGCGGGGGCGGGGGCGACCGTCGGCAAGCTCTGGGGGATCGATCGCGCGATGAAGGGCGGCATCGGCAGCGCGTCGGTCCGCGTCGGCGGCGCGACGATCGGCGCGATCGTCGCGGTCAACGCGGTCGGCGACGTGATCGACCCGACGACGGGGCGGGTGCTGGCCGGCGCGCGCGGCGAGGACGGCCGATCCCCGATCGGCACCACCGCGACGCTGCTGGACGGCGACCTGCCGCCGGCGCTGCGGCCCGGGATGGCGACCACGATCGGCTGCCTCGCGACCGACGCGCGGCTGAGCAAGGCCGAGTGCCGCCGGCTCGCGCAGTGCGGGCACGACGGCCTCGCGCGGACGATCGACCCGATCCACACCTCGTTCGACGGCGACGCGCTGTTCGCGCTCGCCACCGGCCGCGTCGACGCGCGCCCGCATCCGGTCGCGCTGGGCGCGGCGGCGGCGGCCGTGGTCGCGACCGCGGTGCTGCGCGCGGTGCGCGCGGCGCGCGGGATCGCCGGCCCCGGGCTGCCCCGCGTGCCGTCGCTGTCGGAGCTCGCGGCGGAGGCGTCGGCATGAGGGCGGTCGGCCTCGCGGCCGCGCTGCTCGCGCTCGCCGGCGCCGGGCCGCTGGCCGCGCAGGCCCCTGCGCCGCCGGTCGCCGCCGCCCCTACGCTGTCGCTCGACGCGCAGGCCCGCGCGTCGGTGCCGAACGACGAGATGATCGTGATCCTCGCCGTCGAGCGCGAGGGCCCGCAGCCCGGTCCCCTCAACGAGGCCGTGCTGCGCCAGCTCGAGGCGGCGCTCGCCGAGGCGCGCGCGGTCGACGGGGTGAAGGCCCGGGTCGGCTCGGTCTTCACCTCGCCGCTGCCGCGGCCCGACGGCCGCGTCCAGGCGTGGCGGGTGCGCGGCGAGGCGGTGCTCGAGTCGACGCGCACGCAGGCGCTCGCCGGCCTCGGCGGCCGGCTCGCCGAGCGGATGCAGATCGCCGGCGTGCAGTTCCGGCTGTCCGAGGACCGCCGGCAGGCCGAGGAGCGGCGGCTGCTCGCCGACGCCGCGCGGGCGTTCCGCACGCGGGCCGCCGACGCGGCGGCCGCGTTCGGGTTCGCCGGCTACGAGCTCGGCGAGCTGACCGTCTCGGGCGGCGGGGGCGGTCCCGGCCCGCGGCCGATGGCGAGCGCGCGCGGCGCGGCCGAGGCGATGGCGGTTCCGATCCCCACCGACGGCGGCGAGTCCGACGTCGTCGTGTCCGTGGCCGGCAAGGTGCAGCTGCGACGCTGAGCGCGCGCTCCCGCAGAATCCGGACGGTGGACATCGACGCCGATCCCGATCCCGCGCGCCCCCGGGTGGTCGTCGTCGGGGCCGGCTTCGCCGGCCTCGCGGCGGTGAGGGCGCTCGCCCGCGCGCCGGTCGACGTGGTGCTCGTCGACCGGGTCAACCACCACCTGTTCCAGCCGCTGCTCTACCAGGTCGCGACCGCCGGGCTGTCCGGACCGCAGATCGCGGCGCCGATCCGCCACCTGCTGCGCCGCCAGCGCAACTGCACGGTGCTGCTCGGCGAGGCGACGGACGTCGACCCCGAGCGTCGCGAGTTGCGGTTCGAGGGACGCGTGCTGCGCTGGAACGCGCTGATCGTCGCCTGCGGCGCGACGCACGCGTACTTCGGCAAGGACGAGTGGGCCGAGCACGCGCCCGGGCTGAAGACGCTCGACGACGCGCTCGCGCTGCGCCGCAGGATGCTGCTCGCGTTCGAGCGCGCCGAGCTCGCGTCCGAGCCGGGGGAGCGCGCGAGGCAGCTGACCTTCGCGGTGATCGGAGGGGGGCCGACCGGCGTCGAGCTCGCCGGGACGCTCGTCGAGATCGCGCGCCACACGCTGAACGGCGAGTTCCGCCGCGCCGACCCCCGCGCCGCGCGCGTGGTGCTCGTCGAGGCCGGCCCGCGCGTGCTGTCGACCTATCCGGAGTCGCTGTCCGCGCGCGCCGCCGAGCAGCTGCGCGAGCTCGGCGTGGAGCTCGCGCTCGGGGAGCGGGTCACCGGCATCGACGCGGGCGGCGTCGCGCTGGGCGAGCGCCGGCTCGAGGCGGCCACCGTGATCTGGGCGGCGGGCGTGGCCGGCTCCCCGATCGCCCGCACCCTCGGCGTGCCGCTCGACCGCGCCGGGCGCATCCCCGTCGACGCGACGCTGCGCGTGCCCGACCGCCCCGGGGTCTGGGTCGCGGGCGACCTGGCGGCGGTCACCGACGCCGCCGGCCGCGCGGTGCCCGGCGTCGCGCCGGCCGCGAAGCAGGCCGGCCGGCACGCGGCGCTCGAGGTGCTGCGCTCGCTGCGCGGCGAGCCGCCGGTCCCCTGGCGCTACCGCGACAGCGGCTCGATGGCGACGATCGGCCGGCGCCGGGCGATCGCCGATTTCGGCCGCGTGCGCCTGTCCGGCGCGCCGGCCTGGTGGTCGTGGCTGCTGGTGCACGTGCTCTTCCTGATCGGCTTCCGCAACCGCGCGGTGGTGATGCTCGACTGGGCCTGGTCGTACATGACCTTCGTGCGCCACGCGCGGCTCATCGTCGGCGACGACGAGCGACCGGCGGGCTAGGGCGCCGCGGGCCCGCGGGCCGAGGCGCGTCGGGCCGGCGGCGATCGTTCGGGTACCATCGGCGCGGGCGCCGCCCGGAGCGCCCCGGACCGATCCAGGGAGACCGCCGATGGCCGACACGGCTTCGATCTCGCCGCGGGACTGGCGCAGCCATCCCCCGTACCTCCACGCGCCGTACGCCTCGACCGTGCTGCGCGCCCCGCAGCGGCCGCTGCTGCCGCTGAAGGCCTCGCTCGCCGAGCTCGCGCAGCCGGTCTACGGCCACGAGGACATCGGCGAGCTCGACCACGACCTGACCCGCAACGCGGCCCGCAACGGCGAGCCGCTCGGCGAGCGGATCGTCGTCACCGGACGCGTGCTCGACGAGGCCGGCCGGCCGCTGCGGCACACGCTGGTCGAGATCTGGCAGGCGAACGCCGCCGGCCGCTACGTGCACCGCACGGACCGCCACGACGCGCCGCTCGACCCCAACTTCCTCGGCGCCGGCCGCACGCTGACCGACGCCGACGGGCGCTACCGGTTCGTGACGATCAAGCCGGGCGCCTACCCGTGGGGCAACCACCCGAACGCCTGGCGACCGAACCACATCCACTTCTCGCTGTTCGGCGAGAGCTTCGCGAGCCGGCTGGTCACGCAGATGTACTTCCCGGGCGATCCGCTCCTCGAGCTCGACCCGATCTTCCAGGGCACGCCGGCCGGCGCGCGCGAGCGCCTGGTCTCGCGCTTCTCGATCGACGTCACCGAGCCCGGCCGCGCGTTGGGCTACGTGTTCGACATCGTGTTGCGCGGCCCGCGCGAGACGCCGACGGAGACCCGCCGATGAGCGCCCCCTTCGGCCAGACCCCGTCGCAGACCGTCGGGCCGTACTTCGCCTACGGGCTCGTGCCGCAGCAGTACGGCTACGAGTTCCGCAGCCTCTTCGGCCCCGACCTCGCCGAGCCCCGCACGCCGGGCGAGCCGATCGCGATCGAGGGCCGCGTGCTCGACGGCCGCGGCGAGCCGATCGTCGACGCGCTGGTCGAGATCCGCCACGCCGACGCGCGCGGGCGGCATCCGTCGAGCCGGGCCGAGGTCGAGGCGAGCGGCTTCCGCGGCTACGGCCGGATGGGCACCGGCACGCTGCCCGGCGGGCTGTTCTCGTTCCGCACGATCCGGCCGGGCGCGCTCGGCGACGGCAGCGCGCCGCACGTCGACATGGTGGTGTCGATGCGCGGGCTGCTGGTGCACGCGTTCACGCGGCTGTGGTTCGACGACCTCGCCGACGCGAACGCCGCCGACCCGGTGCTCGCGACGGTGCCCGCCGAGCGGCGCGGCACGCTGATCGCGCGCCGCGAGGCGCGGCCGGGCGGCGTGGTCTACCGCTTCGACGTGGTGATGCAGGGCGACGCCGAGACGGTGTTCTTCGACCTCTGAGGCGCCGGGCCGCGGGCGTCGCCGGCCAGCCGCAGGGCCGCGCGCGTCCGGTACGCGGTCGGCGACAGGCCCGCGCGCCGCGAGAAGAAGCGCGTGAAGTACGCCGCGTCCGAGAAGCCGAGGGCGAGGGCGATCGCCTTCACGTCGAGCCCGGTGTAGACGAGCTCGCGCTCGGCCTCGCGCATCAGCCGGTCGTGCGCGACCTGCAGCGCCGAGCGCCCGAGCACCGCGCGGCAGGTGCGGTTCAGCTGCGCGGCCGTGAGTCCGAGCCGTGCGGCGTAGTGCCCGACCGGCCGGTGCTCGCGGTAGTGCCGCTCGAGCAGCTCGCGGTAGCGGAGCACGTGGCCGCGGGCGCGTCGTCCGGCCGGGGCGTCCGGGCCCTGCGGCCGGGCGGGGGCGAGCCGCGCGAGGCCGATCAGCGCGAGCGCCAGCGTCGCGCCGACCGTCTCGTCGCGCCACGGCCGCTCCGCGGCGAGCTCCTCGGCGGCCGCGTCGAGCAGCAGCCCGACGGCCGAGGTCCCGGCGTCCAGCGGCATCACCCGCGGCTCGGCGAGCGCGTCCCACACCGCGTCGGGCAGCCGCAGCGCGGCGCGCAGCGGTCCGGCCGCACCGGTGAGCACCACCCCGTCGACGTCGGCGCGGAACGAGAAGCCGTGCGGGCGGCCCGGCGGGACCACGATCGCGCAGGGCGGCGCGAGCCGGTGGGCGACGCCGTCGAGCCAGGCCTCGCCGCCGCCCGCTCTCACGTGCAGCACCTGCAGCAGCGCCGCGTGCCGGTGCGGCCGGATGTTCCAATCGTGCAGGCGACTGCGCGCCGGGATCGATTCGGCGTGCAGCAGGCCGGGCAGCGCCGGCTCGCCGGACTCGCCGTAGAGCGCGTAGTCGGGCACCGCGGCGGGCGCGGCGTTCGTTCGGTCGGTCATCGGGAGCGCCCGGGCGGAATGCGCGGATCGTACAAGCGGGCGTCGGCTCCGTCCATTGGCGCCGGCGGCCGGCCCCGTTAGCCTGCGGGGACGCGACCGGCGATCCCGCCGCGGCGCGCCATCCCGACCGGAGGACCGCGATGCGCACCCAGGTGGCGATCGTCGGCGCCGGCCCCGCGGGGCTGCTGCTCGGGCAGCTGCTGCACCGGGCCGGCATCGACACGGTGATCCTCGAGCGCCAGAGCGCCGACTACGTGCTCGGGCGCATCCGCGCGGGCGTGCTCGAGCACGGCACCGTCGCGCTGCTCGACGAGGCGGGCGTCGGCGCGCGGGCGCACGCCGAGGGCCTCGTCCATCACGGCATCGAGCTCGCGTTCGACGGCGCGCGGCACCGGATCGACTTCGCCGACCTGATCGGACGGGCGGTCACCGTGTACGGGCAGACCGAGGTCACCCGCGACCTGATGGCCGCGCGCGCGGCGAGCGGCGCGCCCACGGTCTACGAGGCCGCGGACGTCTCGCTGCACGGGCTCGACGGCGATCGACCGACGGTGCGGTGGCGGCACGACGGGCGCGAGCACGAGCTCGCCTGCGACTGGGTCGCCGGCTGCGACGGCTACCACGGCGTGTCGCGCGCCTCGATCCCGGCCGACCGCCTGAGGACCTTCGAGCGCGTCTATCCGTTCGGCTGGCTCGGCGTGCTGTGCGACACGACGCCGGTGTCCGACGAGCTGATCTACGCGAACCATCCGCGCGGCTTCGCGCTGTGCAGCATGCGCAGCCGCACGCGCAGCCGCTACTACGTGCAGTGCGGGCTCGACGAGCGGGTGGAGGACTGGTCCGACGAGCGCTTCTTCGACGAGCTGCGCGCGCGCCTCGACGAGCGCGCGGCGGCGACGCTGCGGACGGGGCCGTCCATCGAGAAGAGCATCGCGCCGCTGCGCAGCTTCGTCGCCGAGCCGATGCGCTGGGGCCGGCTGTGCCTCGCGGGGGACGCGGCGCACATCGTGCCGCCGACCGGCGCGAAGGGCCTGAACCTCGCGGCGTCCGACGTGCGCTACCTGTCGCGGGCGCTGATCGAGCACTACCGCGGCGGCGGCACCGCGGCGCTCGACGGGTACTCGGCGCGCTGCCTGCGCCGGGTCTGGAAGGCGGTGCGCTTCTCGTGGTGGTTCACGACGCTGATGCACCGCTTCCCCGAGACCGGCGAGTTCGGCCAGCGGATCCAGGAGGCCGAGCTCGGCTACCTCGTCGGCTCGCGGGCGGCGGCGACCTCGCTCGCGGAGAACTACGTCGGGCTGCCGTTCGAGGACTGAGCCGCGTCCGCCCGGGCGCGGCCCGACGGCCCCGACCCGGCGAGGCCGGGCTATGATCCGCGCTCGGCACGGACACGAAGGCCGCGGCGACCGATCCGCGCGCCCGGCCGCCGCCCCGCGAGAGAGGAGATCCCGATGACCCGTTCCCCCGCCCCCGACCTGCACGACCTCGGGCGCCGCAGGCTGCTCGCCGCCGCCGGCGCCGCCCTCGGCGCGGCCGGTCTGCCCGGCGCGCTGCGCGCGCAGCCCGCGCCCGCGATCGACACCGTGCGCATCGTCACCGGCTTCACGCCGGGCGGCACCTCCGACACCATCTGCCGGCGCGTCGCCGACCGGCTGCGCGGCAGCTACGCGCGCACCGCGGTCGTCGAGAACCGCACCGGCGCGGGCGGGCAGGTGGCGATCGACCTGATGCGCGCCGCGCCGCGCGACGGCAGCACGATCCTGCAGACGCCGGCCTCGATGCTGGTCATCTACCCGCACATCTACCGCAAGCTGCCCTACGACCCGGTCAACGACGTGACGCCGGTGACGCTCGGCTGCAACTCCGACTTCGGCTTCGCCGTCGGCCCGATGGTGCCGGCCTCGGTGCGCACCGTGAACGACTTCGTGGCCTGGTGCAAGGCGAATCCGGACAAGGCGAACTACGGCTCGCCCGCGGCCGGCTCGACGCCGCACTTCATCGGCGCGCTGCTCGGGCTCGGCGCGAAGATCGACCTGAAGCACGTGGCCTTCCGCGGCACGCAGCCGGCGATCCTCGACATGATCGGCGGGCAGATCGCGGCGGTGTCGGGCCCGGTGGGCGAGTTCACCCAGCACGTCGCGGCCGGCAAGTGCCGGATGCTGGCGACCTCGGGTCCGCAGCGCTCGCGCTTCGCGACCGACGTGCCCACCTTCACCGAGCAGGGCTTCCGCGACCTGGTGTTCCGCGAGTGGTTCGGCTTCTACCTGCCGGGCAAGCCCGAGGCGGCGGTGATCGCCCGCGCGAACGCGGCGCTGCGCGCGGCGCTCGCCGCGCCCGAGACGGTCGAGGGGCTCGCGACGATGGGCCTCGAGGCCGCGTCGTCGACCCCCGAGGAGCTCGCGGCGATGCAGAAGGCCGACCTCGAGCGCTGGGGCCCGATCGTGAAGACGATCGGGTTCACCGCCGAGTCCTGAGCCCGGCGTCAGGTCGGCGCGTCTCGGCGCGCCGACCGCGCGAGCCACGCGCCGACGAGCACGGCGACCGCCGAGTACAGCCAGAAGGGCGCGGCGCTGCCGAGCGTGCCGGCGACCACGCCCATCGCCACCGGCAGCGCGAGCTGCAGCGCCGACAGCAGCGTCATCCGCAGGCCGGCGGACTCGCCGGCGCGGCCCGCGGGCGCCGCCCCGTGCAGCGCCGACAGCAGCAGCGGCTGCGCGATCCCGGGCCCGAACCCGACCAGGAACGACACGACGAGCAGCGCCGCGAGCGGGCCCGCGAAGGGCGTCGCCGCGCACGCGCCGGCGCCGACCACCAGCGCGATCGCGAGCCAGCGCGACGCCGGCAGGCGGTGGACGAGCCAGGGCATCGCGAGGCGGATCGACAGCGAGCCCGACGAGAAGGCGGCGATCGCGAGGCCGATCGTCGAGGCCGACAGCCCGCTCGCGGCGCCGTGGATCGGCATCGCGAACTGGAAGGTGTCCCAGATCGCCGAGGCGACCAGCGAGGCGGCGAGCAGCCGGCGCAGGCGCGCGTCGCCGAGCAGCGCGAACGCCGAGCGCAGCGCGGCGATCGGAGGCCGCGGCGGGGGCGGCGGTCCCTGCTGCGGGCCGGCCGGCAGGAAGCGCTCGAACGGGAAGCGGCGCAGCCCGAGCCACACCGCGGCGAGCAGCGCGGCGGTCAGCGCGAACGCCGCGCGGTGGCCGGCGAGGTCGATCGTCGCGCCGACCATCGTCGGGCCGACCAGCCCCGACACCGAGAAGCAGGTGGTCATCAGGTTGAAGTTGGCGGTGCGCCGCGCGTCGCCGCCGAGCTCGCCCATCGCGTGCTGCATGCCGAGGTGGAAGGCCATCAGCCCGAGGCCCACGATCGCCGAGGCGGCCGCGAGCATCGGGCCGCCGGGCACGAGCGCGCAGGCGGCGGCGCCCACCGCCGCGAGCGCGGTGCCGCGCACCATCGGCACGCGCACGCCGACGCGGTCGATCAGCTGCCCGCCGTGGACCGACAGCAGCATCGGCACGATCGCGAACGCGGCGAGCACGAGGCCGACCGCGGCCGGCGAGAGCCCGGCGTGGACGGCCGCCAGCGCGACCGCCACGCGGAAGCCCACGACCGCGGTGTAGTGGCCGGCGGCGTGCAGCGCGAGGCGGCGCGTCGCCGCCCGCTCCACGAGCCGCGCGCGGCGTCGCCCGGCGCGCTCGGATCCGGGGTCGGGGTCGTCGGCGGCGGGCCGCACGCGCCGTCCGGCGCTCAGCGCCCGACGAAGCGGGGCGCGCGCTTCTCGACGAAGGCCGCGACGCCCTCGCGGAAGTCCTCGGTGCGGAACGCCTGGCCCTGCAGCAGCGCCTCGACCTCGAGCTGGTCGGCGAGCCCGTTCGTTCCGCCGCCGGCGGCGAGCGCCTGCTTGACGAGGTCGTAGGCCCGCGTCGGCATCGCCGCCATCCGCGCGGCGGTCTCGCGGGCCTCGGCCATCAGGCGGTCGTCGGCGATCACCTTCCACACCAGCCCGTACTGCTGCGCGTCGCGCGCCGGGATCTTGTCGGCCAGCATGATCAGCGCGCGCGCCCGCACGTCGCCGACCAGCCGCGGCAGGAACCAGGTGCTGCCGCAGTCGGGCACCAGGCCGATCCGGGTGAACGCCTGCAGGAAGGACGCCGACTCGCCGGCGAGCACGATGTCGCATGCGAGGGCGAGGCTCATGCCGGCCCCGGCGGCCGCGCCGTTGACCGCGCCCACGATCGGCTTGGGCAGCTGCCGCATCGCGAGCACGATCGGGTGGTAGCGGTCGCGCAGGCCCTGCGACACGTCGGTGCGCCCGGTGCGCATCGCCTCGGCGCCGAGGTCGGCGCCCGCGCAGAAGCCTCGGCCGGCGCCGGTCAGGATCACCGCGCGGACGGCGTCGTCGGCCTTCGCCTTCACGAGCGCCGAGCGCAGGCCCTCGAGCAGCGGCTCGGACAGCGCGTTCAGCACGTCGGGGCGGTTCAGGGTGACGGTCATCACGCCGTTCTCGACGGCGGTCAGCACGGGGGGCGATTCGGACATGGCGTCTCCTCGGGTCGGTGGAGGCCGGCGCGCTCGGAGGCGCCGGCGGGCGGTGGGTCAGAGCAGGCCGAGCTGCTTCGCGGCGAGGTCGTTCATGACCTCCTCGGCGCCGCCGCCGATCATGTACACCTTGCAGTCGCGCCAGGCGCGCTCGATCCGGCTGCCGCGCAGGAAGCCGGCGCCGCCCAGGATCTGCAGCGCGCCTTCGGCGCAGTCGCGCATCAGGCGCGCGCCGTGGTTCTTCGCGAGCGCGAGGTCGCCCGCCGGGGACTCGCCGGCGTCGAGCCGCTGCGCGAGCTGCACGAGCCAGGCCTGCACCGGCAGGATCTCGTCGATCATCCGCACGAGCTTGTGACGGATCACCTGGTGGTCGATCAGCCGCTGCCCGAAGGTGCGGCGCTCGCGCGCCCACTCGAGCGCGTCCTCGACGCAGACCATCGCGAACGCGAGGCCGCCGGCGGCCATCGTCATGCGCTCGCCGTTGAAGTTCCGCATCACCAGCGGGAAGCCCGCGTTCTCCTCGCCGACGAGGCGGGCCTCGGGCACGAACACGTCGTCGAAGTAGAGCGCCGCGGTGTCCGACGCCTCCCAGCCGATCTTGCGCAGCGGCGTGCGGGCGAGGCCCGGCGCGTCGCCGTCGACGAGGAACAGCGACACGCCCGCGGCGCCGGGGCCGCCGGTGCGCGCGGCGACCAGGATGTGGTCGGCGCGGATGCCGGAGGTGATGAACATCTTCTGGCCGGTGATCCGCCAGCCGCCCGGCGCGCGCTCGGCGCGCGTCTGCAGGCGGGCGACGTCCGAGCCGCCCGAGGGCTCGGTGATCGCGAGCGCGCCGATCCGCTCGCCCGACAGGATCCGCGGCACCACCTCGTCGCGGACCTCGGGACGGGCGCCGGCGAGCAGCGGCCACAGCATGATCGTGTGCGAGCCGAGGCCGGCGGTGACGCCGCCGATGCCGGCGCGGCAGAGCTCCACCGAATGCAGCAGCTTCGCGACGTGGTCGGCGGGCGTGCCGCCCAGCTCGGCCGGATAGCCGAGCCCGAGGAGACCGACGTCGCCGGCCTTGCGGTAGAGCTCGCGCGGAAAGGCGCCGGCCTCGTCCCACGCGTTCGCGAACGGCATGATCTCGCCCTCGACGAAGCGGCGCACCGCGTCGCGGATCGCGAGGTGCTCGGCGCGGATGCCGGGCAGCGCGTCGAACTCGAAGCAGGGCAGGCGGGGGGCGGTCATCGGGGTCGGGGTCCGGGTTCGGTGGAAGGGCGGCGCGGCGCGCTCACGCGGGGTCGGGCTCGATCCGCACGATGAGCCGGCCCGGCGCGACCTGCGTGCCCGCCGCCGCGCCGACCTCGACGACGGTGCCGGCCACCGGCGCCTCGAAGCGGTGCTCCATCTTCATCGCCTCGATCGAGAACAGGAACTCGCCGCGCTCGACGCGTCGGCCGGGCTCGACGGCGAACCGCGCGAGCAGCCCGTGCATCCGGCAGATCAGCGTGCCGCCGGCCTCGCCGCCCGAGGCGTCGGGCGGCGCGTCGGTCAGGTCGACGAAGCCCTCGGACAGGCCGCGGGCGTCGAGCCAGCCGCGCGCGCCTTCGAGCACGAAGCCCACCGTGGCGCGCAGTCCGTCGACGGTGACGTCGGCGCGGGCGCCGCCCTCGGCGTGCACCCGCACCTCGTGGACCGCGCCGCCGCCGTCGGTCACGCGGACCGGGCCGCGGGCGCCGTAGGCGAGCCGCAGCGCGTGCACCGTGCCGCCCGCCTCGATGCGCAGCGGCGTCTCGCGCGTGCCGCCCGCGCTCCAGAGCCCGAGCGGGCCGTGGGCGCGCGCCGCGCGGTGCAGCCGCAGCGCCGCGGCGATCGCGAGCCACCGGCCGTCGGGCACGGGCGCCGACCAGGCCGCGCTCGCCTCGCCGAGCCAGGCGGTCGACAGCTCGGGTTCGGCGAACGCGGGCGCGCGCAGGCAGCGGACCAGGTAGTCGCGGTTGGTGCGCAGCCCCAGCACCCGGGTCTCGGCGAGCGCGCCCAGCAGCCGCGCGCGCGCCTGCTCGCGGTCGGCGCCGCGCGCGATCACCTTGGCGATCATCGAGTCGTAGAACGGGGGCACGGCCGCGCGCTCGGCCAGGCCGTGGTCGACGCGGACGCCGTCGCCCGCGGGCATCGACCAGGCGGCGATCGGACCGGTCTGCGGCACGAAGCCGGCGAAGCCGTCCTCGGCGCACAGCCGCGCCTCGATCGCGTGGCCGGCGAAGCGGATCGCCGACTGCTCGAGCGGCAGCGGCTCGCCGCGCGCGACGCGCAGCTGCCACTCGACGAGGTCGAGCCCAGTGACGGCCTCGGTGACCGGATGCTCGACCTGCAGCCGGGTGTTCATCTCGAGGAACCAGAACCGGTCGTCGGGCTCGAGCAGGAACTCGACCGTGCCGGCGCCGACGTAGCCGAGCGCGCGCGCGAGCCGCACCGCGGCCTCGCCCATCCGCGCGCGCAGCGCCTCGCCGACCCCGGGGGCGGGCGCCTCCTCGAGGATCTTCTGGTTGCGCCGCTGGGTCGAGCAGTCGCGCTCGCCGAGGTGCACGCAGCCGCCGTGCTCGTCGCCGAAGACCTGGACCTCGACGTGCCGCGCGCGCACGACGCGGCGCTCGAGCAGCAGCGTGCCGTCGCCGAACGACGCGGCGGCCTCGGCGCGCGCCGACTCGAGCAGCGCCCGCAGCGCCGGCGCGTCGGACGGGTCGTCGCAGGGCCGCATGCCGCGCCCGCCGCCGCCGGCCGCCGCCTTGATCATCAGCGGCCCGCCGATGCGGCGCGCGTGCGCGACCAGCGTGTCGAGGTCCTGCTCGGCGCCCTGGTAGCCCGGCAGGCAGGGCACCTCCAGCCGCTCGGCGAGCCGCTTGGCGGCCGACTTGTTGCCGAGCCCGTCGATCGCCTCGGGCGGCGGGCCGACGAACGCGATGCCGGCGTCGCGGCAGGCGCGCGCGAAGCCGGCGTTCTCGGACAGGAAGCCGTAGCCCGGATGGACCGCCTGCGCGCCCGAGGCGCGGCAGGCGGCGAGCACGCGGTCGACGTCGAGGTAGCTCTCGCGCGCCGGGCCCGGGCCGAGGCGCACCGCGGCATCGGCCATCGCGACGTGGCGGGCGCCCGCGTCCGCGTCGGAATAGGCGGCCACCGTGCGCAACCCGAGGGCGCGCGCCGTCCGGATCACGCGGCACGCGATCTCGCCGCGGTTGGCGACGAGCAGGGTGTCGAAGCGGGGCATGCCTCGGGGTCCGCGCCGCGTCAGCCGTGACGGGGCAGGATGCCCATCGTCTTCGCGATGATGCCCATCATCACCTCGTCGGCGCCGCCGCCGATCGAGCCGAGCCGAGTGTCGCGCCAGAAGCGGTTGACGCGGGTCTCCTCGATGTAGCCCATGCCGCCCCAGAACTGCACGCACCAGTCGGCGACCTCGCGCTGCACGCGCGCGCCCTTCAGCTTCACCATCGAGGCGAGCTGCGTGACGTCGTGGCCCTGCACGTAGAGCGCCACCGCCTTCTGGAAGAGGGCGCCCACCGCCTCGACCTCGGTCTGCAGCTCGGCGAGCTTGAAGTGGATGTACTGCTGGTCGAGCAGCGGCTTGCCGAACGCGCGACGCTCGCGCAGGTAGTCGATCGTCTCCTGGATCACGTGCAGGCTCTTCGTCCAGCCCGCGCCGGCCCACAGCCGCTCCTCCTGGAACTGCTCCATCTGGTAGATGAAGCCCATCCCTTCCTCGCCGATCCGCCAGCGCTGCGGCACGCGGACCGAGTCGAAGTGCAGCTGCGCCGTGTCCGACGAGTTCATGCCCGCCTTCTTCAGCTTCTTCGCGACCGAGACGCCCTTCGTCTTCATCGGGACGCAGATCAGCGTCTTGTTGCGGTGCGGGCTGCCGTCGGAGGTGTTCGCGAGCAGGCAGATCCAGTCGGCCTGCGTGCCGTTGGTCGTCCACATCTTGCCGCCGTCGATCACGTAGTCGTCGCCGTCCTTGCGCGCGACGGTGCGGATCGAGGCGACGTCCGAGCCCGCGCCGACCTCCGACACGCCGAGGCAGGCGACGTACTCGCCCGAGACGCTCGGGGCGAGGAACTCGCGTCGCACCTCGTCCGAGCCGTGCTTGGCGAGCGCCGGCGTCGCCATGTCGGTCTGCACGCCGATCGCCATCGGCACCCCGCCGCAGCGGATGTGCGTGAGCGCCTCGGCGAAGGCCGCCGCGTACGAGTAGTCGAGCCCCTGGCCGCCGAACTCGACCGGCTTGTGGACGCCGAGGAAGCCCAGCCGGCCCATCTTGCGGAACAGCTCCTTCGCCGGGAAGATCTCGGCCTTCTCCCACTCGTCGATGAAGGGGTTGATCTCGGCGTCGATGAACTTCTTCAGCGAATCCTGGAGCGCGAGGTGGTCCTCGCCGTAGATCGTCGATTGCACGGAGGTCTCCTTCAGGGTCGTGCGACGCCGAACTGGATCGGGCGCAGCGTGCGGCGCTCGGCCCGTCGGCAGATGTCGAAGGCGAGGCCCAGCACGCGCCGGGTGTCGCGGGGATCGATGACGCCGTCGTCGAGCAGGCGCCCGCTGGTGTGGAACGCGTCGGACTGGCGCTCGAAGTTGTCGATGATCCGGCGCTCCAGCGCGCCGAGCTGCGCCTCGTCGACCGGCACGCCGCGCCGCTTCGCGCCGCCCTCGGCGACGATGCGCATCACGAGCGCCGCCTGCTCGCCGCCCATCACCGCGGTGCGGGCGTTCGGCCACGAGAACACGAAGCGCGGGCCGTAGGCGCGTCCGCACATCCCGTAGTTGCCGGCGCCGTACGAGGCGCCGCACATCAGCGTGATGCTGGGCACCGTCGCGTTGGCGACCGCCTGGATCATCTTCGAGCCGTGCTTGATCATGCCGGCCTGCTCGGAGGCCTTGCCGACGATGTAGCCGGTGGTGTTCTGCAGGTAGAGCAGCGGGATGCCGGCCTGGCAGCAGGCCTGGATGAAGTGCGTCGCCTTGGTCGCGCCCGCCGGGTCGATCGGCCCGTTGTTGGTGACGATGCCGATCGGCTCGCCGTACAGCGAGGCGTGGCCGCAGAGGGTGGCCGGCCCGTAGTCGCGGCCGAACTCGAGCAGCTCCGAGCGGTCGACGATCCGCGCGATCACCTCGCGCATGTCGATCGGCTCGCGCACCGACAGCGGCATCGTGCCGGCGAGGTCCTCGGTCGGATGCAGCGGCTCGAGCGACGGATCGTCGGGCAGCGCGGCGGGCGCGTCGCCGTCCCACTTCAGCCGGGCGAGGATCTCGCGGCCGATGCGGATCGCGTCGGCGTCGTCCTCGGCCAGGTACTCGCCGAGGCCGGAGACGGTCGCGTGCATCTCGCCGCCGCCCAGCTCCTCGTCGGTCGCGATCTCGCCGGTGGCGGCCTTCAGCAACGGCGGGCCGGCGAGGAACGCGCGGGCGCGGCCGCGCACCATCACCACGTAGTCGGACAGCCCCGGCATGTACGCGCCGCCGGCGGTCGAGGAGCCGTGCACGAGCGCGACGACCGGCAGGCCGGCGGCCGACAGCCGCGCGAGGTTGTAGAAGATCCGCCCGCCGGTGACGAAACCCTCGACCTGGTACTTGAGCAGGTTCGCGCCGGCCGACTCGATCAGCTGCACGAACGGCAGCCGGTTCTCGAGCGCGAGGTCCTGCGCGCGCAGCAGCTTGTCGCGGCCCATGTGCTGGATCGCGCCGGCGTCGATGCCGGAGTCGCTCGCGGTGATCACGCAGCGCGTGCCGCCGACGGTGCCGATCCCGGCGATCAGCCCGCCGCCCGGGACCGAGGTCTCGGGGTCGGGATCCTCGACGAGCCAGCCGGCGAGCGACGACAGCTCGAGCCACGGCGCACCGGGGTCGAGCAGCCGCGCGAGCCGCTCGCGCGGCAGCAGCTGCCCGCGCTTGTCGAACAGCGGCTTCGCCCGGGCCGACGCGGCGGCCGAGCGGGCCTCGAGCGCGCGCAGGCGCTCGACCAGCGCGAGCATGCCCGTGCGACGCTCGGCGAACGCCGCCGAGCCGGTGTCGATGCGCGACTCGATGACGGGCATCGCTCAGCCTTCCCCGGGCAGGCGCATGAACTCGGGCGGGCTCGACAGGTGGAAGCCGTCGAAGGTGCGCGTGGCGTCGGAGCGGGGCCCCTGCAGCGGGCGCGCCGGCGCGTTGGGCCGCGCGTTCGGCACGCCGCCGTCGACGCGGAGGCATTCGCCGGTGACGAACGCGGCGGCCGGCGACAGCAGGAACACCACGGCCGCGGCCACCTCCGCCTCGGAGCCGTAGCGCTGCAGCGGCACCAGGCGCCACTGCTCGGCGAGCCGGGCCTTCACCTCCTCCGGGTAGGTCAGCATGCCGCTCGACGCGATCCAGCCGGGGGCGACGCAGTTGAGCCGCACGCCGGCCGGCGCCCACTCGGAGGCGAGCGTCTCGGTGAGGTTCAGCGTGCCGGCGCGGGCCGCGCCCGAGTGCGCCATGCCGGGCATCCCGCCCCAGATGTCGGCGATGATGCTGACGATCGAGCCGCCGTGGTCCTTCATCCAGCGGTTGTACGCCTCGCGCGCCATCAGGAAGCCGCCCGTCAGGTTCGTGCGGATCACCGCCTCCCAGCCCTTCAGCGAGAAGGACTCGGCGGGCCCGGGGAACTGGCCGCCGGCGTTGTTGACGAGGCCGTCGATGCGACCGTGCGCCTCGAGCACCTCGGCGATGCCCGCCTGCACGCCGGCCTCGTCGCGGATGTCGAGCGCGTGGACGGTCACGCGACCGCGGACGCCCGCGAGCTCGGCGGCGACCGAGGCGAGCTTCTCGGGCTTGCGCCCGACCAGCGCGACCGAGGCGCCGAGCGCGGCGAGCTCGTGGGCGATGCAGCGGCCGATGCCCGAGCCGCCGCCGGTCACCACGATGCTGCGGCCCTCGAACAGGTCGGCGCGGAAGACCGAGCGGTAGCCGGCCGTGGCGGCACCGGGAGAGGGGTCCATGGAGGCGTCCGGGCTGGTGAGCGGTACTGCGAATTAGCGCGCGGCGAGGGTCGGGTAGTCAAGTCGCGATGCAACAGGAAATTCCGATCGATGGCCGGCGAGCCGCACCGCGAGCCGATCCGCGGACGTTCGCCTTGACGCCGCGCCGCGTCGGCCTATACTGAATCGGACTCAGCAACGGCGCTCCCCGGCGCTCCGCGACCCATGACGGCCCTGCCCAG
This sequence comes from Burkholderiaceae bacterium, assembly GCA_035628395.1. Classification (GTDB taxonomy): domain Bacteria; phylum Pseudomonadota; class Gammaproteobacteria; order Burkholderiales; family Burkholderiaceae_E; genus UBA4615. Next base: position 16,489 of record DASPJX010000165.1, on the reverse strand, counting down.
GCGACGCAAGTCGGTCCGCCGCGCCGAGATCCTCGCCGCCGCCCGCGAGGTGTTCGTCGCGAAGGCGTTCGAGCAGGCGTCGGTCGCCGAGATCGCCGCGCGCGCCGACTGCGTCGAGGGCACGATCTACACGTACTTCCGCAACAAGCGCGACCTGTTCGAGGCGGTGCTGACCGACGTCTACGACGCGCTGATCGCGGACATCGAGCCGCGCTTCGCCGCGATCGACGGCACCGCCGACCGGCTGCGCTTCCTCGTCGCCCGCCACCTGCAGATCGCCGTCGACGACCCGGGGCTGTCGGGGATGCTCGGGCGCGAGGCGCGCAGCGGCGAGCCGTACTACGGCTCCAAGCTGCACGCCCTGAACCGCCGGTACGTCCGCTACCTGACCCGCACGCTCGCCGACGGCGTGGAGCGCGGCGAGCTGCGCGCCGACCTCGACCTCGCGATGGCCCGCGACGTCGTGTTCGGCGGGCTCGAGCACCGCGTGCGCGACCTGCTCGGGCGCGGCCGCCGGATCGAGCCGGCGCGGATGGCGCGCGAGATCGCGGCCCTGCTGCTCGACGGCTTCGCGGCGCGGCCGGCGGCGGCCGTCGCGCCGGCACCGGTCGCCGACCCGATCGACCGGCTCGAGGCGAGGCTCGCGCGCCTGGAGGACGAGCTGCGGGCGAGGGCCCGCCGCACGCGCCGCCACGACACCACCCCGGAGGAGACATGACGACCGCCCCCCGCAGGATCCGCATCGGCAGCGCCTCGGGCTTCTGGGGCGACACCGCGGCGGCCGCGCCGCAGCTCGTGCGCCGCGGCGACATCGACTTCCTCGTCTTCGACTACCTGGCCGAGGTCACGATGTCGATCATGGCCGCGCAGAAGGCCAAGGATCCCCAGGCCGGCTACGCGACCGACTTCGTGCAGATCACGATGCGCCAGCTGCTGCCCGAGATCCGGGCGCGCGGCATCCGCGTGATCGCCAACGCCGGCGGCATCAACCCCGTGGCCTGCCGCGACGCGCTCGCGCGGGTCGCCGCGGAGCTCGGCGTGCCGCTGCGGATCGGCACGGTCGGCGGCGACGACCTGTCCGACCGCGTCGACGCCCTGCGCGCGCGGGGCACGACCGAGATGTTCACCGGCGCGCCGATGCCGGCGCGCCTCGCGAGCGTCAACGCCTACCTGGGCGCGCTGCCGATCGCGCGCGCGCTCGACGCGGGCTGCGACGTGGTGATCACCGGCCGCTGCGTCGACTCGGCGGTCACGCTCGGCGCGATGATCCACGCGTTCGGCTGGTCGTCCGACGACCACGACCGCCTCGCGCAGGGCACGCTCGCCGGGCATCTGGTCGAGTGCGGCGCGCAGGCGACCGGCGGGCTCTTCACCGACTGGGACACCGTGCCCGACTGGGACGACATCGGCTTCCCGATCGTCGAGGCGAGCGAGGACGGCAGCTTCGAGATCACCAAGCCCCCGGGCACCGGCGGGCTGGTGACGCCGGCCACCGTCTGCGAGCAGCTGCTCTACGAGATCGGCGATCCGCGGGCGTACCACGTGCCCGACGTCGCCTGCGACTTCACCGGCGTGCGCTTCGAGCAGGTCGGCGAGCACCGGGTGCGGGTCGTCGGCGCCCGCGGTCGCCCGCCGACCGACACGCTGAAGGTCAGCGCCACCTGGGCCGACGGCTTCCGCAACGTCGCGCTGCTCGTGATCGCCGGCGAGCGCGCGGCGGCGAAGGCGCGGCGCACCGGCGAGGCGCTGATGACCCGCGTCGGGCGGATGCTCGCCGAGCAGGGGCTGCCGCCGTTCACCGAGACCCGCATCGAGGTGGTCGGCGCCGAGGACATGTACGGCGCGGCGGCGCGGCCCGGGTCGCGCGAGGTCGTGCTGAAGCTCGCGGCGCGCTCGCCGTCGCGGGCCGCGCTCGAGCTCTTCGCGCGAGAGTTCGCGCCGGCGGGCACCTCGATGTCGCCCGGCACCACCGGCTTCGGCGGCGGCCGGCCGTCGCCGTCGCCGGTGATCCGGCTGTTCTCGTTCCTCGTGCCCAAGCGCGAGGTCGCCGCCTGGGTCGAGATCGACGGCGAGCGCACGCCGGTCGAGACGCCGGTCGACGGCGGATTCGATCCGTCGACGCTGCCGCCGGCGCGGCGCCACGAGCCGGGCCCGACGCCCCCGGCCGGCGCGCGCACCGTGCCGCTGATCGCGCTCGCGCACGGACGCTCCGGCGACAAGGGGGACAAGGCGAACGTCGGGATCGTCGCGCGCCGGCCCGAGTACCTGCCGCTGCTGTCGGCGTGGCTGACGCCCGAGCGCGTGGCCGAGCGCTTCGCGCACGCCGGCCCGTCGTCGGTCGAGCGCTTCGACCTGCCGGGCTTCGACGCGATGAACTTCCTGCTGCACGACACGCTCGGCGGCGGCGGGATGGCGTCGCTGCGCACCGACAACCTCGCGAAGTGCTTCGCGCAGGTGATGCTCGGCATGGAGGTGCCGGTGCCCGACGGGCTGCGGCTGCCCGGCGACGCGGCGGGAGACGCGCCCGGATCAATGGTGATCTGACCCCGATTCGGGGAGGAGGGGACGATGGCGATCGACGTCGCGACGCTGAAGAGCTGGCCGTTCGAGCCGGTGGAGCAGCGCTACGGGCACCGGGACACGATCCTGTACGCGCTCGGGCTCGGCCTGGGGCAGGATCCGATGGACGCGGCGCAGCTGCGGTACGTCTACGAGGACGGGCTGCGCGCGCTGCCGACGATGGCGGTGGTGCTCGGCTCGCCGGGCTTCTTCGCGAAGGATCCGCGCACCGGCATCGACTGGGTGCGGCTGCTGCACGGCGAGCAGGAGCTCGAGCTGCACGCGCCGCTGCCGGCCGAGGCGACGGTGGTCGGCCGCACGCGGATCACGCGGCTGGTCGACAAGGGCGCGGGCAAGGGCGCGCTGATGTGGTCGGAGCGCGAGATCGTCGACGCGGCGAGCGGCACGCGCCTCGCGACCGCGCGCAGCGTGTCGTTCATGCGCGGCGACGGCGGCTTCTCGGCGGCCGGCCAGCCGTCCGACGAGGCGCCCGCGCCGCGGCCGGCGACGCCGGAGCGCGCCCCCGACCTGACGGTCGACTGGGCCACCCGGCCCGAGGCGGCGCTCGTCTACCGGCTCTCCGGCGACTACAACCCGCTGCACGCCGACCCGGCGGTGGCGAAGGCCGCCGGCTTCGAGCGCCCGATCCTGCACGGGCTCTGCTCGTTCGGCGTCTCCGGCTGGGCGCTCTCGAAGGCGGTGGCCGGCGGCGACGCGACGCGGCTGCGCGCGATCGGCGCCCGCTTCACCTCGCCGGTGTACCCGGGCGAGACGCTGCGCGTCGAGGTCTGGCACGGCGACGGCGGGGCGGTGTCGTTCCGCACCCGGGCGCTCGAGCGCGACCTCGTCGTGCTCAGCCACGGCACGGCCCGCTTCGAATGAGCCCCGCCGCGTTCCGGGCACCGGGCGCGGCGCGGGCCCGCGCGGGCGGCGATCGATAGAATCGGACGGCGCGCGGCCCCGGAGCCGCGCGACGCGACACGGACGCGGCCCCGAGGGCCGCTCGGGCGCCGGGCACGGCGCCGGGAGGAGACGGCATGTCCCTGCTGAAGGACAAGGTGGTGATCGTCACCGGCTCGGGCCGGGGGATCGGGCGCGACATCGCGCTCGCGATGGCGGCCGAGGGCGCGAAGGTCGTCGTCAACGACCCCGGCGTGGCCGCGAACGGCGAGGGCCGGGACGAGGGCCCGGCGGCCTCGGTGGTCGCCGAGATCGTCGCCGCCGGCGGGCAGGCGGTCGCGAGCACCGACAGCGTCGCCGAATGGGAGTCGGCCAACCGGATCGTGAAGACCGCGGTGGACGCGTTCGGCACGCTGCACGCGGTGGTCAACAACGCCGGGATCCTGCGCGACCGGATCTTCCACAACATGTCGGTCGACGAGTGGCGGGCGGTCGTCGACGTCCACCTGAACGGCTCGTTCTACGTGGCGCGCGCGGCGGCGCCGATCTTCCGCAGCGAGGAGCGCGGCGCGTTCGTCCACATGACGTCGACCTCGGGGCTGATCGGCAACTTCGGGCAGGCGAACTACGCGGCCGCCAAGCTCGGCATCGTCGGGCTGTCGAAGTCGATCGCGCTCGACATGCAGCGCTTCGGCGTGCGCTCCAACTGCATCTCGCCGTTCGCCTGGAGCCGGCTGATCGGCACGATCCCGTCGGACACGCCCGAGCAGCAGGCGCGCCTCGCCCGGATGCAGGCGATGGAGACCGCGAAGATCGCGCCGCTCGCCGTCTACCTGTGCAGCGACGCGGCCGCGAAGGTCAGCGGGCAGATCTTCGCGGTGCGCGCCAACGAGATCTTCCTGATGGGCCAGAGCCGGCCGCTGCGCTCGGTGCACCGCGCCGAGGGCTGGACGCCGCAGACGATCGGCTCGCACGCGATCCCCGCGATGGAGCGGGACTTCTATCCGCTCGAGCGCTCGGGCGACGTCTTCAACTGGGACCCGATCTGACATGGCCAGCGACTTCGGCATCCTCTCGTTCGGCGCGTACCTGCCGCGCACGCGCCTGCAGCGCAAGGCGGTGGCCGCCGCCAACGGCTGGTTCAACCCCGGGCTGCGCGGCCTCGCGAAGGGCGAGCGCGCGATCGCGAACTGGGACGAGGACACGATCACGATGGCGGTCGAGGCCGCCCGCGACTGCCTCGGCGACGACGACCGCACGGGGCTCGCGCAGCTGACGCTCGCCTCGACCACGCATCCGTTCGCCGACCGGCAGAACGCGACGGTGGTCGCGACCGCGCTGCACCTGCCCTCGGCGCTGCGCACCGCGGACGCCGCCGGCAGCCTGCGCGCCGGCACCGGCGCGCTGGCCGCGGCGCTGCGCGGCGGCGAGCGCGCGCTGGTCGTGGCCGCCGACGCGCGCCGCGCGAAGGCCGGCAGCACGCAGGAGATGCAGTACGGCGACGGCGCGGCCGCGATGCTGGTGGGCCCGGGCGAGCCGATCGCGCGGCTGCTCGCGGCGCGCACCGAGTCGGTCGACTTCGTCCACCAGTACCGGATGGCCGATCGCGACTCGGACTACGGCTGGGAGGAGCGCTGGATCCGCGACGAGGGCTTCCTGAAGATCGTGCCGCGTGCGGTCGCAGCGACGCTGCGCGAGGCGGGCGTGGAGCCCGGCGCGATCGCGCACTTCTGCATGCCCGGCACGCTGTCGAAGGTGCAGGCGGTGGTCGCGAAGCGCTGCGGTCTGCCCGAGGGCGCGGTCCGGGACGCGCTCGGCGCGACGGTCGGCGACACCGGCGCCGCCCATCCGCTGCTGATGCTCGCGGCGGCGCTCGAGCAGGCGAGGCCGGGCGAGCGGATCCTGCTCGTGGGCTTCGGCGAGGGCTGCGACGTGCTGCTGCTCGAGGCGGGCGCCTCGACGCGGCGTCCGGCGCGCGGCGCGACCGGCGCGCTCGCCGATCGGCGCGAGGACGCGAACTACCTGCGCTGGCTGAGCTTCACCGGCACCGTCGACCTCGAGCGCGGCATGCGCGCCGAGGTCGACAAGGCCACGCCGCTGTCGGTGCTCTACCGCAACCGCGACATGGTCGAGGGCCTGGTCGGCGGGAAGTGCCGCGCCTGCGGCACGGTCCAGTTCCCGCGTCAGCGATACTGCGTGAACCCGGCGTGCAACGCGCTCGACAGCCAGGACGACTACCTGTTCTCGGAGCGGACCGGGCGGGTGATGTCGTACACCGCCGACGCGCTGACCTACAGCCCCGATCCGCCGACCTGGTTCGGGATGGTGCAGGTCGACGGCGGAGGGCGCATGCTGATGGACTTCACCGAGATCGACGCGGCCGCGATGGACGTCGGGTTGCCGGTGAGGATGGTGTTCAGGATCAAGGACGCCGACGCGAACCGCGGGTTCGTGCGGTACTTCTGGAAGGCGACGCCCCTGCGGGCGTGAGGAGCGGGCGATGGCGAGCGGAATCAAGGACAAGGTGGTCATCCTCGGGATGGGCTGCTCGAAGTTCGGCGAGCGCTGGGACGCGAACGCCCAGGACCTGATGGTCGAGGCCTTCGAGGAGGCGCTCAAGGACGCGGGCATCGACCGCAAGCAGATCGACGCGGCCTGGCTCGGCACGGCGATCGAGGAGCAGCACGTCGGCAAGTCGGCGGTGCCGCTCGCGATGACGCTGCGGTTGCCGTACATCCCGGTGACCCGCGTAGAGAACTACTGCGCGACCGGCACCGAGGCGCTGCGCGGCGCGGTCTACGCGGTCGCCTCGGGCGCGGCGGACATCGCGCTCGCGCTCGGCGTCGAGAAGCTGAAGGACACCGGCTACGGCGGCCTGCCGCAGCGCAGCCGCGGCTCGCTGAACGACCTGTTCTGGCCGAACCTGTCGGCGCCGGGCTCGTTCGCCCAGCTGGCCGCGGCGTACCGCTCGAAGCACGGCGCCGATCGGACGGACCTGAAGCGCGCGATGGCGCGCATCTCGGTCAAGAGCCACGCGAACGCGGCGCGCAACCCGAAGGCGCACCTGCGCAACGCGATCACCGAGGAGGACGTGCTGAACGCGCCGATGATCGCCGAGCCGCTCGGGCTCTACGACTGCTGCGGCGTGTCGGACGGCTCGGCCTGCGCGATCGTCACCACGCCGGACATCGCGCGCGGGCTCGGCAAGAAGGACCTGGTCGCGGTCAAGGCCCTGCAGCTCGCGGTGTCGAACGGCGAGGAGGTGCAGTTCGACAAGTGGGACGGCTCGTACTTCGCGACGACGCGCGTGGCGGCGGCCCGCGCGTACCGCGAGGCGGGCATCGCGCGGCCCCGCGAGCAGGTCTCGCTGGTCGACGTGCACGACTGCTTCTCGGTGACCGAGCTCGTGACGATGGAGGACCTGCAGCTCTCGCCCGAGGGCACGGCGATCCGCGACGTGCTCGACGGCTTCTACGACGCCGACGGCAAGGTGCCGTGCCAGATCGACGGCGGGCTCAAGTGCTTCGGCCATCCGATCGGCGCCTCCGGGCTGCGGATGGTCTACGAGATGTACCTGCAGCTGTCCGGGCGCGCCGGCGAGCGCCAGCGCCCGGCGCCGGTCTGGGGGATGACGCACAACCTCGGCGGCTTCCCGAGCCAGAACGTCTCGAGCGTGACGATCGTCGGCCAGTACGGCGCCTGAGCGGGAGCGCGGCGGCGGTCAGTCGACCGTCGCGGCCTCGGCGGCGAGCGCCGCGCTCCACGCGCGCGCCCAGGCGGCGAACTCGTCGGCCGGCAGCGCGCGGGCCCAGCGCCACCCCTGGCCGGTGTCGCAGCCGGCCGCGCGCAGCGCGGCGGCGGTCGCCTCGTCCTCGATGCCCTCGGCCACCAGCTTCAGGCCGAGGTCGTGCCCGAGGTCGATCGTGGAGCGCACGATCGTCGCGTCGGCCGCGTCGGTGGTCAGCGTGCGCGTGAACGACCGGTCGATCTTCAACTCGTGGACGGGCAGCCGCTTCAGGTAGGCGAGCGACGCGTGCCCGGTGCCGAAGTCGTCGATCGACAGCGCCACGCCGAGCGCCCGCAGCGAGTGCAGCACCTGCAGCGCGCGATCGGGCTCCTCCATGATCGCGCTCTCGGTGATCTCGAGCGTCAGCATCGACGGCGGCAGCCGATGCTCGGCGAGCGCGGCGGCCACCCGCTGCGGCAGCGCCGCGTCGAGCAGGTCGCGCGTCGACAGGTTGACCGCGACCGGCACCGAGAGCCCGGCGTCGCGCCAGGCCGCCGCCTGCCGCACCGCGCGCGCCAGCACCCAGCGCGTGATCTCGCGGATCAGGCCGCTCTGCTCGGCGAACGGCAGGAACCGGTCGGGCGGCACGGCGCCGCGCACCGGATGGCGCCAGCGCACGAGCGCTTCCGCGCCGGCGATCCGGCCGTCGCGGAGCGCCACCTTCGGCTGCCAGGCGAGCACCAGCTGGTCGCGCGCGATCGCCTCGCGCAGCTCGCCGGCGAGCGACAGGCTCTCCGCGCTGCTGTCGTCGAGCGCGGGATCGTAGGCGAGGGGGCCGGCGCGACGCGCCTTCGCCGCGTACATCGCGATCTCGGCCCGCGCGAGCAGGGTGGCGGCGTCGGCGCCGTGCTCGGGATGCGCGGCGATGCCGAGCGCCCCGCCCAGGTCGATCGACTGGCCGTCGATGACGATCGGCGTGCCCATCGCCTCGCCGATCGCGGCGGCGAGCTCGAAGGCGCGCGCGGCGCCGGCGCCGTCGACCAGCAGCGCGAACTCGTCGCCGCCCAGCCGCGCGAGCGGGGCGCCGGCGTCGCGCGCGACCGCGGCGAGGCGCTCGGCGACGCCGGCGAGCACGCGGTCGCCGAACGCGTGTCCGAGCACGTCGTTCACGTGCTTGAAGCGGTCGAGGTCGAGCATCAGCACGGCGACGGAGCGGCCGCGCGCGTCGGCGAGCGCGGCCTCGAGCCGCAGCCGGAACGACTCGCGGTTCGGCAGGCCGGTGAGCCCGTCGTGGTACGCGAGCCGGGCGATCCGCGCCTCGCGCTCGGCGAGCTGCGCGCGCATCTCGGCGAAGCTGCCCGACAGGCGTCCGACCTCGTCGTCGGTCACCGCCGGCAGCGGCGTCGACGCGTCGCCGCGGCCGAGCCGCTGCGCCGCCTCGGCGAGCTGCTCGAGCGGTCGGAACACGCGCCGCGCCGCCGCGACGCCGAGCAGCGCCGACACCAGGACGCCGACCGCGGTCAGCGCGAGCAGCGTCGTCTGCAGCCGGGCGTAGGGCGCGGTCGCCTCGTCGACCGAGCGCTGCAGCAGCGCGTGCACCGAGCGCCCCGGCTGCACCGGGAGCGGCACCGCGAGCGTGCCCCACTCGGTGTCGTCGATCGGCACGATGGTCGGCCGTCCGGGCGACGCGAGCGGGCCGGCGACGGACGTCGACAGCGCCGCGGCCCGCGAGCCGGGCAGCGTGGTGGCGATCGGGGTCACCGAGCCGTGGGCGCCGTCGGCGAGGAAGCTCACCTCGAGCGCCGAGAGCTCGCGCAGGTCGGCGGCGAGCCGCGCGTCGGTCGCGAAGCCCATCACCACCCAGCCGATCGGCAGCGGCGCGAGCACCGGCACGACGACGAAGCGGTGCAGGTGGCCGTCGATCAGCACCGCGCCGTCGACCGGCGCGCTGCGCGCCGCGCCCCGCACGAGCGCCGCGACGTGGTCGCGCGCCTCGGGGGCGAGCGTCGCGACCGTGGTCGCCTTCAGCGCGAAGCCCGCGTTCCAGTACATCGCCACCGTGGCGCCGATCCGCCCGCCGTGGTTGGCGAGCGCCGACGTGATCGTCTCCAGGTCGTCGCTGCCGATCGCCTCGCGGAAGCCGTAGTCGGACGCCAGGATCCGGGCGCCCTGAGCGAGGGTCTCGGTCTCGTGGCGCATCAGCCGCTCGAACACCCGGGCGCCGACCTCGAGCTGGCGCGCGACGTCCGCCCGGGCGTTGCGCTCGATGCTCGCGCGGATCATGCCGAAGCCGGCGAGCTGCACGCCCAGCAGCAGCGCGAGCACGAAGCCGGTGGCCCGCGTGCGCAGGCTCCGGACGCCGCGCCTCACGGCCGGCCGGCTCCGGGCCGGAGCTCGATCGCGACCGCGACGGTCTCGTCGGCGCCGATGCGCACGCGGCGCTCGGGCGGCGCGTCGAGCTGCTCCGGATGGAACGCGCGCAGCCGGTACTCGCCCGGCGGCACGCCGGCGATCCGGGCGCGCCCCGACTCGTCGCTGCGCCCGAACCAAGGCGTGTCGACGACCTGCACCCAGGCGACCATGCGGTCGTGGATGTTGCAGCCGAGCACGACCGTCCCGGCCTTCTCGAACACGACCGGCGACGGCGGCCGGCCGGCGTAGAGCTTCAGCTCGAAGGTCTTGGCGGGCGAGAACGAGTAGACGTGGTGCCGGACGGTGTCCTCGTTCGGGAAGGAGACCGCGGTGCCGGACTGCACCACGGTGAGCGTCGGGTCGAATCGCTTCTCCCGCTGGGCGATCGATGCCGTCCGGGCGGCCGCGGCGGCCGCGCCGGCGGACTTCGCGTCGAGCGGCTCGAGCCAGACCGCGGCGTCGGGCACCGGCCGGCCGCGCGCGTCGACGACCGCGAGCGTCGCGCCGCCGACGTTGGCGTCGACCGACGACAGGACCGACGAGACGAGGACCCCGGCCGCGAAGGCGGCCGCGCCGACGCGCGACGCCGGGCGGAGCGCCGCGCGTCGTTCGCGGTGACTGCGGGGGTCGGAAGCCTCGGATGCCATCCTTCGGAGCGATGTCGGGTCGGAACCGTACGCTCTCACGGCCGAGCCGGACGAAGCGCAGCGGGCCGTCGGGCGGCCTACGACGACCCCTCGACCGGCGGGGCGCGGTCGTCGTGCGGCCGCGACGGCGCCCGCGGCGGGTGCGTCGCCGCCCGGCCCGGGTGCGTCGATTGCCTGCGGGCCGACGGAGCGGGCCGTGGGGCCCGGCCCGGGAGACGGACGATGGCATCGGTGCCGATGGGGCGCGAACGGCCCGGCGCGACCGTTCAGCGCGGCTTCACCGACGTGCGGCAGGCGCGGCTCGCGCACGCGCTCGGCTGGTTCGGCATCGGGCTCGGACTGGTGCAGCTCGTCGCCCCGCGCGCGTTCGCGCGAGCGGTCGGGGCCGGCGACCGGCCCGCGCTGGTGCGCGCGCTCGGCGCGCGCGAGGTCGCGAGCGGCGTCGGCATCCTCGGCTCGCCGTCGCCGGGCCCGTGGCTGACCGCCCGCGCCGGGGGCGACGCGATGGACCTCGCGCTGCTCGCGCTCGCGCTGCGCTCGCCGTCGGCGCGTCCGCTGCGGCTCGCGCTCGCCGCCGCGGCGGTGGTGGGCGTCGCGACGCTCGACGGCTGGTCGAGCATCCGCACCAACCGGCATCCGCGCGCGCTGCCGCGCCAGGCGGCCGCGCCCGGCGTCGTCCCCGTCGAGCACCACCTGTGGATCAACCGCAGCCCGGCGGAGTGCTACGCGCTGTGGTCGGACTTCGAGCGGTTCCCGTCGTTCATGGGACATCTGGAGCGCGTCGAGGCGATCGACGGGACGCGCTCGCACTGGGTCGCGAAGGCGCCGGCGGGCATGCGCGTCGAGTGGTACGCGGAGATCGTCGAGCGGCAGCCGGATCGCGGCATCGCCTGGCGCTCGCTGCCCGGCAGCACCGTGCGGCACGCCGGCGCGGTGCGGTTCGACGCCGCGCCGGGCGGCCGCGGCACGATCGTGCGGCTCCGGATCCTGGTGCGCCCGCCGGGCGGCGAGCTCGGCGCCCGGCTCGCGGGCCTGTTCGGCGAATCGCCGCTGCAGTCCTCGCGCGAGGATCTGCGCCGCTTCAAGCGGCTCATCGAGACCGGCGAGGTGCCCACCACGCTCGGTCAGCCCCACGGCCGGCGCAGCGCGCTCGGCCGGATCGCCTCCTCGGTGAATCCCTCATGAGAGCACTCGTCTGGCACGGCATCCACGACGTCCGCCTGGAGACGGTCCCGGATCCGACGATCCTGAACCCGCGCGACGCGATCGTCCGCGTGACGTCCACCGCGATCTGCGGCTCGGACCTGCACCTCTTCAACGGCTACATCCCGACGATGATGCAGGGCGACATCCTCGGCCACGAGTTCATGGGCGAGGTGGTCGAGGTCGGCTCCGAGGTGCGGCGGCTTCAGGTCGGCGACCGGGTCGTCGTGCCGTTCCCGATCTCCTGCGGCGAGTGCTTCTTCTGCGCCGACGGGATGTTCTCGGTGTGCGAGAACTCGAACCCGAACGCGTACCTGGCCGAGCGCCTCTGGGGCCGCTCGCCGGCGGGCATCTTCGGGTACTCCCACGCGGTGGGCGGCTACGCGGGCGGGCAGGCCGAGTACGTGCGCGTGCCGTTCGCCGACGTCGGCCCGATCAAGGTGCCCGACTCGCTCGACGACGAGAAGGTCCTGTTCCTGTCCGACATCTATCCGACGGGGTACATGGCGGCCGAGGCCTGCGACATCGCGCCGGGCGACACGGTCGCCGTCTGGGGCTGCGGCCCGGTCGGGCTGTTCGCGATCAAGTCGGCCTTCCTGCTGGGCGCCGAGCGCGTGATCGCGATCGACCGCTTCGAGGAGCGGCTGCGGCTCGCGCGCGAATGCGGCGCGATCGCGATCGACTACGAGACGGTGGAGGTCATCGACGCGGTCGCCGAGCTGACCGGCGGCCGCGGCCCGGACGCCTGCATCGACTCGGTCGGCATGGAGGCGCACCTCGGCGGGCCGCTCGGCTCGTACGACAAGGCGAAGCAGTGGCTGAAGCTGCAGACCGATCGCCCCGGCGCGCTGCGCGAGGCGATCATGTGCTGCCGCAACGGCGGCACCGTGTCGATCCCCGGGGTCTACGGGGGCGAGGTCGACAAGTTCCCGATCGGCGCGGTGATGAACCGCTCGCTGACGATCCGCACCGGCCAGACGCACGTGCAGCGCTACCTGAGGCCGCTGCTGCAGCGGATCGAGCGCGGCGAGATCGATCCGAGCTTCGTGATCACGCACCGGCTGCGGCTGGAGGACGGACCCGACGCGTACCGCACGTTCCGCGACAAGCAGGACGCGTGCATCAAGGTCGTCCTACGTCCCTGAGCGACCGACGCCGTCGGTGCGCCGACCGACGGCGATTGCCGGCGAGGCCGGCCGACGGCATAGTCGGTCGACCATGGCAGTTCTCGATGCAGCAACATCCGAGGGCGCGTCCGACGCGCCTCGTCTGGGCCTGAGGGGCCTGCCCGACAACGTCGTCGAGCTGGCCCGCGGCCAGGTCTACGCGATCGCCGCCGATGCGCAGCCCCTGAGGCTGCCGCTCGTCGCGCAGACGCTGCGCGACACGCTCGAGCGCGGACTGCGCGCGTGCGTCGTGCTGCCGGGCGACCCCGCGGCGTTCCTGTCGAAGGCCCGTCTGGGCGGCGCCGATCTCGACTGGTGGCACGAGCAGGGCGAGCTCGTCGCGGTGCGGCTGAAGGCCGACCCGCTCGCGGTGCCGTTCCGCAACGGGCCGGCCGCCGTGCTCGAGCACGTCGACCGCACCGTGCCCGACGGCCACGCGCTGCTCGTGATCGAGCAGGCCGAGCCGCTCCTCTTCTTCGGCGACGCCGCGCAGGCGCCGGGCGCGGCCGACGCGCTCCGCGAATGGGCCGCGCGCCGCGGCGTCACCGTCCTCGCGACCTTCGCGCCGGGCTCGCGTCCGCAGCGCGAGGCGGTCGCCCTGCGGGCGGTGGCCGAGGACTTCGCCGGTCACGCGACGATGCGCGAGCACGGCGACGGCGCGCACCTCGAGCTGCGTCACTGGTTCGGCGCGCACGGCGCGGTGCCGCGCGGCGCGCTGCCGCTGAGGCTCGCGAGCGACGGCACGCTCGTCTCGGCCCCGGCGCCCGCGGTGCCCGACCGGCCGCGCGCCGACGGCGTGCAGCAGGTCGTGGCGGTGGAGAAGGCGCTCGACGACGCGGCGTCCGCCGTGCGCGACGCGCGCTGGAACGTGGTGCCCACGGCGGCCGCGGCGCTCGAGGCCGCCCGCGGGCTCGCGGCGGGCGCCGTGGTGCTGGCGTTCGGTCGCGAGACGCCGCTGCGCACCGTCGCGAACGCGGTGGTCGCGCTGCGCCGCGCCGCCTCGCCGTGGGTCGCGGTGGTGGTGCGCGAGCGCGGCTTCCGGATGCGCCTCGCGCAGCAGGTCGCGCTGATACGGCTCGGCGCCTCGTGCGTCGTGCCCGAGGGACAGGACGACGCGGCGCTCGCCCAGGCGCTGCGCGCGCTCGGCGGCACGGCGTTCATGCGCGCGGTGCCCGACGACCTCGAGGCGACGCTCGCCGCCGCCGGCACGAACACCTCGCCGCAGCTGCTCGTCACCCGCGCGTTCCGCGACCTCGTGTCCGACGTACTGGTCGCCTCCGAGGCGATCGAGCTGCCCCACGCGCTGCTGCACGTGGCCTGCGATCCCGCGAAGGCGCAGCAGCTCGGCACGCTCGCGCTGCAGCGCCGGCTGCGCGACGCGGCGCTCACCGTCGATCCGACGGGCCTGTGGATGTTCCTCTTCGGCTGTCCGGCGAGCCGCGCGCCGACGGTCGCGCAGCGCACCTTCGGCCGCGCGTTCCCCGAGGTCTCCTCGGCGATCACGGTCCACGGCACCCCCGGCACGATCGCCGCGCGCATCGAGCGCCTGGCCGGCGCCGTGGGCATGCCGGAACTCGATGCCGCGCGCCTGCCGGCACGGGTCGCGGCGACGCGACAGGGCTGACGCCCCGCCGGTACGCGGGGCGGCCCACGCGCCGCGCCGCCGCCGGCGGGGTTCCCGAGGGCACGTAGGAGAGCCTCCCGCCGAGCCGGGTGGTACCCGCGACCTTCGCGGGGCGGGCTAGGCTGGATTCCAGCGAGGCCGCAACACCCACACGAATGTCTTCACGGTCGCATCCCTCCGTCCATCCGGTGTCCTCCGGCACCGGCCCGATCGCGCGCCTGGCACGGGCGGCGAGCCGATTGAGGCCGCTGCGGCGCGGGGCGGACCTGCGGGTGCTGCTCGCGGCCATCCCGCTCCTCGCGCTGCCGCCGCTGATGATCTTCTGCGCGCTGCTGCTCAGCCTGCTCGCCGACGCGCGCAGCACCGATGCGCGGCAGGACCTGCAGAACGCCGCGCAGGCGCTCGCGATCGGCCTCGACCGCGAGATCGCCGGCTCGATCCGCCGGCTCGAGACCATCGCCGACCTGGCCGCGGTGCAGCCGGACGACCTGACCGCGTTCGCGCGCGCCGGACAGCGCGAGATCGAGCGCAACGACGAGTGGCGGGACCTGGTGCTCGCGACGCCCGACGGCCGGGTCGTGCACGCGGTCGCCCGCGGCGGGCGGTCCCTCCAGCCGCCCAGCTTCGTGCCGCAGTCGCATCACCGCGAGACGCTGCGCACCGCGCTGCCGACGGTCTCGGACATCTACTCGCCTCGGCCCGACGGCACGCCGGTCGCCTCGATCTCGGTGCCGGTGCAGGTCGAGGGTCGCGTGCGCTGGCTGCTGTCGGCGCGTCTCGACCCGCAGCTGATGTCGCGCCGTCTCGCCGACCAGGTCGAGCGCTACGGCGCGCTCGGCGAGCTGATCGATCGCGAGGGCAGGGTGGTCGCGCGCAGCCGCGACCTCGCGGCCTGGTACGGCCGGCCCGCGGGCGGCCGGATCGCCGAGCTCGCGCGCGGCGCGCCGTCCGGCACCTCGACGCCGTTCCCGACCACCGAGGGCGAGGCGGTGCTCGGCGCCTGGGCGAGGCTGCCGTTCGGCTGGAGCGTCGCGCTGTCGGTGCCGACCGCGCCCGGGCCCGCGCTCGCGCGCTCGATGTGGATGCTCGCCGCGATCGGCCTCGCGCTGCTCGCCGGCTCGATCCTGCTCAGCACGGCGATCGCGCGCCGGATCACCGGCATGGTGGCCGAGGCGGGGCGGGCGGCGCAGCAGGTCGCGCGGGCCCGCCGTCCGCGGCTCGGCGCGCCCGCGATCCGCCAGTTCGGCGTGCTGTACGACGCGCTCGACGAGGCGGGCGAGCGGGTCGTCGACGCGCTCGAGCGCGAGCGCTGCGCGCGGGAGACCGCCGAGGCGGCCGACCGCGAGAAGGACCGCTTCCTCGTGATGCTCGGCCACGAGCTGCGCAACCCGCTGAACGCGGTGGGCAACGCCGGCCACCTGCTGCGCCGGCGCGACCTCTCGGCCGGGCAGCGCGACGGCGTCGTCGAGATGCTGCAGCGCCAGAGCCGGCAGCTGCGTCGTCTCGTCGACGACCTGCTCGACCTCGGGCGCGTGCTGACCGGCAAGTTCGCGCTGCGGGCCGAGACGGTCGAGGTCGACCGGCTGCTGCGCCAGTCGATCGCGACGCTCGGCGCGACCGGTCAGCTCGCCTCGCACGAGGTCAGCGCCGATCTCGAGCCGGTGTCGTGCCGGATCGATCCGGCGCGCTTCGAACAGGTGTTCGCGAACCTCGTCGGCAACGCGATCAAGTACACGCCGACCGGCGGCACGATCGCGGTGCGGCTCTCGCGCGACGCCGACGCGATGGTGCTCTCGGTGCGCGACAGCGGCATCGGCATCGAGCCGCAGCAGCTGCAGCGGATCTTCGAGCTGTTCGTCCAGGGGCCGCAGCAGGCCGGTCGCGCGGCGGGGGGCCTCGGCATCGGCCTGTCGATGGCCAAGATGCTCGTCGAGGTGCACGGCGGCACGATCGAGGCGCGCAGCGACGGGCCGGGACGGGGCACCGAGCTCCTCGTGCGGATCCCGTGCGCCGGCCCGGACGCGCAGGCGGGCGCCTCCCCTGCGGCAGCGCAGGTCGAGGGACGCGACGCCGAGCTCGCCGACGACGCGCCGACTCCGGTCTGAGACGGGAGAGCGACCGGCCGCGGCGGCTTCCGCCGGGCCGGTCGGGCGACGCCCGCCGCGATCGGGCGGGCACCGCGCGCGGAGCGGCGGGCGCCGCTCCGCGGTGCCGGTCAGCTGTTGCGGCCGGTCGACTTGACGTCGCGATC
>DASPJX010000164.1:0-16256 GCA_035628395.1 Burkholderiaceae bacterium | reverse complement strand
CTGTCGGAGCGGCTCTACCGCAGCCTCAACCTGTGGATGGGCCGCCTGCCGGGCGGCATGCTCCACACCAACATCGTCTCCTGCGGGGTGTTCTCGGCGGTCGCGGGCTCGAGCGTGGCGACCGCCGCGACGATGGGCTCGGTCGCGCTGCCGTACTTCGAGCGCAGCCACTATCCGCCGCGGATGGTGCTCGGCTCGCTCGCCGCCGGCGGTGCGCTCGGCAACCTGATCCCGCCGGGCATCACCTTCATCGTCTACGGGCTGCTGACCGAGACCTCTGTGGGTGCGCTGTACCTCGCCGCGGTCGGCCCGAGCCTGCTGGTCGTCGCGCTGTTCGCGCTGGTCATCGTCGTCCACAGCCGGCGTCTCGGCCTGCAGCGCATGGCGGGGCCCGCGCCCGACCTGCGCCGGCGGCTCGCGAGCCTCGTCGACCTGGTGCCGACCGCGCTGCTGATCGGCCTCGTGCTCGGCACGATCTACGCCGGCTGGGCGACGCCCACCGAGTCGGCGGCGCTCGGCGTGGCCGGCGCGATCGTGCTGGTCGCCGTCGACGGCCGCCTCGGCTGGCGGATGATGCGCGAGTCGATGCACGCGGCCGCGCGCACGACGTCGATGATCGCACTGATCCTCTTCGGCGCGTACTTCCTCAACTACATCCTGTCGTCGCTCGGCATCCCGCAGATGCTCGCGAAGTTCCTGACCGGGCTGCCGCTGCCCGGCTGGGCGATCATGCTGGTGATCATCGGCTTCTACCTCGCCCTCGGCACCTTCATGGAAGGGATGTCGATGGTGATCACGACGATCCCGCTGGTGTTCCCGGTGGTCGTCGCGCTCGGCTACGACCCGATCTGGTTCGGCGTCGTGATCACGATGCTCGTCGAGATCGCGATGATCAGCCCGCCGGACGGGACCGTGCTCTACGTGCTGCAGGGCATGCGCCGCCAGCCCGGGCCGATCACCGACGTGTTCTCCGGCGTGATGCCGTTCCTGCTCGCGTACCTCGCGGCGATCGTCGTGCTGATGCTCGTGCCGGCGATCGCGCTGTGGCTGCCGGCCACGATGATGTGAGCGCGACCGAGCCGCCCCCGACCGTACCGATCCACCGTCGCCGCCCGAATCCACCGATGAACCCGACCCTGACCTTCGCCTGCGAGTCCGTCCCGGAGGGCGCGCCCCGGCGCACCGAGACGCTGCACGTCGCCCCGAGCCGCTTCGTGATCGCCGGCTGGACCGGCCGCGACGAGGACGCGATCCGGCACCACATCCACGAGCTGCAGGCGATCGGCGTGACGCCGCCCTCGTCGGTGCCGCTCTACTACCGCGCCGGCGCGGCGCTGCTCACGCAGGCCGACACGATCGAGGCGCTCGGCGACAGGAGCTCCGGCGAGGCCGAGCCGGTGCTGTTCGTCGCCGGCGGGCGCTGGTGGCTCACCGTCGGCTCGGACCACACCGACCGCGAGGTCGAGGGCTACTCGGTCGCGGTGTCCAAGCAGATGTGCCCGAAGCCGGTGGCCGCCGCCGCCTGGGCCTGGGACGACGTCGCCGCGCGCCAGGACGAGCTGGAGCTGCGCTCGCGGATCCTCGAGGGCGACCGCTGGGTCGACTACCAGCGCGGCACGCTCGCCGCGATCCGGCCGCTCGTCGCGCTGCGCGACGCCGCGTTCGCCGGCGAAGCGGCCGGGGAGGGCGCCTTCGTCTCCTGCGGCACGCTCGGGGCGCTGCCCGACGCGCAGGGCGTCGGCATCCGCCCGGCGTCGCGGATGGAGATCGAGCTGCACGATCCGCGCCTCGGGCGCAGCATCGTCCACCGCTACCGCGTGCAGGCGCTGCCGGTCGTCGCCTGAGCGCCGCCTCCATTCCACCCGATCCGCGACCCGCGATCCCGACATGACCGAATCCCGACGCCCGCCGCAGGGCCGCCTGTGCATCTGGACCGGGATCGACCCGGCCCACGAGCTCGACTTCAACCGCTGGTACGACCGCGAGCACATGCAGGAGCGCGTCGCCATCCCCGGCTTCCGCTCGGCGCGCCGCCTCGCGGCGCTCGATCCCGGGCCGCGGCCGTACCTCGCGCTCTACGACACCGACGACCTGTCGGTGTTCGGCAGCGACGCCTACCGCCGCGCCTTCTCGAACCAGACCGAATGGTCGCTGCGCAACTTCGCGCGGATGCGCGACACGCAGCGGCGCGTCGGCGCGCTGACGATCGAGGCGGGCGAGGGCGAGGGCGGCGCGCTCGCGATGTTCGTGCTGCCCCCCGGCCCGCGCGATCCGGCGGCGCTGCGCGCGCTGCTCGGGCGCGCCGTCGAGGCCGACCACGTCGTGCGCGCGACGCTGCTCGAGACCGACGTCGCGCTGTCGACGCCGCTGACCGCGGGCGCGCCGCCGGCCCCGGCCGACGCGCTGGTCAAGGTCGAGGCGACCCGTCCGGAGGTCGCGCGCGCGCAGGCCGCCTCGCTCGCGGGTACGCTCGGGGTGCCGGCCGACGCCGTGCACGTCTTCACCACCCTCTGGCGCCTCGGCGCCTGAGCTTTCACCGCTGCACAGAGGAGACACCATGAACCCCATCCGCCGCCTCACGCTCGCCACGCTCGGGCTGTTCGCGATCGGCGCCGCGCCCGCCCACGCCCAGGAGCGCTGGAACATGTCGGTCGAGCAGCCCGACGGCAACTACATCTCGGCCGTCGCCCGCGACTTCGCCGCCGACGTCGCCAAGGCCACCAACGGCCAGCTCGAGATCAAGACCCACTCGAACTCGGTGCTGTTCAAGCGCCCCGAGCTCAAGCGCGCGGTCCAGACCGGCCAGGTCCAGGTCGGCGACGTGCTGATCTCGGTGCTCGGCAACGAGGACGCGATGTACGAGGTCGACGCGGTGCCGCTGCTCGCGCGCGACTTCGACAGCGCGTGGAAGCTCTGGCAGGCGAGCCGCCCGGCGATCGAGGCGCGGCTGGCCAAGCAGGGCATCAAGCTGCTCTACAGCGTGCCGTGGCCGCCGCAGGGCGTCTACACGAAGCAGCCCGTCAAGCAGATGAGCGACTTCAAGGGGCTGAAGTTCCGCGCGTACAACGCGGCGACCTCGCGCCTGGTCGAGCTGATGGGCGCGTCGCCCACCACGGTCAACTCGGGCGACGTGCCGCAGGCCTTCGGCACCGGCCTGATCGAGGCGATGATCACGTCGCCGGCGACCGGCGTCGACTCGCAGGCGTGGGACTTCGTCAAGTACTACTACGACGTGCAGGCGTTCATCCCCAAGAACGTGACGATGGTCAACGCGCGCGCGTTCGAGCGGCTCGCGCCGCCGATCCAGAAGGCGGTGCTCGAGGCCGCGGCCGCGGCCGAGAAGCGCGGCTGGGAGACCGCGCGCAAGCAGACCGGCGCGCTCACGCAGACGCTGGCGAGCAAGGGCATGACCGTCGGGCCGACGCCGCCGGCGATCGACGCCGACCTCGCGAAGATCGGCGCGACGATGGCCGAGGACTGGCTGAAGAAGGCCGGCCCCGAAGGCAAGGCCGTGCTCGACCAGGCGCGACGCTGAGCCGCCGATGAGCCCGCTGCACCGCCTCTACCAGGCCTCGGGGCTGCTGTCGGCCGCCTCGCTGGTGGCCATCTGCGGGCTGATCCTCGCGCAGGTGATCGCCCGCAACCTCGGCACGACCGTGCGCGACGCGGACGAGTTCGCGGCCTGGGCGATGGCGGCGTCGGGCTTCCTCGGGCTGCCCTACGCGCTGCATCACGGCGCCCACATCCGGGTGGGCGTCGCGATGCGCTTCCTGCCGGTCGGTGCCCGCCACGCGGTGGAGGTGCTCGCGAGCGCGATCGCGCTCGCGCTGTCGGGCTACCTCGCGTGGTGGGTGACCGTCTTCGTGCTCGAGAGCTGGCGCTTCAACGAGGTCTCGCAGGGCCTGGTGCCGGTGCCGATGTGGATTCCGCAGGCGCCGATGGTGATCGGCTCGGTCCTGCTCGCGGTGGGCTTCGCCGAGCGACTGGTGTGCGTGCTGCGCGGTCGCCGCTTCGAGATCGGCGAGGGCGAGGAGAACTACGAGTGACGGACCTGGGGATGGTCGCCACCGTGCTGGTGGTCGCGTTGTTCGGGCTGCTCGCGCTCGGCGTGTGGATCGCGCCGGCGCTGATCGGCGTGGGGCTGATCGGCATGCTGGTGTTCGCCGACGCGCCGGGCGGCTCGATCCTCGCGACCACGAGCTGGTCCTCGAGCGCGAGCTGGACGCTGACCTCGCTGCCGCTGTTCATCTGGATGGGCGAGATCCTGTTCCGCACGCGGCTGGCGAGCGACATGTTCGCCGGGCTCGCGCCGTGGGTGCGCTGGCTGCCCGGGCGGCTGCTGCACGTCAACGTGATCGGCTGCGGCATCTTCGCGGCGGTCAGCGGCTCTTCGGCCGCGACGGCGGCGACGATCGGGCGCATCTCGCTGCCCGAGCTGCAGGCGCGCGGCTATCCGCAGCAGATCTCGATCGGCTCGCTCGCCGGTTCGGGCACGCTCGGGCTGCTGATCCCGCCGTCGATCATCATGATCGTCTACGGCGTCGCCGCGCAGGTGTCGGTCGCGCGGCTCTTCATCGCCGGCGTGCTGCCCGGGCTGATGCTGATGGCGCTGTTCTCGGGCTACGTGATGATCTGGTCGGCGCTGAACAAGGGCCGCATCCCCGAGGACCGGACGACGATGACGCTCGGCGAGCGGCTGCGCGCGACCTGGCGGCTGCTGCCGGTCGTGCTGCTGATCGTCGCGGTGATCGGCTCGATCTACGCCGGCTTCGCGACCGCGACCGAGGCCGCCGCGGTCGGCGTGGTCGGCGCGCTGGTGGTCGCCGCCGCGTCGCGCACGCTCACCGCCGCGACGCTGCTCGACAGCCTGCTGGGGGCGGTGCGCACGTCCACGATGATCTTCTTCATCCTGCTGGGCGCGGCGTTCCTGACCTCGGCGATGAGCTTCACCGGCCTGCCGGCGGCGCTCGCGCAGTGGATCGCCGCCGAGAAGCTGCCGGCCTGGGCGCTGATCGCCGCGCTGACGGTGTTCTTCATCGTGCTCGGCTGCTTCCTCGACGGCATCTCGATCGTGCTGCTGACCACCTCGGTGATCCTGCCGGCGGTGCAGGCCGCCGGCATCGACCTGCTGTGGTTCGGCATCTTCATCGTGCTGGTGGTCGAGATGGCGCAGATCACGCCGCCGGTCGGCTTCAACCTGTTCGTCGTGCAGAACCTCACCGGCAAGGACATCTTCACCGTCGCGAAGGCCGCGTTCCCGTTCTTCCTGGTGATGGTGCTCGCCACCGCGATCGTCACGGTGTTCCCCGAGATCGTGCTGAGCCTGCCCCGGGCGATGACCGCCCGCTGACCCCGCTCCCGTCGACCCGCCATGCCGACCCCCCTCCGTTCGCTGGATCACTGGATCGCCGAGCTCGCCGCCGGACGCACGACGAGCCGCGCGCTGACCGAGCGCGCGCTCGAGGCGGCGACCGGCTCGGGCGAGGCGGCCGCGACCTTCGTCGCGGTGCACGCCGAGGCCGCGCGCGCCACCGCCGACGCGATCGACCGCCAGCGCGCCGCCGGCGTCCCGATGCCGGCGCTCGCCGGCCTGCCGATCTCGATCAAGGACCTGTTCGACGAGGCGGGCCACGTGACCCGCGCCGGCTCCGCGGTGCTGCGCGACGCGGCGCCGGCCGAGACCGACGCCCCGGTCGTCGCGCGGCTGCGCGCGGCGGGCGCGGTGATCGTCGGTCGCACCAACATGACCGAGTTCGCCTACTCCGGGCTCGGCCTCAATCCGCACCACGGCACGCCGCGCAACCCGTGGGATCGCGCGACCGGCCGGATCCCCGGCGGCTCGTCGAGCGGCGCGGCGGTCTCGGTCACCGACGGCATGGCGCTCGCCGCGGTCGGCACCGACACCGGCGGCTCGGTGCGGATTCCGGCGGCGCTGTGCGGGCTGACCGGCTTCAAGCCGACCGCGCGTCGCGTGCCGATCGACGGCGCCGTGCCGCTCGCGCCCTCGCTCGACTCGATCGGCCCGCTCGCGCCCACGGTCGCCTGCTGCGCGCGGCTCGACGCGGTGCTGGCCGGCGAGGCCCCGCGCCCGACGACGCCGCGCCCCACGGCGTCGCTGGTGCTCGCGCTGCCGCGCACGCTCGCGTTCGACGAGGTCGACGGCCCGGTCGCCGCGGCGTTCGACGCGGCGCGCCGCGCGCTCGTCGACGCCGGCGCGCGCGTCGTCGAGATCGACGTGCCGGAGTTCGCCGAGCTCGCGGCGATCAACCGGCAGGGCGGCTTCCCGGCGATCGAGGCCTGGGCGTGGCACGCGCGGCTGATCGCCGAGCGCGGCGACGGCTACGATCCGCGCGTCGCGGCCCGCATCCGCCGCGGCTCGGGCGTCGCCGCGGCCGACTACATCGAGCTCCTCGCCGCGCGACGCCGGTGGATCGCCGCGGTCGAGCGACGGCTGGCCGAGGCGGGCGCCGACGCGTTCGCGATGCCGACGGTTCCGGTCGTCGCCCCGCCGATCGCGCCGCTCGAGGCGAGCGACGAGGCGTTCGGCCGCACGAACCTGCTGATCCTGCGCAATCCGACGCTGGTCAACTTCCTCGACGGCTGCGCGCTCAGCCTGCCGTGCCATCGCGACGGCGACGCGCCGGTCGGCCTGATGCTCGCCGCTCCCGGCGGGCACGACGCGCGGCTGCTGTCGATCGGCGCGGGCGTGGAGGCGACGCTGCGCGGCGCGCGCGACTGACCCTCGCGGCGCGGGCGGCGCCGCGATCGACGACGAGGTGGAGAGCATGAGCGGACAGGTCGCCGTGATCCTGGGCGGCACGGGCATGGTGGGCGCCAACATGGCGCAGCTGCTCGACCGCACGGGCGGCTGGGACACGACGATCGTGTCGCGGCGCGCGCCCGACTTCCCGACGCGGGCGCGGCATCTCGCCTGCGACATGAGCGACCCCGACGAGTGCGCCCGCGTGCTCGGCACGCTCGAGCGCACGACGCACGTCTTCTGGACGGGGCACGCGACCGGCACGCGCTGGGTCGACAAGGCCGCGCGCGACGCCGACCTGTTCCGCAACGCGCTCACGGCCCTGGAGCCGGCCGCACCGCGGCTCGAGCACGTGTGCCTGCTGCAGGGCTCGAAGTACTACGGCCGGCACCTGGGCCCCTTCAAGACCCCGGCGAAGGAGGACGATCCGCGCCACTTCCCGCCGAACTTCTACTACACGCAGGAAGACTTCCTGAGAGAGCTGGCGCAGGGCAAGCGATGGAGCTGGTCGCTGATGCGCCCGCACATCGTCTGCGGCTTCGCGCGCACCGACATCAACCTGCCCAAGCCGATCGCCGTCTACGCGACGCTGTGCAAGCGGCTCGGGCTGCCGCTGAAGTTCCCCGGTCCCGAGGGCGCGTACCGCGCGGTGCACTGCGCGAGCGACGTCGAGCTGCTGAACAAGGGGATGCTGTGGGCGGCCACGACGCCGGCGGCGGCGAACCAGGCGTTCAACATGGTGAACGGCGACCATTTCCGCTGGGAGCACCTGTGGCCGAAGATCGCGGCGTGGTTCGACATGGAGCCGGGCGGCGTCCAGCAGATCGACCTCGAGCTGATGATGGCCGACAAGGCGCCGCTGTGGGACGAGATCGTCCGGGAGCACGGGCTGCTGCCCACGCCGTTCGCCGAGGCCGCGAACTGGTCGTTCGCGAACTACGCGTTCGCGCCGACCTGGGACATCATGCTCGACAACACCAAGGCCCGGACGTTCGGCTTCCAGGAGTTCGTCGACTCCGAGAAGATGTTCATGCGGATCTTCGACAGCTTCCGCGCGCAGCGGTTCATCCCCTGAGGCCGGTCGCCCGGCGCGGGCCCGTCCGGCGCGCCGCCGAGGCGCGTCGCCCGCGGCGGGACGCGTCGGACGCCGCCTCCCGCGTGACGCGGCCCGCGCGCGTTCGTTCCGGACCCGCGCCGGTGTAAGGTCGGGGTCGCGTCGGCCGATGCGGCCGGCCGCGGCGCGCGCCGGCCCGGCGCGTCCGTCCCCGACCGATCGAGAGGAGCCGACGTGACGACCGAGACCACGCTGACGACCCTGCTGTCCGCCGCCGCCGACGACGCCCCCGCGATCGGCGCGCCCGGACGCGCCGCGATGACCTTCGGTGCGCTGCGCGCGCAGAACGCGGCGATCCGCGAGCGCCTGAACGCGCTGGGCATCGGCCGGAACGACCGCGTGGCGATCGTGCTGGACAACGGTCCCGAGATGGCGAGCTGCTTCGTCGCCTGCGCGTGCGCGGTGACGAGCGCGCCGCTGAACCCGGCCTACCGCGCCGAGGAGTTCGAGTTCTACCTGTCGGACCTGAAGGCCGCGGCGCTGATCGTCGCCCGCGGCAGCGCGTCGCCCGCGGTCGAGGTCGCGCGGCGCCTCGGCGTGCGGATCCTCGAGCTGACGGCGGACGAGGCCGCGCCGGCCGGTACCTTCGCGCTCGCGCCGAGCGACGGCGACGCCGCGTCGCGCGCCGTGCGGGAGCTGGGCGACGCGCGTCCCGACGACGTGTCGATGGTGCTGCACACCTCGGGCACCACGTCCCGCCCGAAGATCGTGCCGCTGTCGCAGCGCAACCTGTGCGCGTCGGCGACGAACATCCGCGGCACGCTGCGCTTCGACGCGGCCGATCGCGGGCTCAACATCATGCCGCTGTTCCACATCCACGGCCTGATCGCGGGCGTGCTCGCGCCGCTGTCGGCGGGCTCGTTCGTGTTCTGCACGCCGGGCTTCAACGCGCTCAGGTTCTTCGCGTGGATGGAGGAGGCCCGGCCCACCTGGTACACGGCGGTGCCAACGATGCACCAGGCGATCCTGTCGCGCGCGCCCAAGAACGCCGACACGATCGCGCGCCACCCGCTGCGCTTCCTGCGCTCGTCGTCGTCGTCGATGCCGCCGCAGGTGATCCGCGAGCTCGAGGAGACCTTCGGCGCGCCGCTGATCGAGTCGTACGGCATGACCGAGGCCTGCCACCAGATGGCGTCCAACCCGCTGCCGCCGGGGGTGCGCAAGCCGGGCACGGTGGGCATCGCGGCGGGTCCGGAGATCGCGATCATGTCCGAGGACGGGCGCCTGCTCGCGGCCGGCGAGACCGGCGAGATCGTGATCCGCGGCGCGAACGTGACGGCGGGCTACGAGGCGAACGCGAAGGCGAACGCCGAGGCCTTCGTCGACGGCTGGTTCCGCACCGGCGACCAGGGCGTGATGGACGCCGACGGCTACGTGACGATCACCGGACGCCTCAAGGAGATCATCAACCGCGGCGGCGAGAAGGTCAGCCCGCGCGAGGTCGACGAGATCCTGATGGACCACCCGGCCGTCGCGCAGGTCGTCTGCTTCGGGATGCCGCATCCGAAGCTCGGCGAGGAGGTCGCCGCCGCGGTGGTGCTGCGCGAAGGCGTCCGCGCGACCGAGCGCGAGCTCCAGGACTTCGTCGGCGGGCGGGTCGCCGACTTCAAGGTGCCGAAGCGCATCCTCGTGCTCGACGAGATCCCGAAGGGCGCGACCGGCAAGCTGCAGCGGATCGGCCTCGCGCAGAAGCTCGGGCTGGCGTAGGCGACCGGTTCCCCGGACGCCCGCGGCGCGGATCGCACCGGCGGGCTCGCGTATGCTCACCGCCCGCCGGGACGCGAAGGCGCGTCCCGTCCCGAACGGAGGCACACCTTGAAGATCGCAGTGGTCGGCGCCGGCGCGATCGGCGGCTATCTCGGAGCGCGGCTCGCGCTCGCGGGCGAGGACGTGACGGTCGTCGCCCGCAACCGCAACCTCGAGGCGATCGCGGCGAACGGGCTGCGGCTGATCGAGGAGGACGGCACCGAGCGGCACGCGCCCGGCGTGAGGGCGGTCGCGGTGGCGGCCGACGCCGGCCCGCAGGACGTCGTGCTCCTCGCGGTGAAGGCCCACCAGGTGATCGACCTGCTGCCGGCGATGCGCGGCCTGTTCGGGCCGGACACGACGGTGGTCACGCTGATCAACGGCGTGCCGTGGTGGTACTTCCACCGGCTCGCCGGGCCCTGGGAGGGGCGGGTGCTGGAGAGCGTCGATCCGGGCGGGCGCATCGCCGCGCAGATCGAGCCCGAGCGCGTGATCGGGAGCGTGGTCTACCCGGCCTCCGAGCTGGTCGCGCCGGGCGTGATCCGGGTGATCGAGGGCAACCGCTTCACGCTCGGCGAGCTCGACGGCACGCGCAGCGAGCGCGTCGACGCGCTGTCGAAGGCGATGATCGCCGCCGGCTTCAAGGCGCCGGTCTCGCGCGACATCCGCAGCGAGATCTGGGTCAAGCTCTGGGGCAACCTGAGCTTCAACCCGATCTCCGCGCTCACGCACGCGACGCTCGAGGACATCTGCCGGTTCCCGGCCACGCGCGCGCTCGCCGCCGCGATGATGACCGAGGCGCAGGCGGTCGGCGAGCGGCTCGGCGTCGAGTTCAAGGTGTCGCTGGACAAGCGCATCGCGGGCGCCGAGGCGGTCGGCGCGCACAAGACCTCGATGCTGCAGGACGTCGAGCAGGGGCGCGCGATCGAGCTCCAGGCGCTGGTCGGCTCGGTGATCGAGCTCGGTCGGATCGTCGACGTGCCGACGCCCACGATCGAGGCGGTGCACGCGCTCGCGAGCCTGCTCGCGCGCACGCTCGAGACGCGGCGGGGGCGGGTGCAGGTGCGCGCGCTCGACGGCTGAGGGGCACGCCGGGGGGCGACGCCGTTCCCGGTGCCGGAGGCCGACGCCGTTCCCGGTGCCCGAGGTCGACGTCGTTCCCGGTGCCGGAGGTCGACGTCGTTCCCGGAGCTCGACGCCGGTCCCGGGCCCGGAGGCTGACGCTCTCCCGGTACCGAAGGCCGACGCTCTACAAATGCCGGAGGCCGACGCTCTCCGGTGCCGGAGGCCGACGCCGTCCCCGGCGCCGGACGCGGATCCGGTCTCCGGGGCCGCCGGGGATTCGGGGCGACCGCGCGTCGGGGGCGCGGCGCCCGCGGGTCAGAAGCGCAGCGTCGGCACCACCGAGCGGCCGCCCGGACCCGCGCGCACCGCGAGGTCGGCGGCGGGGCCCTGACGGCTGCCGGGCGGACGCGCGGCGACGGCCTCGGCCGCCTCGCCGGCGGCGGTCGGCGGCTCGTCGTCGAGCGAGCCGGTCTTCGGCGGCGGCGTCGAGGCGGCGAGCGCACGGGCCGGCGGACGCCGGTACGAGGGCGGCAGCACCGAGGTCTTCGGATAGCCGGCCGCGTCGAGCGAGCGGTCCCACTCGCCGGCCTCGAAGCCGACGCTGCGGTCGCGACCGACGCCGAGCGCGGGGAACGA
Organism: Burkholderiaceae bacterium; assembly: GCA_035628395.1. GTDB lineage: Bacteria > Pseudomonadota > Gammaproteobacteria > Burkholderiales > Burkholderiaceae_E > UBA4615. The sequence continues at coordinate 4,935 of DASPJX010000164.1, read as the reverse complement.
CAGCTCGGCGAATCCCGCGCGCTTGAAGAGCTCGGCGTCGGCGACGGTGCGCACCGTGCGCTCGGCGTACGGGATGCCGCGCCGGTCGAGGTGCGCGCGCGCCTGCTGGCAGGGCACGCAGCTCTCGGTCGTGTAGAGCGTCACCGGATGGCGGGACGCCGCGGCGGCGAGCGCCGGCGGCACGTCGTCGCGCGGCGCCGGACGCGCGCCCGGCGCGAGCGCGGTCGCGGCGACGCCCGGCGGCGGAGGCATGTCGCTGTAGGTCGTGCGCCCGCCGGCGTCGACCCACTTGTACTGGGCCGTGGCCGGCAGGGGCGTCGTCGCGGCGATCAGGGCGGCGGCGAGAGCGAGGCTAGGCGTCCGCATGGGTGGTCTCCTGGACCATCCCATTGTGGCGCAGCAGCGCGTCGATCCGGGGCTCGCGGCCGCGGAACGCCCTGAACGAGTCGATGGCCGGTCGGCTGCCGCCGACCGACAGGATCTCGTCGAGGAAGCGCCGGCCGGTCGTCGCGTTGAACACGCCTTCCTCCTCGAACGCCGCGTAGCAGTCGGCCGACAGCACCTCGGCCCACTTGTAGCTGTAGTAGCCCGCCGCGTAGCCGCCCGCGAAGATGTGCGAGAAGCTGTTCTGGAAGCGGTTGAACTCCGGCGGCCGCAGCACCGCGACCTCCCGCCGCACCTCGTCGAGCAGCGCCTGCACGTTCGTCGTGCCCGCCGCGTACTCGGCGTGCAGCCGCATGTCGAACAGCGCGAACTCCACCTGGCGCAGCGTCTGCATGCCGCTCTGGAAGTTCTTCGCCGCGAGCATGCGGTCGAACAGCTCGCGCGGCAGCGGCTCGCCGGTGTCGACGTGCGCGGTCATCGACCGGACGATGTCCCACTCCCAGCAGAAGTTCTCCATGAACTGGCTGGGCAGCTCCACCGCGTCCCACTCGACGCCCGAGATTCCGGAGACGCCGAGCTCGTCGACCCGGGTCAGCATGTGGTGCAGCCCGTGGCCGAACTCGTGGAACAGCGTGGTCACGTCGTCGTGCGACAGCAGCGCGGGCCGGTCGCCGACCGGCGACTGCACGTTGCAGGTCAGGTACGCGACCGGGGTCTGCACGCCCTGCTCGAGGGCCTTGCGCCCGCGCGCGTCGTCCATCCACGCGCCCGGGCGCTTGCTCGGGCGCGCGTACATGTCGAGGAAGAAGTGGCCGATCGGCGCGCCCGCGCGCTCGATCCGGAAGAAGCGCACGTCGGGGTGCCAGGTCTGCGCGACGTCGGGGGCGATCGACACGTCGAACAGCCGCCCGATCAGCCCGAACAGCCCGTCGAGCACGCGCGGCAGCTGGAAGTACCGCTTGACCTCGTTGTCCGAGAACGCGTAGCGCTCCTCCTTCAGCCGCTCGCTGGCGTACGCCATGTCCCACGCCATCAGCGGCTCGAGCCCGAGGCGGTCCTTCGCGAACGCGGCGAGCTCGGCGACGTCGCGCTCGGCCGAGGGCCTCGCGCGCGCCGCGAGGTCGCGCAGGAAGTCGATCACCTGCTTCGGCGACTCGGCCATCTTCGCCACCAGCGAGACGTCGGCGAAGCTCGGGTAGCCGAGCAGGCGCGCCTCCTCGGCGCGCAGCGCGAGCGTCTCGTCGATGATCGGGCCGTTGTCGAGCTTCGGGTCGGGACCGAGCTCGGAGGCGCGCGTCACGTACGCGCGGTACAGCGTCTCGCGCAGCGAGCGGTCGTGCGCCGACTGCATCACCGGGAAGTACGACGGGAACTGCAGCGTGAAGCGCCAGCCGGCGACGCCCGCGCGCTCGGCCTCCTGGCGCGCCGCCGCCTTCGCGTCCTCGGGCAGCCCGGCGAGGCGCGCCTCGTCGGTCACGTCGAGCGTGAACGCGCGCGTCGCGTCGAGCACGTTCTCGCCGAACTTCTGTCCGATCGCGGCCTGGCGGTCCTGGATCTCGGCGTAGCGCTCGCGCGCCGGCGACACGAGCTCCGCGCCGCCCAGCCGGAAGTCGCGCAGCGCGTGCTCGACGATCCGCCTGCGCGCCGGCGACAGCGAGGCGAACTCGCGCGACTCGCGCAGCGCGCGGTACTTCGCGAACAGCGCCTCGTTCTGGCCGAGGGCGGTCCAGAACTCGGTGATCCTCGGCAGCGTCTCGTTGTACGCGGCGCGCAGCTCGGGCGTGTCGGCGACGCCGTTCAGGTGGCCGACGACGCCCCAGGCGCGGCCCAAGCGCTCGGTCGCGTCCTCGAGCGGCCGCACGAACGCCTCCCAGGTGGCCGGCGTGTCCGCATGCGCGGCCCGCGCGACGGCGTCGCGCGCCTGCGCGAGCAGCGCGTCGATCGCGGGCGCCACGTGCTCCGGCCGGAAGTCGGCGAAGCGCGGCAGGCCCGAGAAGTCGAGCAGCGGATTGTCGGCGGAGGCGGGGGCGGCGGTGTCGGTCATCGTGTGGGGGCTCGCGGAAAGGCTCGTTTCGCAGGTGGGGATTGTGGCCCGGCGATCAATGCCGCGCTCCGGCAGGGGTTTCCGTGGGGCGGTGTCGGAGAGCACCGACGGGGGCGGGCTCGCCGTGGCCGTGACGGGGTGCGTGGCGGGCCGCGGCGCGCCGGTGGGCGCCCGTGGCCACGGGGCCGGGGATCGGCGATTCGCGACGGCGGAACGGTCGCACGGCGTCGGGCGATGCCCGGCGCGCCCGGGCGGAGTCAGCCGGCCGCGCGCTCCGCGGCCTCGAGCGTGTTGACCAGCAGCATCGCGCGCGTCATCGGGCCCACGCCGCCGGGCACCGGGGTGATCGCGCCGGCCACGCGGCTCACGCCGGCGAAGTCGACGTCGCCGCACAGCTTGCCGTCGGCGCCGCGGTTCATGCCCACGTCGACGACGATCGCGCCCGGCTTGACCATGTCGGCGGTCACCAGGTTCGGTCGCCCGACCGCGGCGACCAGCACGTCCGCCCGTCGCACGTGGGCGGCGAGGTCGCGGGTGCGGCTGTGGCAGACGGTGACGGTGGCGCCCGCGGCGAGCAGCATCAGCGCCTGCGGCTTGCCGACGATGTTGCTGCGCCCGATCACGACCGCCTCGGCGCCGTCGAGCCTCGCGCCCGCGTGCTCGAGCATCCGCATCACGCCGTAGGGCGTGCACGGGCGGAACAGCGGCGTGCCGGTGGCGAGCAGCCCGACGTTGCTCACGTGGAAGCCGTCGGCGTCCTTCTCCGGCGCGATCGCCTCGATCACGCGGTGCGCGTCGATGTGCGCGGGCAGCGGCAGCTGCACGAGGATGCCGTGCACCGCCGGGTCGGCGTTCAGCTGCGCGATGCGCGCGAGCAGCGCCGCCTCGGTGGTGTCGGCCGGCAGCCGGTCGAGCGTGGAGACGATGCCGACCTCGGCGCAGTCCTTGACCTTGTTGCGGACGTAGACGGCGGAGGCGGGGTCGTCGCCGACGAGGACCACCGCGAGGCCGGTGGGTCGGCCGAGCGAGGCGAGCCGCGCGACGCGCCGGGCGACGTCCTGGCGGATGGAGCGGGCAAGCGCGTTGCCGTCGATGAGCTGTGCGGACATGGGCGGCGAGGTTAGCACGCGGCCCCGGGCCGCCCGGGCGGCCCGGATCGCTCTGCTACCCTCGGCGCGCATGAGCCGAGTCCTGCGTCGTCTGTTCGTCTCCGTGCGCGCCGCGCTGCTCGCGGGCGGCCCGTTCCTGGTGATCGCGATCGCGCTGGTCGCGCTCGCGTACCGGGTGCTGCAGCCGGCGCCGCCGCGCGAGGTGGTGATGGTGACCGGCCCGGAGCAGGGCGCGCTGGACGCCTTCGGCGAGGCCTACCGCCACGCGCTCGCGCGCGAGGGGATCGCGCTCGAGCTGCGGCCCTCGGGCGGCTCGCGCGCGAACCTGCGGGCGCTGCGCGACGAGGACGGCGACGCCGCGTTCGGGTTCGTGCAGGGCGGCACCTCGGGCGAGGGGGAGGGCGGCGAGCTCGCCGTCGACGTGCCGCGCGACGACGGGCTGCGCTCGCTCGGCAGCCTGTTCTACGAGCCGGTGTGGGTGTTCCACCGCAAGCCGTCCCGGCGGTCGAGACCGCCGCCGCGGCTCGTCGACGTGGCCGGCTGGCGGATCGGCGTCGGCACCGACGACTCCGGCACGCCCGCGCTCTTCGCGCGACTGCTCGAGGCCAACCGCATCGACCCGGCGCGCGTCGAGCAGCGGCGCCTCGACGACACCGAGGCGGTGATGGCGCTGCTCGACGACCGGCTCGACGCGGTGGTGATGGTCACCGCGCCCGAGTCGCCGCTGGTGAGGATGCTGCTGCAGACGCCCGGCGTGTCGCTGATGGACTTCCCGCAGGCCGAGGCCTACGCGCGCCGCATGCCCTTCCTGAGCGCGGTGACGCTGCCGCGCGGGATCGTGTCGATCGAGCGCGACATCCCGCCGCGCAACCATCCGCTGCTCGCCACGACCACCTCGCTCGTCGCGCGCGAGGGCACGCATCCGGCGCTGGTCCAGCTGATGGTGCAGGCGGCCGCGCGGATCCACGGCGGCCCCGGCTGGCTGCGCCGCGAGGGCGAGTTCCCGACGGCCCGCAGCCCCGAGCGGCCGCTCGCCGCGGAGGCGGTGCGCTACTACCGGGAGGGCACGCCCTGGCTGCAGCGCTACCTGCCGTGGTGGCTCGCGAACCTGCTCGACCGCATGGGCCTCGCGCTCGCGGCGATCGTCGCGGTGCTGCTGCCGCTGTCGCGGATCGTCCCGCCGGTCTACGAGTTCCGGGTCCGCTCCCGGGTGTTCCGCTGGTACGGGCAGCTGCGCGCGATCGAGGACGAGGTCGCCGCCCGCCCGCCGGCCGATGTCCGCGACCGGCTGCGCGAGCGGCTCGACGAGCTCGACGAGAAGGTCGGCCGGGTCACCGTGCCGCTGTCCTACGCCGACGAGCTGTACGCGCTGCGCCAGAACATCCGCCTGGTGCGCGA
>DASPJX010000163.1:0-9216 GCA_035628395.1 Burkholderiaceae bacterium | reverse complement strand
CCGTGATGTCGTACGCGCGCTACATGCCCCGAAGCTCCTCGGCCGGCGTCCCATCCTCCCAGGGAAGCGGCACGTCATAGTGTCGGAGCAGGCAGTCGTCCGGCAGGCACCGGATCGGCCTGAAGTCGCGGTGCGCGATGTACTCGGGACGCTTGAAGCGGCGGATGTGGTTCGACACCGCGCATAGCGAGAGATAGACGCTGACGCGGTTCCACGGCGAGAGGTTGGACGTGGAGGCGTGCACCAGGCAGCCGTGGAAGAGGATCATCGAGCCCGCCGGGCCCTTGGGCGCGACGATGCCGCCGCGCTCGACCAGCTTCGAGATCGTCTCGTTCGAGATCGTCCACAGCGGGTAGCTGGTGGTCGAGACGTCGTGGCTCGCGTCGATCGCGCCGCTCGCGTGCGAGCCCGGGATGAACAGCAGCGGGCCGTTGAACTCGTTGACCTCGTCGAGGAACACGGCGACGTTCATCGCGCGCGCCTCGGGCATGTCGTCGTCGTTCCTCCAGGTGCCGTAGTCCTGGTGCCACTGCCAGACGTCGCCGTCGAACGCCTGCTTGCCGTTGACCTTGAACTGGTGCATGTAGACCGGCTCGCCGAACACCTGCTCGACCGGCTCGATCATCCGCGGATGCCGGCCGAGCTTGGCGAACCCCTCGCTCATCAGGTGCGCGGCGAAGACGGTGCGGACCGCCTCGGAGCCCTTCTCGCGGATGATCTCGGGGCGGCGCTGCGCGTACAGCGCCGGCAGCTCGGCGAGCAGGACGTCCATCTCGGCCTTCGAGAACAGGGACGGGAAGAACAGGTAGCCGTCGCGTTCGAAACGCTCGAGCTGCTCGGGGGTCAGCCTCATGTCTCCTCCTGGGGCGCGCATCCGGGACGGACGACGGTACCGCAGGCCGGCGGGCGAGTCACGGCGGCGTTACGATGGTGTCCACACGGACCCGGGAGCCCGGACCATGAGCTCTGCCCCGCCTGCCGACGACGAGCGCCTGCTCGAGCCGCCGGCGCTCGAGCACGCGAGCGCGCTCGACCTGATGTGCGCGAGCTTCGCGTTGCGCACGGTGCTCGCGCTCGGGCCGCGCTTCAACCTGCGGCGCGACGTCAACAACGTGGTCACGCTCGCCGGGCGCTGGCTCGTCTGGCCGTCCGGCATCCTCGCCCGGCTGCAGGGCTGGCTCGCCCGCCGCTGCGTCGACGCGCCCGCCTGGGCCGGGGCGGGCGAGCTGTCGCCCGAGGACTTCCTGCTGCGCCACGGCGCCTGGAACGGGCTCTACGACGACACCGCGCTGCACTACTACCTCGACGAGTTCGTGAAGCTGCACGGCAAGGACCTGCTGCGGGTCTTCCGCGTCAGCGCCGACCGCTTCGACGCGAGGCTCGGGCGCGAGCGCGTGCGGCTGGTCGACAACGTGGCGATGCTCGGCCGCGTGCTCGGGCTGTCCGGCTGCGAGCGCTCGATCCTGCTGCACGCGGCGCTCGCCAAGGTCCACCGCGACCTGCGCCCGGTGCTCGTCGACTGCAAGGCCGCGAGCGCGCAGGACGCCTACGGGATGCTCGCCCACGTCCTGGGCGAGCCGGCCGCCGAGACCGCGACCGCGCTGCGCGCGGGCGGACGGCTCGAGTCGCTCGGGCTCGTCGAGACGCCGATCGCCGAGCACGCCGTCACCGACCTCGGCGACCTGATGCGCGTCTCGGACAAGCTGCTCGCCGTGCTGACCGCCGAGTACGCGACCGAGAACGACATGATGGCCGCGTTCACCCGCCCGGCGGGCGAGCCCGCGCTGTCGCTCGACGACTTCCCGCACGTCGGCGACGACGCGCGCTACCTGGTCGCGCTGCTGCGGGCCGCGGTGCGATCGCGCGAGCCCGGGGTCAACGTGCTGCTGTACGGCCCGCCGGGGACGGGCAAGACCGAGTTCGCGAAGCTGGTGGCGCGCGCCGCCGGCTGCGAGCTCTACGAGGTCGACTGCCCCGACCGCGACGGCAACAGCCTGTCGGGCAAGGAGCGCTACCGCTCGCTGCAGGTGTCGCAGGCGTTCCTGCGCGGGCGGCACGGCGCGGCGCTGCTGTTCGACGAGGTCGAGGACGTGTTCCCGCCGATCAGCGAGCCGGTGCTCAACCTGTTCGGCGCCGACGAGGGGCGGGCGGCGGCGGTCAACGGCAAGGCCTGGGTCAACCGCACGCTCGAGCGCAATCCGGTGCCGACGCTGTGGGTGTCGAACTCGATCGCGCAGATCGACCCGGCGTACCGGCGCCGCTTCCAGTTCCACCTCGAGCTCGCGAACCCGCCGCAGCGCGTGCGCGAGGGCATCGCGCGCAAGCACCTGTCGGGGCTCGGCGTCGACGACGCGTTCGTCGCGCGGATCGCGGCGCGCAAGCAGGTGACCCCCGCGCAGATCGAGTCGGCGGCCCGCTTCGCGCGGCTCGTCCACGGCACGGTCGACGATCCGGTGGAGGCGCTGATCGAGCGCCAGCTCGAGCGCGCCGACCGCGCGCTCGGGCGCGCCGGCGACGAGCCGGAGTTCCGCCCGTCGCCGACCCGCTACGACCTCGCGCTGCTCAACGTCGAGAGCCGCCACCCGGTCGCCCGCATCATCGCCGCGCTGCAGGCCCGCCCGCGCGCGACGCTGTGCTTCTACGGGCTGCCCGGCACCGGCAAGACCGCGCTCGGCGAGCACGTCGCCCGCTGCCTCGACCGCCCGCTGATGATCCGCCGGGCGTCCGACCTGATGAGCAAGTACGTCGGCGAGACCGAGCAGCAGATGGCGCGGATGTTCGCCGACGCGCAGCGCGAGCGGGCGGTGCTGCTGCTCGACGAGGCCGACTCGTTCCTGCAGAACCGCCAGACGGCGGTCCGGCACTACGAGGTCAGCGAGGTCAACGAGATGCTCCAGGGCATGGAGCGCTTCGACGGCGTGTTCATCTGCACGACCAACCTGTTCGACCGGATCGACGAGGCGGCGCTGCGCCGCTTCGCGTTCAAGCTGCGCTTCCTGCCGCTGACGCCGGCGCAGCGGCTGCGGATGTTCGCGGCCGAGGGGCTCGGCTGGACGGCGGCCGAGGGCGACGACGAGCCGGCGCGCGAGGCGTCGGCCGCCGCGGCGGTGCCGCCGGAGATCGCGCGCCGGCTCGCCGCGCTCGAGCTGCTCGCGCCCGGCGACTTCGCGGTGGTGCGCCGGCAGGCCGAGCTGCTCGGCGACGCCCCGACGCCCGAGGAGTTCGTCGAGCAGCTCGAGCGCGAGCACCGCTCGAAGCCCGACGTGCGCTTCTCGAAGCCCGTCGGCTTCGTCAGATAGCGCCGGGCGACGCCTCAGGGCTTCAGGTACTCGCGGGCGAGCCGCTCGAACAGCGCGCGCGCGTCGCCGACCAGGTACGCGCCGGTCAGCGCGAGCACCTGGAACGCGCCGCGCGCCATCGCCTGGGCCGGGTGGCCGGCGTCGCCGAAGCGGCGCGCGTCGCGCACGTACTCGTACGACAGCCACCAGGTGGCCACCACGACCATGTTGGTCGAGAGCGCGTCGAGCTCGAAGGGCGTGGCGCGCATCTGGCCGGCGGCGGCGAGCCCGTCGCACAGCCGGCGCGCCGCGCGCGTCTTGCGCTCGACGATCCCCTTGAACCGCGTCTCCACGCGCCGGTTGCGGGTCAGCAGGTCGGCGAGGTCGCGGTAGACGAACCGGTGCGTCCAGATCGTCTCGAACATCAGGTGCAGGAACAGCCACGCGTCCTCGACGTCGGCCTCGCGCCGGGCGGGCAGCTCGAGCAGCCGGTCGACGTCGCGCTCGTACTGCTCGAACAGCGCGTTGACGATGTCGTCCTTGTTCCGGAAGTGGTAGTACAGGTTGCCCGGCGAGATGTTCATCTCGTCGGCGATGCTGCTCGTGGTGACGTTCGGCTCGCCGTGCTCGTTGAACAGGCGCAGCGACAGCTCGAGGATGCGCTCGCGGGTGCGCCGCGGCGGTTTGCGCTGCATGTCGGACCGATCCTCCGGGAAGCGGGCGCGCCGCGCGGGCGCGCCCCGGCCGGGCGAGGATACCGGAACGGTCAGGCTCGCCGCGAGACCCGCAGGGACCGCTCGAGATCGTCGAGCGCCTCGCCCAGCCGCCCGGTGGCGCGCACGAGGCGGCCGTCGCCCGCCGACCGGCGCGGCTCGCGCACCAGCGGCGCGACGGGCGCGGCGAGCCGCTCGCGGTCGAGGCTCAGGCCGTGGCGCGCGAGCACCGGCTCGAGCGCGTCGGCGCGGGCCAGCAGGTCGTCGCGGGTGGACCGGTACGCGTGCTCGCAGAGCCGGCGCCGGCTCGAGACGCTGAAGATCCGCGTGAAGAACGTGGTCGCGTCGTCGGCGCGCGGCTCGAACAGCAGCACGTCCGCCTCCGGATGGGTGACCCGGTACTTCTCGAGGCCCACCTGCATCCGCGAGCGGATCGCGGTGCGCACGGTCTGCGCGAGCACCGCCGTCAGGCCGCGGCGCGCGATCGCCGCCGGCGGCCCGCCCGGGCCGGCCGCGTACGGCACGAGCGGGTTCAGCCCGATGACGAGCGTCGCGCCCTCCTGCAGCGCCACCGACGCGTGCAGGGTCTTGTTGAGCGCGCCGTCGACGAACCAGCGCTCGCCGACGCGCACCGGCGGGAACAGCCCCGGGACCGCCGAGGAGGCCAGCACCGCGCGCGAGATCGGCACGTCGTGCAGGCCGGGCGCGCCGAAGGCGACCGCCTCGCCGGTGTCGATGTCGGTGGCGACGATCCGCAGCCGCGCGGCCAGCCCGTCGAAGCGGTCGCTGCGCCCCGGCGCGCCGAGGATCCGGGCGAGCTTGCGCTCGGCGCGCGCGGCGTCGATCACGCCGGCCGGCAGCAGCGTCGCGGCGCGGTCGAGGCCGCGCCACGCGGCGCTGTCCCAGCCGCCGTGCAGCAGCCCGCGGCGCATCTCGCCCAGCAGCTCGCCGACCACCGCCGGCGCACGGGCCGCGCGGCGGCCGAACTCCCCCCAGGCCGGGCGCAGCAGCGACGCCGGATCGAACGCGTCCTCGTCCCCGACGTCGCTCTCGACGAAGAGCCGGACCATCGCGTGCGGCGACAGGCCGTTGGCGAGCCCGGCCGCGACGAACGCGCCGGCGCTCACGCCGACGTAGACGTCGAGCCCGGTCAGCTCGAGGCCCCGGATCGACTCCGAGAGCGCGGCGAGCGCGCCGAGCTCGTAGGCGGCGCCGAGGAAGCCGCCGCCGGCGAGCGCGAGCGCGATCGACGGCCGGGCCGGGCGCCGGGCCGGGGCGGCGACGCGCGACGGCCCGTGCGCGGCGGCGGAGACGGCGGCCCGCCCGCGGGGGCGGGCCGCGCGTTCGGCGCTCAGGACGTCACTCGCCGCCGGCCTTGCGGCCCGCGGCCTTGCGCGGCGCCCGGGCCTTCTTCGCCGGGGCGGCGGCCTTCGAGGCCTTGGCGGCGCGGGTCGCGGCCGGCGCGCGGGCGGCGGCGGCGCGCGGGGCGCGGGCCGGCTTGCCGCCGAGCGACTGCACGCTCGCGTTCAGCGCGTCGACGCGCTCGATCAGCGCGCGGATGTCGGTGTGGGTCGGCACGCCGAGCCGGCCGAGCGCGCGGGCGACGCGGTCCTCGAAGACCTGCTCGAGGCGGTCCCAGGACTCGGTGGCCTGCTTCGACAGCCCGCCGGCGACCTTGCCGACGCGGCCGGACACGTCGCCGAGCTTCTCCTCGGTCATCGCGCGGGTGCGCAGCTGGATGCCCTTGCCCTCGCGGACCAGCGCCTCGAACACCTTGTTGCCTTCCTCCTGCGCCTTGGCGAACGCCCCGAGCCCGGCGAGCCAGATCTGCTGCGCGGACTCCTTGACGGCGGCGGCGAGCTGGTTGTCGGTGCGGCCTTCGTCGGCGGCGGGCTTGATCTTCCTGACCATCGTCTGCTCCTCGTCTGGATGGGCCGTACACGGCCGAACGGTTGACGATGCCAGTGTAGGCGCGCCTCCTAGAGCGTGCACACTAGACGCGGCGCAGTTGCCGCGGGGGCGCGCCGCCGGCATCATCGCCGGCGGTCGGGCCGGGCCGAGGCGTCCGGCGCGCAGCGACACGACAACGAGGAGGCAACAGGATGGTCTATTTCGTCACCGGTGCGAGCGGCTTCATCGGGAAGCGGCTGGTGCGCAGGCTGCTGTCGCGGCGCGGCTCGGTCGTCCACTTCCTGATGCGCGACGCCTCGCCCGAGCGCGTCGCGCCGCTGCTCGAGTACTGGGGCGTGGACGCGAGCCGCGCGATCGCGGTGCAGGGGGACCTGACGCGCCCCGACCTCGGGATCCCGGCCGCCGAGCGCAGGAAGCTCGAGGGCAAGGTCCGGCACTTCTTCCACCTCGCCGCGGTCTACGACCTGAAGGCCGACGCCGACAGCCAGCTCGCCGTCAACGTCGAGGGCACGCGCAACGTCGTGCGGTTCGCGAACGCGATCAAGGCCGGCACCTTCCACCACGTCTCGTCGATCGCGGCGGCCGGACTCTACGAGGGCGTGTTCCGCGAGGACATGTTCGAGGAGGCGGAGGGGCTCGACCATCCGTACTTCGCCACCAAGCACGAGTCCGAGCGGATCGTCCGCGCCGAATGCGAGGTGCCGTTCCTGGTGTTCCGCCCCGGTCTGGTCGTCGGCGACTCGAAGACCGGCGAGATGGACAAGATCGACGGCCCGTACTACTTCTTCAAGCTGATCCAGCGGATGCGGCAGCTGCTGCCGCAGTGGGTGCCGACGATCGGCATCGAGGGCGGGCGGATCAACATCGTGCCGGTCGACTTCGTCGTCGACGCGATGGACCACATCGCGCACGCGCGCCAGCACGACAGCGACTGCTACCACCTCGTCGATCCCGAGCCGATGCGGGTCGGCGACGTGCTCGACGCGTTCTCGGTCGCCGCGCACGCGCCGCGGATGTCGGTGCGGATCAACGCGGCGCTGCTCGGCTTCGTGCCGAAGGGCGTCAAGAAGAGCCTGATGGCGCTGACGCCGGTGCGCCGGATCCGCGGCGCGATCATGAAGGACCTGGGGCTGCCCGACGACATCCTCGACTTCGTCAACTACCCGACGCGCTTCGACTGCCGCCACGCCACCGCCGTGCTGAAGGGCAGCGGCATCGAGTGCCCGCGCCTGAAGGACTACGCGTGGGCGATCTGGGACTACTGGGAGCGCCACCTCGACCCGGAGCTGCAGATCGACCGCACGCTGCGCGGCCAGGTCGCCGGCAAGGTCGTGCTGATCACCGGCGGCTCGTCGGGCATCGGGCTGGCCGCGGCGCGCAAGATCGCCGAGGCGGGCGCGACGACGATCGTCTGCGGACGCGACCAGGACAAGCTCGACGAGGCGAGGGCGCTCGTCGAGGCCGACGGCCACGTGCTGCACACCTTCTCGGTCGACCTCGCCGACATGGCCGACGTCGACCGGATGGTGGCCTGGCTGAACGAGACGCACGGCGGCGTCGACATCCTCGTCAACAACGCCGGGCGCTCGATCCGCCGGGCGATCGAGTCGAGCCAGGAACGCTTCCACGACTTCGAGCGCTGCATGCAGCTCAACTACTTCGGCGCGATCCGCACGACGATGGGCGTGCTGCCGGGGATGGTCGCCAAGCGGCGCGGCCAGGTGATCAACATCTCGTCGATCGGCGTGCTGACCAACGCCCCGCGCTTCTCGGCCTACGTCGCCTCGAAGTCGGCGCTCGACGCGTGGACGATGTGCGCGTCGTCCGAGTACGCCGACCTGGGCGTGCGCTTCACCACGATCAACATGCCGCTGGTGCGCACGCCGATGATCGCGCCGACCAAGCTGTACAACAACGTGCCGACGCTCTCGCCCGACGAGGCGGCCGACATGATCGTCCACGCGATCGTCTACAAGCCGGTGCGGATCGCGACGCGGCTCGGCATCTTCGGCGCGGTGCTGCACGCGACCGTGCCGCGGATCGCGCAGATCGTGATGAACACCTCGTTCCGGATGTTCCCCGACTCCGACGCCGCGCGCGGCTCGAAGGACGGCAAGGCGCCGCAGCTGTCGGCCGACCAGCTCGCGTTCCAGCAGCTGATGCGGGGCATCCACTTCTGACCCGGGGCGGGCCGGCCGCGCGCCGGCCCGGCGCCGGTCAGGCCGGCTCGGCCTCGCGCGCCGGCAGGCCGGCCTCGGCGGCGCGCAGCGCCTCGAGCACGATGGTCGCGGCCCGGCGGTCGTAGACGAGGCTCACGTGCCCGAGCCCGTGCAGGATCACCGTGCGCGCGCCCGGCAGCGTCTGCACCGCCTGCGGCGCGACGATGTTGTCCTGCCAGGACAGCACGACGGTGAAGCGGGCGAGCCGCCCGGGCGGCTCGGCGGCGGCGAGCTCGCGCAGCCACGCGCTGTCGCGCCGCATCTGCCGCACGTTGCGCCCGCGTCCGAAGGTCGCGTGGACGGTGCCGCGGTGCGGCGTGCCGAGCGTCACCGCGCAGGCGACGGCGTCGTCGCCGAAGGCCCGCAGGTACGCGCGCACCGCGAGACCGCCCATGCTGTGGCCGACCAGCGCGACGCGCGGCGCGCCGGTGCGGGCCCGCAGCGCGTCGACCGCGGCCGCGATCCGCGGCGCGTAGTCGTCGATCGACGCGAACGGCGGCTCGAGGTCGACCGCGTCGACCGCGTGCCCGGCGGCGGCGAGGCGGGCCGCCATCGGGTGCCAGAGCGCGCGGTTGCAGAAGTAGCCGTGGACGAGCAGCACCGGCAGCCGCGCCGCGTCGACGCTGCCGGCGACGAACGCGCGGCGCGCGAGCAGCGGCTGCGCGTAGCTGAACGTGCGGGTCGAGTCGACGATCTCGCGCGCCCAGGCGACGAGCCACGCGCGCAGCGACGTCCCGAAGCCGTGCCGACCGCCGTCGGCGGGCCGCTCGCCGCGGCAGCACCAGGCGAGCGCGAAGTCCGCGGTCAGGATGGCGGCGTGCACGACGATCGGCGCGATCACGCCGATCGCGATCGCCGCCCAGATCGGCAGCCGGCCGCTGCCCGCGAGCCAGGCGCCGAGCGCCACGCCGAGCACGAACTGCCCGGCGAGCAGCCACAGCTGCAGCCGCGCGATCACGCGAGCGGCTCCGGCGGGCGGCCGGCGAGCCGGCCGGCGAGGCCGGCGGCGAGCCGGGCCGCGACGCCGTAGACCGACAGCTGCGGGTTCGCGCCGATCGAGGTCGGGAAGAGCGAGCCGTCGTGCACCGACAGCCC
>DASPJX010000162.1:0-10496 GCA_035628395.1 Burkholderiaceae bacterium | reverse complement strand
CGCCGCGCGGGGCTGGCGGCTGCTGCTGCCCGAGGGGACGGCGCCCGACGCCCCCGCGCATCCGGCGATCCGCCGGGTGCCCTTCCTGCCGCAGCGCGACTGGGACCGGCTGCTGTGGAGCTGCGGGCTCAACCTGGTGCGCGGCGAGGACTCGCTGGTGCGCGCGCTGTGGGCGGGCCGGCCGATGCTGTGGCAGGCGTACCGGCAGCCCGAGCGCGCCGAGCGCCCGAAGCTCGCCGCGTTCGCCGACCGCTGGCTCGGCGACGACGCCGCGCTGCCCGCCCCGGCCGCGCGCGCGTTCGAGGCCGCGCAGGACGCCTGGAACCTCGCGCCGGATCCCGCCGCCGACGCGGCGATGCGCCTCGCGGCGCCGGCGCTGCTCGACGCGCTGCCGGCGCTCGACGCGCACGCCGAGCGGGTCCGCGGGCGGCTCGGGGGATTCCCGGATGCGGTCTCGCGCCTCGTGTCGTTCGCCGTCGGCAGGCTATAATCTCCGGTTACTCCAGAGACCTCCGCCCATTATTATGAAGATCGCCCAGGAACTGCGAACCGGCAACGTCGTGATGATCGGCAGCGAGCCGATGGTCGTGCAGAAGGCCGAGTACAACAAGTCCGGCCGCAACGCCGCGGTCGTGAAGATGAAGCTGAAGAACCTGCTGAACGGCTCGAACCAGGAGTCGGTCTACAAGGCCGACGAGAAGTTCGAGGTGCTGATGCTCGATCGCAAGGAGTGCACGTACTCCTACTTCGCCGACCCGATGCACGTCTTCATGGACGCCGAGTACAACCAGTACGAGGTCGAGAAGGAGAGCATGGGCGACGCGCTCAACTACATCGACGAGGGCATGCCCTGCGACGTCGTGTTCTACGACGGCCGGGCGATCTCGGTCGAGATGGGGACGAGCGTGGTGCGCGAGGTCGAGTACACCGAGCCGGCGGTCAAGGGCGACACGTCGGGCAAGGTGATGAAGCCGGCCCGCATCAAGCCCACCGGCTTCGAGATCCAGGTCCCGGCCTTCGTCGCGATCGGCGACAAGATCGAGATCGACACCCGCACCCACGAGTACCGCAGCCGGGTCAAGTGATCCCGCCGCCCGGACCGGCCCGCGACGCGGGCCCCGGTCCGGACCCCGCGGGCGGCCGGTGCCGCTCGCGCGCCCCCGTCGGCCGCGGTGCTCCCGCGGCCGCGTCGTTTCAGGCGATCGCCAGCTGCGGGAGGCCGCGCGGCGCGGTCTCGGCGAGCGAGCGGCGCATGCAGCGGCCGACCGCCTCGCGCAGCGTCTGCATCGAGACCGGCTTGACCAGGTAGACGTCGCAGCGCGACAGCGCGCCCCGCAGCACGTCGAGCGGACCCGACCGGCGGGTCAGCACGATCACCGAGGTGCCGCGCAGCGCCGGATCGCGCTTGACGCCGCGGGCGAGCCTGAGGCCGGAGCCGTCGGCCAGCACCGATTCGGTGACCACCAGCTCGTAGCGGCGCAGCGCCAGCGCCTCGAGCGCCTCGCGGGCGGTCGCGACGCCCTCGCCCTCGATCCCCATCTGCTGGAGCGCGAGCGCGAGCTGGCGGCGCACCGCCGGGCTCGGGTCGACCATCAGCACCCGCGGCCGGCGGCCGAGCACCCGCTCCGGGTCCAGGTCGCCGAAGAGCGCGGCGGCGCCGCGCATGAAGGCGGCCGCGCCGCGCCGGGCGAGATCGGGCAGGTTGCGCTCGACGGCGCGGTTCAGCGCGCCGAGCAGGTTCAGCGCGAAGCGCTGCAGCACGAGGTCGTCGCAGGCGCGGGCCGGGTCCTCGCGGCGCCCGACGGTGACGATCGGTCGCGCCTCCGGCAGGCGACGCAGCGTCTGCGCGACCTCAGGGCCGCCCTTGGCGGTCATGTCGACCAGCGCGAGGTCGAAGTCGCCCGGGCCGCGCGACGGCGCGATCACGAACTGGTAGGGATTGTGCCGGGCGTGCCGGAACACGATCTCCAGGATGCGCTGGAACTTGTGGGCGAGCCCGAACGCGGCGACCCGTATCTCGGGTCGGGGCTCGGACGGGGCGGCGGTGGCGGCGGCCACGACCGGCGCGACGCCGGGCGGGGCGGAAACGAACCGGGAAGCGGACATGGAGGGGGTCACTCGCGGCGTCTCGACGGTCGGGATTGTACCGTCGAGCCGCGCGAACTGCGAGTCTTCGGTGAAGAAATCAGCCTTTCGACTGAGTCACTTACGTGCCGAACTTCAGACGGAACCCGAAGTCAGCACCAGCTGGAGGTCGTTGTCGCGGGCGAAGTTCAGCAGGAAGCCCAGCGCCATCGGCTCGACGAGGGCGATCGCCGGGTCGACGCGCACGCACTTGTGCGCCCCGTGGACGCCCGGGAGCGCATACGGCGAGTAGTGCAGGTGCGATCGCGGCCCGCTGCCCGGAGGCTGGAAGGACGCCATCACGCCGGCGAGCCGGTCGGCCCAGTCGCTCGGTCGGAAGGTCCCGCCCGACGAGGTCACCCCGACGATCAGGAACGGTTCGGTCGGCGCGACTTCGACGGCGGTGGCGGCTACGGTCGTGGACTTCGGTGCGGTCGCCATCGGCCGGGACGGACCCGCGTCGGGTCGAAAAGCGGATTATAGCGACGCGCTTCGCCTGCGCCGTTCGCCGACTCGTCCGGGTTGCGGTAATCGCCTAGAATCCAGCCCCTCGGGCCCGCCCCCCAGGACCGCCCCACCGCCGAAGGACGATGGAATGACCGCGACCGACCCCGTGATGCCGACCTACGCCCCCCAGCCGGTCGCGTTCGAGCGAGGCGAAGGGGCATGGCTGTACGATACCGACGGGCGACGCTACCTCGACCTGCTGTCGGGCATCGCGGTCAACACCCTCGGGCACGCGCATCCGAAGCTGGTGGCCGCGATCGCCGACCAGGCCTCGAAGATCATCCATTCGTCGAACCTGTTCGAGATCCCGCTGCGCCGGGCGCTCGCCGAACGCCTGGTCGAGCTGTCGGGCATGACCAACGTCTTCTTCTGCAACTCCGGTCTCGAGGCCAACGAGGCGGCGATCAAGATCGCCCGCAAGTACGGCCACGACCGCGGCGTGGCGCTGCCCGAGATCGTCGTCTACGAGCGCGCGTTCCACGGCCGCTCGCTCGCCACGCTGTCGGCCACCGGCAACGAGAAGGTGCAGAAGGGCTTCGAGCCGCTGGTGTCGGGCTTCGTGCGCGTGCCGCTCAACGACATCGCCGCGCTCGAGCGGATCGCCGCCGAGCGCCCGAACGTGGTCGCGGTGTTCCTCGAGGCGATCCAGGGCGAGGGCGGCATCCAGCCGGCGCGCAACGACTACCTGCGCGAGGTCCGCGCGCTGTGCGACCGCCGCGGCTGGCTGATGATGGTCGACGAGGTGCAGTGCGGCACGGGCCGCACCGGCCGGTGGTTCGCGCACCAGTGGGCGGGCATCGTCCCCGACGTGATGCCGCTCGCCAAGGGCCTCGCCTCGGGGATCCCGGTCGGCGCGGTCGTCGCGCACGGCGCGGCGGCCGGGGTGTTCAAGGCGGGCAACCACGGCACCACCTTCGGCGGCAATCCGCTCGCGATGCGCGCCGGGCTCGTCACCATCGAGGTGATGGAGGAGGAGGGCCTGCTCGACAACGCGGCGCGGATGGGCGAGGTGCTGCTCGAGGGGCTGCGCCGCGAGCTCGCCGGCGTGCCGGGCTTCGTCGAGGTGCGCGGCACCGGGCTGATGCTCGGCGTGCAGCTCGACCGGCCCTGCGGCGAGGTGGTCGCGCGCGCGCTGCAGGCGGGCCTCGTCCTCAACGTCACCGCCGACTCCGTCGTGCGCCTGCTGCCGCCGCTGATCCTCGATCGCGAGCAGGCCGAGCTCGCGGTCGCGACGCTCGCCCCGATCCTGCGCGAGGTGGCCGGCAAGCCGGTCGCCCGGGCCGCGTGAGCGGGCGATGGCGATCCGGCACTTCCTGCAGCTCGACGACTTCTCCCGCGACGAGATCGAGCACGTCTTCGCGCGCAGCCGCGTCGTCAAGGACCTGTACAAGCGCTACCGGCCGTATCACCCGCTGGTCGACCGCACGCTGGTGATGATCTTCGAGAAGCAGTCGACGCGCACGCGGCTGTCGTTCGAGGCGGGCATCCACCAGCTCGGCGGCGCCGCGGTGTTCCTCAACACCCGCGACTCGCAGCTCGGGCGCGGCGAGCCGGTCGAGGACGCCGCCCAGGTCATCTCGCGGATGTGCGACCTGGTGATGATCCGCACGTTCGAGCAGTCGATCGTCGAGCGCTTCGCCGCGCACTCGCGCGTGCCGGTGATCAACGGGCTGACCAACGAGTACCACCCGTGTCAGGTGCTCGCCGACATCTTCACCTTCCTCGAGCACCGCGGCCCGATCGCGGGCCGCACGGTCGCGTGGGTCGGCGACGCGAACAACATGGCCTACACCTGGATCCAGGCGGCCGGGCTGCTCGGCTTCCGGATGCGCGTCTCGACGCCGCCGGGCTACCGGATCGATCCGTCCCGGGTCTCGACGCGCGACGCCGCGCACCTCGAGGTCCTCGACGATCCGATGCAGGCCTGCGTCGGCGCCGACCTGGTCAGCACCGACGTCTGGACGAGCATGGGCTTCGAGGACGAGAGCCGCGACCGTCTGGCCGCGTTCGCCGACTGGCAGGTCGACGCGGAGATGATGGCGCAGGCGCGTCCGGACGCGCTCTTCATGCACTGCCTGCCGGCGCACCGCGGCGAGGAGGTGTCCGCCGAGGTGATCGACGGCCCCCGCTCGGTGGTCTGGGACGAGGCGGAGAACCGCCTGCACGTGCAGAAGGCGCTGATGGAGTACCTGCTGCTCGGACGCGTCGACGGCCCCTGACGGACCCGCGCCGCGCGGCGACCGCTCAGCGGCAGAGGTGCAGCCGCACCGGCGGCGGCGCGTGCCGTTCGGCGCGCAGCGCGACCGCGGGCGGGCGCGCGCGGACGACTTCCAGCGACGGCATCAGCGCGACCACGCGGCGCGCGTGGGTCATGTGCAGGTTGAGCTTGCGGGTCTCCGACAGCACCGCGCCGTCGGCGGCCGGCAGCCCCGCGTCGAGCCGGGCCGACACCGTGGGCCAGCGCGGCGAGGCGAGCACCTGCGCGAAGAGCGCCTGCAGCCGGCGGTGCCAGTCGACGCACTCGTCGAAGCTCGGCGCCTCGGCGAGCATCGGCACGCCGTAGCGCGGCAGCAGCTCGCGCACGTCGCGGTCGATCGCCGGCTGGTCCGCGTCGAGCAGCGCGAGCAGCGACGAGGCGACCGACTTCTCGACCTGGCCGGTCAGCAGGCTGACGCGCTCGAGCACGTCCTCGAAGCTCGGCCGCTGCAGATCGCGCAGCTCGTGCAGCAGGTCGAACAGCGCCTGCTTGTCCGCGCGCAGCTTGCCGCGCAGCCCGACGTGGCGGGCGAGCCGCTGCTGGAAGGCGGCGTCGGTGCGCACGTCGACGCGCCGCACGCGGCTCGAGAGCCAGAGGTACTGCTCCGCCTGCGGCGCCGCTCGGCGCGAGGCGACGGGTGCGGCGGCCTCCAGGTCGCGGAGCAGCCTGCCGAGCTCGCCGATCTCGAGTGGGTGCATGGGTCGGGTGCCGTGAGGGAGATGTGGTTTCCCGCATCTTCGGCCAGCTCCGCCCCCCACCTGAGCCGTCACGGACGGCAGGTGCGACCCCGCCGATGGGCGGCCGCCCCGCCGGCGACGGCCCGACCGGGGCCGTCCGCCGCGCCCCCCGGGGCGCCCCGGGCTCAGGCCGGCTCGAGGTGGGCGAGCAGCCGCTCGCCCAGCCGCTTCCTCGCCCGGTGCAGCCGGACCCAGACGTTCGCCTCGGTGATGTTCAGCCGGCGGCAGACGTCGGCCGTGGGCGTGCCCTCGATCGCCTGCATCAGGAACACCGACTTCAGGCTCTCGGGCAGCTGCTCGACCTCGCGCACCAGCGCCTCGTGCATGCGCCGGCGCGCGACCGCCCGCACCGGGTCGTCGGCCTCGGAGGCGGTCGGCGACGCGGTCGCGGCGCGCTCGAGCCGCTCGCCCGACGGCTCGGCGTCGTCGTCGTGCGCGTCGAGCTTCACGTAGCGGGTCTCGCGCCGGAACGCGTCCTGGATCTTGTGGTTCAGGATGCCGATCAGCCAGGTCCGGACCGCGGACTGGCCCTGGAAGCTGTCGCGCGCGGTCAGGGCGGCGAGCAGCGCCTCCTGCACCGTGTCCTCGGCGAGCGCCTCGTCGCGGACGCGACGGCGGGCGAAGCGCAGCATCGCGCTGCGGTGCTCGGCGAGATCGAGGACGGATTCGGACGTGGCGCTCATCGGCGGGCTCCGGTGACGGTACGTCCGTACTGTGCGGTGCGCACGTCACCCGTCGATGGCGCAACGGTCTCGTTTTCATCACGCCGGCCGCCGATCGCGTCCCTTCGAGCTCGGCGTGACCGTTTTGTTATGCTGGCGCGATCCTGCCGTCACCCGGAATGAGTAGCGTGACACCCTGCAGGAGGAGCGCATGGAGCACCGAATCCTAGTCGTCGAGGACCAGAAGGACATCGCGGACCTGATCGCGATGCACGTGCGCGACCTCGGTCACCGCGTCGACCTCGTCCACGACGGCAACGCCGGCCTGCAGGCGGCGCGCAGCGGCCAGTACTCGATGATCGTGCTCGACGTGATGCTGCCGGGGCGCGACGGGCTCGACGTCGTGCGCACGCTGCGGATGGACCGCGACGCGACGCCGGTGCTGATGCTCACCGCGCGCTCGAGCGAGCTCGACCGGGTGCTCGGCCTCGAGCTCGGCGCCGACGACTACCTGACCAAGCCGTTCTCGATCCCGGAGCTGCAGGCCCGCGTGAAGGCGATGCTGCGGCGCCGGGACATGGCGCAGCTGCCGCAGGCGGCCAGCACCGAGCGCATCGCCGCCGGCGAGCTGCTGATCGACTGCGCGAGCCGGGACGTCAAGCTGGGCGGCCGCTCGCTGCCGCTCACCACGAAGGAATTCGATCTGCTCGCGCACCTCGCGCGCCACCCGGGCCGGGTGTTCACCCGCGTGCAGCTGCTCGACGCGATCTGGGGCACCACCTACGAGGGCTACGAGCACAACGTCAACACGCACATCAACCGGCTGCGGGCCAAGCTCGAGTCCGATCCGGCGAACCCGCGCTACGTCCTGACCGTGCGCGGCGTCGGCTACCGCTTCACCGAGGAACGATGAACTCGCTGCGCGCGCGGGTGCTGCTGCTGGTCGCGGGCGCGGGCCTGCTGACCGCGCTCGTGCTCGCCACCGTGATGCACATGTCGGTGCGCAGCTACTACACCGACGTGCTCTACACGCAGAGCCTCGCCTTCGTCGACCGGGTCATCGAGATGAACCCCGACCTGTGGGAGGAGTACGAGCGCGACCCCGAGGACTTCTCGCACCGGCTCGCCAACTACACGGTGTTCGCCCCGACCACGGGCCTCTACCTGCTCGACGCGCAGGGCCGGGTGCTCGCGACCTCGGGCGAGCGCCAGGACCACTGGGGCCGGTCGCGCGTCGATCTCGGCCCGGTGCGCGCGTCGCTGGTGCGCGACGCGTCGATGCCGATCCACGCCGACGACCCCGACCGCCCGGGCAAGACCTGCATCGTCGCCGCGCGCCCGCTGGCGCGCGACGGCCGCGAGGTCGGCTGGCTCTACGTCGTCGCGCGCGCGGCCGACGTCGGCGCGCAGACGCCCGCGCTGCTGAAGAGCTACGCGATCCAGACCGCGGTCAAGGTCGCGCTGCTGACGCTCGCGATCGGCGTGGCGCTGACGGTGGCGATGATCGCCGTGCTGACGCGGCCGCTGACCGCCCTCACCCGCGTCGCCGAGCGCGTGCGCAGCGGCGGCTTCTCGGCGCCGCTGTGCGAGACCGAGTTCCCGTTCCGCGACCGCAACGACGAGGTCGGCCGACTGTCGCGCACGTTCCGCGACACGCTCGAGCGGCTCAAGATCGAGATGGACCGCGTGACGCAGACCGACGTGCAGCGCCGCGAGATGATCGCCAACGTGTCGCACGACCTGCGCACGCCGCTGACCGCGCTGATCGGCCAGCTCGAGACGATCCGCATGAAGGCCGACCAGCTCGAGCCCGCGGCGCGCGACCGCTTCGTGCAGGCCGCGGTCGACAACGCGCACCACCTGCGCCGCCTCACCGACGCGCTGAACGAGCTGGCCAAGCTCGACAGCCCGGAGCTGCGGATCGAGCGCGAGCCGATCGCGCTCGGCGAGCTCGCCGACGACCTCGCGCACCGCTACGGCATCCGGGCCGACCAGGCGGGCGTGGGGCTGAAGGTCGTCTACCCCGACGGCCTGCCGCTCGCCCGGGTCGACGCGGCGCTGATCGAGCGCGCGATCGGCAACCTGCTCGACAACGCGATCCGGGTCACGCCCACCGGCGGCACGATCGAGCTGCGGGTGCTGTCCGAAGGCGACCAGGTCCGGGTCGAGGTCGCCGACTCCGGCCCCGGGGTCGCCGCCGAGGACGAGGCGCGCGTGTTCCAGCGCTTCTACCAGGGCAGCAAGCACCGCGAGCAGCGCGGCAGCTCCGGCCTCGGCCTCGCGATCGTCAAGCGCGTGGTCGAGCTGCACGGCGGCCGCGTCGGGCTGGAGAGCCGGCCGGCGCGCGGCGCCACCTTCTGGATGGCGCTGCCGACGCACTGAGGCGCGGCCCGACGAGTCCGATGGGCGGGCGTTCCGCGTCCGCCCGAGCGGCCGAGCGGCCGACGTCCGGCGCTTCAGCCGGGCACGTGCCGCGGCGCCGGCGTCGCCCCGGGCCGGACGCGATCGGCGGCGGGCGGCGCGACCGGCTCCCGGGCCGGCGAGGAGGCCGAGGCCGACGCGTCCGTCGCCGCCAGCACCCACGCCGCGGCCGCCTCGGGACGGTCCCAGATCGGGAAGTGCCCGCAACCGTCGAACCACTGCAGCGTCGCCGACGGGAACGCCTCGGTCGCCCGGGCGGCCTGCCGGGGCAGGCACAGGCGGTCCCGGCGGCCCCACCCGATCGCCACGCGGCAGCCCGGGGCCGCCGGACCGGTCTGCGGCGGCCCGACGGCCAGGTCGTGGACGAGCTCGTCGAACACCGGACAGTCGGCATAGGCCCGCAGCTCGGACGCCGTCAGCACCGGGTCGAGCCGCCAGGGCCGGTGCGACAGCTGCGGGAGCAGCAGCGTGCGTCCGACGGCGCTGCCGCACAGCGCGGGCAAGGCGGGGCGCAGCACACGCAGCAGGCGCACCGACGCGCCGATCGTGAGCCGGAAGAACGTCCGCTCCCAGCCGCGCCAGAAGCCGCCCGGGTCCATCGCAGCCACCGCGCCGACGCGCCCGCGGCGCGCGAGCTCCAGCGCGAGCCGTGCGCCCATCGAGGACCCGGCCACGTCCACGCCCGCCAGCCGGTGGTCGTCGAGGAAGGCGTCGAGGCGATCGGCCAGCCCGGCGAAGCGGCCGCAGCCGGGCTCGACCGGCGACGCGCCGTGGCCCGGCAGGTCGACGGCGACGATCTCGCGATGCGCGGCCAGCATCGGCAGCACCGGCGTCCAGGAGCGCCAGTGCCCGCCCAGGCCGTGCACCAGAAGCAACGGTCGGCCGTGGCCGAAACGGACGTGATTCATCGGGCGGTGCCTGCGGGGGCGGGATGCCGCGGCGACGCAATCCCCGCGCCCGGGCGAGGACGCGCGGCGTCGCGCCGCGGCGTCGGCCACGCCCCCCCGGCGCCGCGACGGCGCAGAAAAAGGCCCGCCTGCGGCGGGCCCCTGCGGTCGGTGCGGACGGGCGCGACGCCCGTCCGCGGCGCGCGCCCTCAGGCGGGCAGCACCTCGATGTCGGCCTCGCCCTCGGCGGGCGCCGGTGGCGACGGCGGCGCCTCGGAGAACGACAGCGACACCTTCTCCTCCTCGTCCAGGTCCACCGTCACCTTGCCGCCGCCCACGAGCTTGCCGAACAGCAGCTCGTCGGCCAGCGCCTTGCGGATCGTGTCCTGGATCAGGCGCTGCATCGGCCGCGCGCCCATCAGCGGGTCGAAGCCCTTGGCCGCGAGGTGCTTGCGCAGCGTCTCGGTGAAGACGGCGTCGACCTTCTTCTCGTGCAGCTGCTCCTCGAGCGCCATCAGGAACTTGTCGACCACGCGCAGGATGATCTCCTCGTCCAGCGCCTTGAACGAGATGATCGCGTCCAGCCGGTTGCGGAACTCCGGCGTGAACATCCGCTTGATCTCCTGCAGCTCGTCGCCGGCCTGCTTGTTGTCGGAGAAGCCGATCGAGCGCTTCTGCAGGTCCTGGGCGCCCGCGTTCGTGGTCATGATGACGATCACGTTGCGGAAGTCGGCCTTCCGACCGTTGTTGTCGGTCAGCGTGCCGTGGTCCATGACCTGCAGCAGGATGTTGAAGATGTCCGGATGCGCCTTCTCGATCTCGTCGAGCAGCAGCACGGCGTGCGGCTTCTTCGCGATCGCCTCGGTGAGCAGGCCGCCCTGGTCGAAACCGACGTAGCCCG
>DASPJX010000161.1:0-29271 GCA_035628395.1 Burkholderiaceae bacterium | reverse complement strand
CAACTGGCGCTACACGCTCGCGCTGGACGTCGACGGCACCGTCTGGAACGTCGACTTCGACGACTGGATGTTCCTGGTCGACGAGCGCACGATGCTGAACCGGGCGACGATGAGCAAGTTCGGCCTGCGGCTCGGCGACGTGCTGCTGTCGTTCACGAAGCGATGAGCAGCCCGGTTCCCGTCACCCCGCTGCCCTTCGTGCCGACCCCGGCGCGGCGGCCGGCGCGCGCGCTGCTGGCTCCGCTGAACCCGGGCGTCGAGGGCTGGGCCGGCCGGCGCGTCTGGGTCGTCGGCGCCTCGAGCGGCATCGGCGCCGAGCTCGCGCTCGCGCTGCGCCGCCGCGGCGCGCGGGTCGCGGTCTCGGCGCGCCGGGCCGACGCGCTGCACGCGCTGCTCGACGACCCCGAGGCCGCCGGCGCCCCCGAGGCCGAGGTCCTGCCGCTCGACGCGACCGACGCGCGGGCGGTCGCCGACGCGTGCGAGCGGCTGCGCGCGCGCTGGGGCGGGGTGGACCTGGTGCTCTGGGTGGCCGGCCTGTACGTGCCGATGCGCGCCCGCGGCTTCGATCTCGCGATCGCGCGCCGGATGCTCGACACCAACGTCGGCGCGGTGCTCGGCGGGCTCGCCGCGGTGCTGCCGACGCTGCTCGAGCAGCGCTCGGGCGGCATCGCGCTCGTCTCGAGCGTGGCCGGCTACGGCGGGCTGCCGCAGGCGCTCGTCTACGGCCCGACCAAGGCCGCGCTGATCAACCTCGCCGAGTCGCTCTACCTCGACCTGCATCCCGAGGGCATCGGCGTCTACGTGATCAACCCGGGCTTCGTCGACACGCCGGCCACCGCCGTCAACGGCTTCGAGATGCCGGCGCTGATCTCCGCGCGGCGGGCCGCCGAGGCGACGCTCGCCGGCATCGAGGCCGGCCGCTTCGACATCCACTTCCCGCGGCGCTTCACGCTCTGGCTGAAGCTCGCCCGGCTGCTGCCGTACCGGCTCTACTTCGCCGCGGTGCGCCGCGTGACCGGAGGCTGAGCCGATGGACGCCGCCCGCCCGGTCGCGCCGTCGCCGCCGCTCGCCGCGGTGGTGGGCTTCTTCGAGTCGATCTCGCCGCAGTCGGTGGAACGGATCGGCGAGCTCTACGCGCCCGACGCCGTCTTCAAGGACCCGTTCAACGAGGTGACCGGCGTGCCCGAGATCCGGCGGATCTTCCTGCACATGTTCGAGCAGGTCCGCGCGCCGCGCTTCGTCGTGCACGAGACGATCGAGCAGGGCGACGCCGCGATGCTGACCTGGGACTTCGCCTTCGCGTTCCCGGCGCCGCTGTCCGCGCGGCCGCGCCTGATCCGCGGCTGCACGCACCTGCGCTTCGACGGCCGGGGCCGGATCCTGCTTCACCGGGATTACTGGGACGCGGCCGAGGAGCTGTACGAGCAGCTGCCCGTGCTCGGCGCCGGAATGCGCTGGCTGCGCAGGCGGATGTCCGCGCCCCGATGACCGAGTCCCGTTCGCCGGGCCCGGAACGCGCTGCTAGAATCGCGCCGCCCGGGCGACCGGCCCGTCCCGCCGCGGATCCGAGCGGCCCATCCGACCGGTGGAACCGGCGATCCCCCTGAGCCAAGCCATGCTGTACCCCGAACTCTTCAAGTCGCTCGAACGCGTGCGCTGGAGCCTCGACGACATTCCCTGGGACCGCTTCGACGCGTCCCGGCTGTCGGACGAGCAGGCGCGCACGGTCAAGATGAACGCCATCACCGAGTGGGCGGCGCTGCCGGCCACCGAGATGTTCCTGCGCGACAACCGCCACGATTCGGACTTCAGCGCGTTCATGTCGGTCTGGTTCTACGAGGAACAGAAGCACGCGCTGGTGCTGATGGAGTACCTGCGCCGCTTCCGGCCCGACCTGCTGCCGACCGAGGAGGAGCTGCACGCGGTGCGCTTCGAGTTCGACCCGGCGCCGCCGCTCGAGACGCTGATGCTGCACTTCTGCGGCGAGATCCGGCTCAACCACTGGTACCGGTGCGCGTCCGACTGGCACACCGAGCCGGTCATCAAGCACATCTACGACACGATCTCGCGCGACGAGGCCCGCCACGGCGGCGCCTACCTGCAGTACATGAAGAAGGCGATCGCCGACGTCGGCGACGGCGCGCGCGCGGCCTTCGCGAAGATCGGGCTGCTGATGGCGAGCGCCCGGCGCACCACGCAGGCGCTGCACCCGACGAACCTGCACGTCAACAAGGACCTGTTCCCGAACGACACCGTGCAGAGCCGGCTGCCGGAGCCCGGCTGGCTCGAGCGCTGGCTCGACCAGCAGATCCGCTTCGACGCCGACTGGGAGAGCAAGGTCGTCGACCGGATCCTGCACAACCTGTCGCTGCTGTTCGGTCGCGAGCTTCCCTCGGTGCAGGCGCTCAACCGCTACCGGCGCGAGCTGAACGCCACCGCCTGACGGCGATCGCCCGAACGGGGATCGCCGAAACTCGACCGTCCGGACGCGATCGCTGGGACACCGCCGCCCGGACGCGATCGCCCGGACGGGGATCGCCGGGACACCGCCGCCCGGACGCGATCGCCCGGACGGGGATCGCCGGAACGCCACCGCCCGGACGCGATCGCCCGGACGTGATCGCCCGCGCGGCGGTCAGTCGACCAGCCCGCGGCCCCAGGCGTCGTAGAGCCGGTGCGCGAGCGCGCGCATCGCGTCCAGGTGCGCGTCGATCTCCCCGGCGATGCGCGCCGCGGACTGCACCGTCGGATGCCGGCTCGGCACCTCGGGCTCGCGCCGGTGCTTGCCCAGCCAGAACGCGAGCTTCGCGCGGTCCGCCTCCGGATGGAACTGCATCCCGAGGTGCACCCCGTCCCACGAGAACGCCTGCCGCGGGCACGCCGCGCTGCCGGCCAGCGCGATCGCGCCGGCGGGCAGCCCGAAGGCCTCGTGGTGCCACTGCACGACGACCGGGCGGCGGGCCTCGCCGAACCAGCGGCGCGCCTCCGGATCGTCGGCCACCTCGATCGCGTGCCAGCCGATCTCCGGCGCCGGGCTGCGGCCGATCGGCGCGCCGAGCACGCGGGCGAGCAGCTGGCCGCCGAGGCAGTGCCCGATCACCGGCACGCGCCGATCGAGCGCGTCGCGCAGCAGCCCCAGCTCGGCGCGGACGTGGTCGAGGTGATCGTCGTTCGCGCTCATCGGGCCGCCGAGCACGCAGAGCCCCGCGTGGCCCTCGACCGCCGCGGGCACCGGATCGCCCGCGTGCACGCGCACGAGCGCCGTCGGGCGACCGCGCAGCGCGAGCCATTCGCCGAAGTGGCCGGGGCCGTCGCCCTCGGCGTGCTGGATCACGAGGATGGGTCGCATCGCACGTCGCGTTCGGTCGTCGGACGGCGATCGTGCCACGGCCGGCCGCGTGTCGGGGCGCGTGTCGGGGCGCGTGTCGGGGCGCGTGCCGGGCGCGTGCCGGGGCGCGTGTCGGGCGCGTATCGCGCGCGGCGTGCGGCCCGACGCCGAGCCGGTCAGCCCGCCGGACAGGGGCGCGGCACGGTGTCCGGGCCGACGCCGCGCTGCCGCACGAGCTCGGCCGCGACCGGCTCGGGCATCGGCCGGACCTGCATCGTGAAGCGGCCGGCGCCGGGGCCGCGCGGCGCGACGCGCACGCCCTTCACGCCGCGCCCGGCGATCGAGCGCTGCAGCGCGACCGCCAGGTCCTCCTGGCGGAACAGGCCGAGCGAGATCGCCCCGCGCCAGGCGCCGTCGGGCATCACGTAGGTGTCGGTCACGCCCCGGCCGCGCAGGTCGGCGAGCCGGCGGGCGGTGTCGACCGGCGAGGGGGCGAGGTAGACCCACCAGGAGGTGGTCTCGTCGGCGCGGCGCACCGCGAACGCGAGGTCGTCGCGGATCGCCTCGAGCGCGACCTGCAGCCGCACCAGGTCGGGCTCGCCCATCGGCCCGAGCTCGGCGCAGCGCGACGCGCGCAGCGACGCGATCAGTGCGGCGTCGGACGGCGCGCCGGACGAGGGCGCGGCGGGCGCCGGCGGCGCCGGGGCCGGCGCGTCGCCCGGCGCGGCGGCCGGGGCGGAGTCGCGGGCCTGGGCGGCCGGCGCGTCGGTGGTGCCGCCGCGATCGCCGCTCGCCTCGCCGGCCGGGCGCGGCGTCTGCACGATCCGCAGCCGCTGCGGCTCGACCTGCCGCTCGACGCGCGCGGGCTCGCGGCCGTCGCCGCCGAACGGCGCCATCCAGCCCCGCAGCCAGCCGAGGAGCAGCAGGTTCGCGACGACGAGCGCGCTGATCAGCAGCTTCATGCGGTGGGCGGCGGTCGGTTCAGCCGAGCGCGGGCGCGAGCCCGGTCCACGGTCGCGCGATCTCGAGGCCGGCGGCCAGCCCGAGCAGGCGCGCGTCGTCGCCGAAGCGGCCGATCAGCTGCGCGCCGATCGGCAGCCCGCCGGACGTCAGGCCGGCCGGCACCGACATCGCGGGTTGCCCGGTGACGTTCGCCAGCGGCGCGAACGGCGAGTAGCGCCCCGTGCCCTCGGGGCCGGTGCGGTAGGCGATGAAGTCGGCGTGCTGCATCGCGAAGCGACCCAGCAGCGCCGGCGGCTCGGCGAGCACCGGCGTCAGCAGCACGTCGTACCGGTCCCAGAAGGCCGCGAGCCGGCGCGTGATCCGGTGCAGCGTCGCGAGCCGCGCGAGGTAGCCGGACGCGTCGATGCCGCGGGCCACCTCGACCGCGCCGCGGATCAGCGGCGTGAGCTCGTCCTCGCGCGGTGCGCGTCCGAGCGCGCGCGCCCGCGCGTCGACCGACATCGCCGTGCCGCAGGCGACGATCTCGACCGCCGGACGCAGCAGCTCGAGCGTGTCGAGCCGCGGCGCGTCGCGCTCGACGCGGTGGCCGAGCGCCTCGAGCGCGCGCGCGACGCCGCGCACCGCCTCGGCGACCTCGGGGTGCACCGGCTCGCCGTCGAAGGTGGCGTCGAGCAGCGCGATGCGCAGCCGCGGCGCGCCGTCGCGCGCGGCTTCCTCCACCGCGCGGCGCCCCGCGCCGGGCGCGTACGTCGGCGCCGCGTACGGCGCGCCGGCGTCCGCGCCGGCGGTCAGGTCGAGCGCGACCGCGGTGTCGCGCACGGTGCGCGAGACCACGTGCTCGGTCGCGAGCCCGCCCCAGCCCTCGCCGATCGACGGGCCCAGGGGCATCAGGCCGCGGGTCGGCTTCAGGCCCACCAGGCCGCAGCAGGCCGCCGGGATCCGGATCGACCCGAGCCCGTCGGAGGCGTGCGCGACGGGCACGATGCCCGCCGCGACCGCCGCCGCCGCGCCGCCGCTCGAGCCGCCCGAGCTGTGCGCGAGGTTCCAGGGGTTGCGGGTCGGACCGCCGTAGACCGGCACCTCGGTCGACGGATTCAGGCCGAGCTCGGGGCTCGTGCTGCGCGCGAACGGCACGAAGCCGGCCGCCCGGTAGCGGGCGACGAGCTCGGAGTCGTGGTCCCAGCGGACGTCGCGGAAGAACATCGAGCCCATCGACGAGGGCAGGTCGACGCAGGCGGTCGCGAGGTCCTTCAGCGGAAGCGGCACGCCGGCGAACGGGCGGCTGCGCAGCGCCTCGTCGCGCGCGGCGCGCGGCAGCGCGTCGAGCTCGGCGTCGAGCCGCGCCGCGCGCTCGCGGGCCCGCTCGACGGCCATCGCGTCGAGCGCGCGGATCGAGGGGTTCACGCGCGCGGCGCGGGCGAGCGCGGCCTCGAGCGCATCGGCCGCGCTGGCCTCGCGGCGCACGATCCTCGCGCCGAGCGCGAGGCCGTCCAGGTCGGTGTAGTCGTCGATCGGCATCCGGGATCCGGGAAGGGGCGCGCCGGCGGCGCGCGACGGGAACGGGGGAAATCGCGGCGGTCGCGACGCGCCGAGTGTACGACAGCGCCGACGGGCGGCGCCCGCGCCGCGCGCGGCCCTCGACACGCCGGCCGCCCCGGGCGCGCGGGCTGCGGTAAGCTGCGCGCCCATGAACCTGGACACCGGCACCGAGTTCTCGGCCTACGTCGTGTTCGGTCGCGACGAATGGGCCGCGCTGCGGGCGAGCACGCCGCTCAACCTGTCCGAGGGCGAGCTCGCGTCGCTGCGCGGCGTGGTCGAGCAGGTCTCGCTCGAGGACGTCGAGCGGATCTACCTGCCGCTGTCGCGGCTGCTCAACCTGCACTTCCGCTCGGCCCGGGCGCTGTCCGGCGTCAAGGACGAGTTCCTCGGGCGGCTGGTCGGCCGGCGCCCGTACGTGATCGGCGTCGCCGGCAGCGTCGCGGTCGGCAAGAGCACGCTCGCGCGAACGCTGCAGGCGCTGCTCGCGCGCTGGCCCGACCATCCGTCGGTCGCGCTCGTCACCACCGACGGCTTCCTGTACCCGAACGCGACGCTGCTCGACCGCGGGCTGATGACCCGCAAGGGCTTCCCCGAGAGCTACGACCGGCGCCGGATGATCGAGTTCCTCGCCGACATCAAGGCCGGCCGCCGGCGGGTCAGCGCGCCGGTCTACTCGCACCAGGCCTACGACATCGTGCCGGGCGAGGAGCTGGTCGTCGACAGCCCGGACATCCTGATCTTCGAGGGGCTGAACGTGCTGCAGACCGGCACGCTCGACAGCGGCCACTCGCCGTCGATCATCGTCTCGGACTTCTTCGACTTCTCGCTGTACCTCGACGCGGACGAGGGCCACATCCAGGAGTGGTACGTCACCCGCTTCCGCACGCTGCAGCGCACGGTGTTCCAGAATCCGACGTCCTACTTCCATCACTACAAGGACCTGGACGAGGCGCAGGCGCGCGAGGTCGCGCTCGGGATCTGGCGCGACATCAACGGCGCGAACCTGCGCGAGAACATCCTGCCCTCGCGCGAGCGCGCGAACGTGATCCTGCGCAAGCGCGCCGATCACGCGATCGACGAGGTCTGGCTGCGGCAGATCTGAGCCCGCCGGGGCCGGTCCGGCCTCAGCCGGCGAGCGGCGCGCGCGCGATCGCGTCGTAGACGACGCCCCCGGGCGCCGGGCTCGAGCGCATCAGCGCGACGTCGCCCGCGCGCCAGCCCACCGCCGTCCCGGGCGCGGGCATCCGGTCCGCGCCGCGCGCGGCCGCCGCGGGGAGCTTGCGCGCGAGCGTCACGTGCGGCGCGTAGCGGCGCGCGTCGATCGTCACGCCCGCCCCGACGCAGGCGCGCGCGAGCGCGGCCTGCAGCGCGAGCAGCCCGGGCGGCGGCGCGGACGGGGCGAGCCAGGCGACGCGCGCGCCGGCGAAGGCGCCGGGCACGTCGAAGACGAGGTCGAAGGCCGGATGGCGCGCCGCGACCCCGGCCGTCGCGTCGCGCAGCGCGTCGACGCGCGCGGGATCGACCTCGCCGAGGAAGACGAGGG
Source organism: Burkholderiaceae bacterium (assembly GCA_035628395.1). Taxonomy (GTDB): domain Bacteria; phylum Pseudomonadota; class Gammaproteobacteria; order Burkholderiales; family Burkholderiaceae_E; genus UBA4615. The sequence continues at coordinate 21,897 of DASPJX010000161.1, read as the reverse complement.
TCAGGTGCAGGTTCGCGGCCGGCACGGCGCGCGCGCCGGTCGCCGCCGCGACGCGCTCGGCCAGCGCCGCGAGCGCGGCGCGCGCCGCGTCGTCGGGCTCGATCGCGAGGAAGAGCCGCACCGGGTCGCGCTCAGCCGGCGCGCTCCATCCGCTCGACCGCGCGGCCGATCCGCGCGACGCCCTCGAGGATCTGCGCGGGCGACGGCGTCGAGAACGACAGCCGCAGCGTCGCCGGGTCGGCGCGCTCGGCGTAGTAGACGTCGCCCGGCACGAAGGTGACCTTCTCCTCGATCGCGTGCGGCAGCAGCGCCCGCGCGCCCGCCCCGCCGCGCAGCCGTCCCCACATGAACATGCCGCCGTCGGGGACCTCGACGTCGACGCGGCCGGCGAGGTGGCGCGCGAGCGCCTCGCGCATCGCCGCGGCGCGCTCGCGGTAGGCGGCGACGATCGTCGGCAGGTGCGCGTCGAGCCGGCCCGCGGCGAGGTAGCGCTGCACGGTCGCCTGCGTGAAGCCGGGGCAGGAGATGTCGTCGAGCTGCTTCGCGAGCAGGCAGGCGCGGCGCAGCGCGGGCGGCGCGACCATGTACCCGAGCCGCAGCCCCGGCGCGATCACCTTGGAGAAGCTGCCCAGGTGCACCACCCAGGGCCGCGATCCCGGCACCTCGTCGACCAGCGCGGCGACGTGCGGCTCGGCCTCGCCCGAGAAGCGCAGCTGGCCGTACGGGTCGTCCTCGACGATCACGAAGCGGTGCTCGACCGCGAGCGACAGCAGCTTCAGGCGCCGCGCGCGGGTCATCGTCGCGCCGCTCGGGTTCGCGAAGGTCGGCACCGCGTACAGCAGCTTCGGGCGCGGCGTCGCCGGATCGCGCAGCGTCGCCTCGAGCTCGTCGACGTCGAGGCCGTGCGCGTCGACGCCGACGGTCAGCGTGCGCACGCCGGCGACCTTCAGCACCCGCAGCGGCCCGGTGTAGGTCGGCCGCTCGACGACCGCCGCGTCGCCCGGGGCGAGCAGCGTGCGCACCAGCAGGTCGAAGCCCTGCTGCGAGCCGGCGGTGACGAGCACGTCGTCGGGCGAGCAGCGCGTGCCGCGCGCGCCGAGCAGCGCGGCGATCGCCTCGCGCAGCCCGGGCAGGCCGTCGGTCGGTCCGTACTGCAGGCACGCCACCGGCGCCTCGCGCAGCGCGGCGTCGGCGGCCTCGCGCACGCCGTCGCGGTCGAACAGCTCCGGGCCCGGGTAGCCGCCGGCGAGCGAGATCATGTCGGGGATCGACATCAGCTTCGCGAGCTCGCGCACCAGCGACTCGCCGATGCCGCGGTACGCGGGCGCGACGAAGGACTCGGGATCGGCGGGCGGGTCGGACGGATGCATGGGCGGGCGGCGGGAGGACGGGACCGGGCCGATGATAGACGGGTGCGGCGGCGCCGTGCCCGGCGCGTGCCGCGATCCGCTCAGCGGCCGCGGCCCTCGCTGCGCACGAGATGCAGGCCGGTCGCCACCAGCAGCGCGATGCCCGCCCAGCCGAGCGCGTTCGGCAGCTCCCCCCAGACGACCCAGCCGATCGCGAGCGCGAGCAGCAGGCCGCTGTAGCGGAACGGCGCGACCACCGAGACCTCGCCCTCGCGCGTGCTGCGGATCACCCAGTAGTAGCCGCCGACGAGGAACACCGACGCGGTCGAGATCAGCGCGAGCCCGCGCGCGTCGATCGGCCGCCAGCCCTGCACCGCGGTCGCGACGCCGGCGATCAGCGTGACCGCCACCGCGGTCGCGAGCGTGATGCCGATCGCGGGCAGGTCGCGCGGGATCCGGCGCACGACCAGGTCGCGCAGCGCGTGCAGCAGCGTCGCCCCGAGGCACAGCAGCGACCACGCGTTGAAGCCCTCGGCGCGCGGCTGGATCACCATCAGCACCGCGGCGAAGCCGAGCACGATCGCCGCACGCCGCGCCGCGCCGATCCGCTCGCCGAGCATCGGCCCGGCGAGCACCGCGATGAACAGCGGCGCGGCCATGTTGATCGCGGCCGCGTTGGCGAGCGGCAGGTGGAACAGCGACGCCAGGTAGGCGAAGGTCGCGAGCGCGTCGATCGTCGCGCGCCCGGCGACCCAGCCGCGCGCGAGCCGCGCGAACGGCAGCGCGACCCCGGTCGCGCGCGCGACGATCAGCACCCAGGCGGTGGCCATCAGCCCGCGCACGAAGATCAGCTGCGCGGCCGGCATCGTCTCGCCCGCGAGCTTGACGAGCGTGTCGTTGGCGATGAAGCAGGCCATCGCCACGACCATGTAGCGGATGCCGCGCCGGTTCGCCCGCAGCGCGCGGGCCGCCGCCTCGGGCGCGGCCAGGGGCGGCGCCCTCACCGGCGGGACGACCGCAGGATCGCCGCGATCCGCTCGAGCAGCATCTCGCTCGAGCCGTCGACGAAGGACGCGACGCGGGCGCCGACCAGGTGCCGGCCGAACGGATGCGACTCGCGCAGGCCCTCGGCGCCCATCGCCTGCGCGAGGGCGGCGAGCCGCCGCTCGGCCATGCCGGTCGCCACGAGCTTGGCCTGCGCGGCGGCGAGCTGCGCGTCCTCGCCCGCGTCGATCCGCGCGGCCGCGTCGGCGACCAGCGCGCGCGCGGCCGCGAGCTCGGCGTGCGCCTCCGCGATCCGCCAGCGCCAGCCCTGATGGTCCGCCAGCGGCGCCCCGAACGTCCGGCGGGCCTCGCCGTGCGCGAGCGCGACGCGCAGCGCCTCGCCGACCATCCCGCAGCACATCGCCGCCACGTACGTGCGCGCGCCGTTGATCGAGGCGAGCGCGGCCCGGAACGCCCGGCCGGGCGGCTGCAGCATCTCGTCGTCGGCGGCGACGTAGCCGTCGAGCGCGAAGCCGCCCGCGCCGATCGCGTGCTGGCCGGCGAGCGCGAAGCCGGGCTCGCGCACGACGCCCGCGCGCCCGGCCTCGACGACGAAGCCGGCGATCCCGCGCCCGCCCGAGCCCGGCTCGGTCTGCGCGTACAGCACGACGACGTCGGCCTCGGTCGCGTTCGTGATCCAGGCCTTCGCGCCGTCGAGGCGCCAGCCGCCCGCGACCCGGGTCGCCCGCGTCGCGATCGCCCCGAAGTCCGACCCCGCGCCGGGCTCGGTCAGCGCGGTGCAGCCGATCCGGCGGCCGGCGACCAGCTCGGGCACCCAGCGCGCCGCGAGCGCGGGCGAGGCCTCGCGCGCGAGCTTCGCCGCGACGTTGTGCGTGTTGACCCACGAGAACGCGAAGCCGAAGTCGGCCGCCGCGAAGCGCTCGCAGGCCGCGGCCTTGACCGAGAACGGCAGGCCGAGCCCGCCGTGCTCGGGCGGCACCTCGAGCGCGCACAGCCCGAGCGCGGCCGCCTCGGCGATCGCCTCGCGCGCGACGCGCCGCTCGCGCTCCCACTTCGCGGCGCGCGGCGCGACGACCGCGCGCGCGAACGCGTCGACCCGCTCGAGCAGCGCAGCGGCGTCGGGACGGTCGGGAGCCGGGCGGGCCGCGGCGGCGGACGGGGTCGGGTCGGCGGGCATCGCCCGATGGTACTGCGGGCGGGGCGCGCGGCCGGGCGCGCCGCCGCGGGTCGCGGCACGCGGCGGGCTATGCTGCGGAACGCGTCCCGTCCGGATCCTCCCGATGCTCCCCGTCCTCGTCCTCATCGGCGCGCTGCTGCTCGGCCCGCTCGGCGTGATCGCCAGCGGCGAGGTCGAGGTCGGCCGCGCGTGGTACCTGGGCAGCCGCGACAGCAGCGGTCAGGCCCCCTCCCCGGCGGCCGAGCCGCGCGCGGTCGTGCAGGTCTACGCGGCCCGCACGGTCGGCTGGCGGGGCGCCTTCGGCGTGCACACCTGGATCGCGACCAAGCGCGCCGGCGACGACGCGTACCTCGTCCACCACGTCGTCGGCTGGCGCGTGTTCCGCGGCGCCGGCGCGGTGGTGTCGCAAACGGGCACGCCCGACGCGCGCTGGTTCGGCGCCTGGCCGGCGCTGCTCGTCGACCACCGCGGCGAGGCGGCCGAGGCGATGATCGACCGGATCGAGGCGGCGGTGGCCGCCTACCCGTGGCCGGCCGAGTACCGGGCCTGGCCGGGCCCGAACAGCAACACCTTCACCGCGTTCGTCGCCCGGCGCGTGCCCGAGTTGCGCCTCGACCTGCCGCCGCACGCGCTCGGCAAGGACTGGCTCGAGCCCGGCCGGGTCGTCGCGCCGACGCCGAGCGGCACCGGCTGGCAGCTGTCGCTGGCCGGCGTGCTCGGCGTGGCCGTCGCGGCCGAGGAAGGCCTCGAGCTGAACGTGCTCGGCCTGTCGTTCGGCGTCGACGCGAACGACCTGTCGCTGCGCCTGCCGGGCTTCGGCCGCGTCGGGATGGCGTCGCCGCCGGCCGGGGCCGCCGCGTCGGCCGCGACCGCGACCGACCGCGCGGCCGCCTCCGATCCTCCGGCCGCGACCGCCGCCCGCTGACCGCCGCGGCCGCGCGATCGCGGCGCGCGGTCGGTGCGGCCGCGCGTCGACCGGCGCGCGCACCGATCGTCGTCCGACCCGCCTTTGCGGAACGCGCGACCGCCCGGGCCGCGGACGGAGCCGTGCGCGCGGCGATAAGCTCGTCACGAGCGCGCGGTCCACGCGCACGGCGCCGAGGAGACGACCATGAGCATCACCCTGTCACCGCTGACCCCGGGCTTCGCCTGCGAGGTCGGCGACATCGACCTGACGCGGCCGCTGCCGCCGGAGGACCTGCGGGCGGTGCGCGACGCGTTCGCCGAGTACGCGGTCCTCGTGTTCACCGCCCAGACCCTCACCGTCGACCAGCACCTCGGGTTCGCCGCGAACTTCGGCCCGCTCGAGCGCTCGGTCGCCGCGGTGATGCCGGGCGAGACGCTGCGCGTGCGCCCCGAGATCGCCGACATCGCGAACCTGACGGCCGACGGCAAGGTCTGGGACGCGACGCACCGGCTGCGGCTGTTCCAGCTCGGCAACCGGCTCTGGCACACCGACAGCTCGTTCAAGCAGCCGACCGGCTACGCGTCGATGCTGTACGCGCGCTCGGTCGCGCCGATCGGCGGGCACACCGAGTTCGCCGACCTGCGCGCCGCCTGGGACGCGCTCGACGCCGACACGCGCGAGCGGATCGACGGCCTGATCGCCGAGCACTCGCTGATGTTCTCGCGCGCGAAGCTGGGCTTCACCGACTGGTCCGAGCAGGAGCGCGTCGCGTTCGCGCCGGTCGCCCGGCCGTTGGTGCGCACGATCCCGGAGTCGGGCCGCCGCTCGCTGTACCTCGCCTCGCACATCGGGCGCGTCCGCGGGCTGCCCGACGCCGAGGCGACGGCGCTGGTCGAGCGCCTCGTCGCGCACGCGACCGAGCGGCGCTTCACCTACCAGCACCGCTGGCGCGTGGGCGACCTGGTCATGTGGGACAACCGCTGCACGATGCACCGCGGCACGCCGTTCGACGACACGCGCTGGCCGCGCGACATGCAGCGCGCGACCACGTCGGACGCGCCGGACGTGTTCGACGAGGCGCTGCGCGCGAGCGACGCCGCCTCGCACGCCGCGGCCTGAGCGGCGGGGCGCGCTCGGCCCGCCTCCGTCGGCGGGACGCGCGCGCGGGGCCGTCTCAGCCCGGGCGTCGCGCCGGCAGCGCGCGCAGCACCGCCGCGGTCCGCGTCTCGACGCCGAGCTTCACGTAGACGTGCTCGAGGTGCTTCTCGACGGTGCGCGGGCTGGTGCCGAGGATCGCCGCGATGTCGCGGTTCGTCTTGCCCGCCCCGACCCAGCCGACCACCTCGCGCTCGCGGCGCGTCAGCCCGCCCGGCCCGGGCCGGGGCGCCGCGGATCGCCCGGCCGGCCCGAGGCCGCGGGCGTCGGCCACCGCCGCGAGGCGGTGCAGCGCGCCGAGCTGCGGCCGGACGCACTCGAGCAGCGCGCGCTCCGCGTCCCGGAACGGCGGGCCGTCGCGATGCAGCGCGAACGCGACGACGTGCCGCCGGTCCGCGTGCACCGGCACGACGATCGCGTGACGCACGCCGAGCGGCCGGTAGTACTCGGCGTACAGCGGCGAGCCCAGGAACGCGCGCAGGCCGATCGCGTCGGACAGCCGGCAGGTGCGCGGCCGCGGATCCCGCCGGTACGCGTCGATCAGCGGATGCGAGGGCAGGTGCCGCTCGAACGCCTCGCACGCCCGGCGATCGAGCGCGCCGGGCGGCACGCCCTCGATCCGTCGCCGGCCCGCCTGCAGGTCGCAGCACGAGAGGATCGTCAGGTCCGATCCGACGAGACCGGGCAGGACCCGGACGCCGGCCCGCGCGAAGGACCGCAGGCCGACCGCCTCGCGCGCGATCGCGTCGAGCGCGCCGAGGGCGCGGAGCAGGTCGCGGGCTGCGATCGCGGTCACCGGGGCGGCTCCGTCGACGCGTGCGTGGGGCTACGTATTCTCGCTCCGCGCGGACGGGCCTACAACGACTGCCCGCGGGTCGCCGCCGCCCGCGCCGCCCTCGCGGCGGGCTCGGCCGAAGCGCCGCGGCCGGCGGCACCGACGGGCGCGTCGACACTCCCCGGGAGGACAGCATGAACGTGGACATGGCCAGGCTCGAAGGACTCGTGAACCGCATCGTCGGCGAGTTCGGCGCGATCGCGAGCGCCCCGCTCGTGCTGCTCGGAGAACGGCTCGGGCTGTACCGGGCGATGGCCGGCGCGGGACCGATCGACGCCGACGGGCTGGCCGAGCGCACCGGCGTGCGGCGCCGCTACGTGCAGGAGTGGCTGGCCGCGCAGGCCGCGAGCGGCTTCGTCGAGCTCGACCCCCGCGACGGCACCTACTCGCTGTCGCCCGAGGCCGCGATCGCGTTCACCGACGAGTCGAGCCCCGCCTTCATGTGCGGCGGCTACGAGGTGCTCGCCTCGATGTTCCTCGACCTCGACCGGGTCGAGCGGGCGTTCCGCGACGGCACCGGCCTCGGCTGGCACGAGCACCACGCCTGCCTGTACCGGGGCACCGAGCGCTTCTTCCGCGCCGGCTACAACGCCCACCTCGCCGGCGAGTGGATCCCGGCGCTCGACGGCGTCGCCGGGCGGCTGGAGCGCGGCGGCCGGGTCGCCGACGTCGGCTGCGGCCACGGCGCGTCGACGATCGTGATGGCGCGCGCCTGGCCGCGCTCGGAGTTCGTCGGCTACGACTACCACGCGCCGTCGATCGAGGTCGCGCGCGAGCGGGCCGAGGCGGCCGGCGTGTCCGACCGCGTCCGCTTCGAGGTGGCGGGCGCGAAGGACTTCCCGGGCCGCGACTTCGACCTGGTCGCGTTCTTCGACTGCCTGCACGACATGGGCGACCCGGTCGGCGCCGCGCGCCACGTCCACGGCGCGCTCGCGGAGGACGGCACGTGGATGATCGTCGAGCCGTTCGCGAACGACGCGGTCGGCGACAACCTGAATCCGGTCGGCAGGATCTTCTACTCGGCCTCGACGATGGTCTGCACGCCCTGCTCGCTCTCGCAGGAGGTCGGCCTCGGCCTCGGCGCGCAGGCGGGCGAGCGCCGGCTGCGCGGCGTCGCCGAGGAGGCCGGCTTCACCCGGTGGCGCCGGGCGACGCAGACGCCGTTCAACCTGGTGCTCGAGGCCCGGCACTGAGCGGCGGACCGCTCAGCCCGCGGCCTTCGACAGCAGGAACGCGGCGAGGAAGCCGAGCACGGTGATCAGCCCGGCGGCGTCGTGGGTCTCCGCGAACGCCTCCGGGATCATCGTGTCGGCGATCATCGCGAGGATCGCGCCGGCCGCGGTCGCGGTGATCGCGGCCACGACGTCGGCCGACGCGCCGACGAACAGCGCCGCGCCCGCCCAGGCGGCGAGCCCGGACGCAGCCGCGATCGCGCCCCAGAGGCCGAACACGTAGGCCGCCGACCGCCCCGCGCGGCGCATGCCGGCCGCGCTCGACAGCCCCTCGGGCACGTTCGACAGGAAGATCGCCGCGACCGCCACCGTGCTGACCGCGCCTCCCTCGAGCATGGTCAGCCCGATCACGATCGCCTCGGGCACGCCGTCGACCAGCGCGCCGACCGCGATCGCCGACCCGCTGCCCGCGTGCTCGTCCTCCGAGGGCTGCGCCCCGTGCGCCGAGCGCTTGCGGTGGCGCGCGCCGCGGTAGGCGAGCAGACGGTTGGCCCCGGTGAAGATCGCCGCCCCGGCCACGAAGCCGAGCGAGGTCGCCGCGATGCCGCCGCGCGCGAACGCCTCGTCCATCAGCTCGAAGCTCAGCGCCGAGATCAGCACCCCGGCGCCGAACGCGGTGATCCCGGCGATCGCGCGCTGCGGCACGTCGGCGAACCACGCGATCGCGGCGCCGAGCACCAGCGCGCCGCCGGCGAGCAGCCCCCAGAGCGCGGCCTGGAGCGGTACGGTCATCGAAGCGTCGTCCGGAGCGGCCGAGCGAGCCGGGCCGTCGGATCCGGTCGCCGGCAGGCCGCGTGCCCGGCCGCGGGCATCGCGCGGACCGGACGCGGGCCCGTCGCGCGGCACGGGCGCGGGTCCGTCGCGCGGCACGGGCGCGGCTGCGTCGCGCGGCACGGGCGGGACGCCCGCACCGCGCGGCGGCTCACTTCTTCAGCAGCCCGAGCCGCTCGAGCGTCCGGCTCTCGGCGTCGTACTGCGTGCGCATGAACGCCGCGTAGTCCTCGGACGACCGGTACCAGACCGGCTGGTTGTAGCGCTCGAGCGCCTTCACGTGCAGCGGGTCCTCGGCGCCGCGCCGGAACGCGTCGTGCAGCGCTCGCACGATCGCCGGCGGCGTGCCCGGCGCGGTCCCGAGGCCGTACGGGCTGATCTGCACGACGCCGTAGCCGAGCTCCTTCAGCGTCGGCGCGTCCGGCCAGACGGACGCGCGCTGCTCGGTGAAGACCGCCAGCACGCGCGCGCGCCCGGCCTCGACCTGCGGCACCGCGCCGGTCGAGTCGAGCGCGACCTGCACGTGCCCGCCGATCAGCGCGGTCAGCATGTCGGCGCTGCCCTTGAACGGCACGTGCGTGACCTTCCAGCCCTGCGCGCCCGACAGCTCCTCCATCGCCAGGTGCACCGAGCTGCCCACGCCGTGCGAGCCGTAGGTGACCTTCTCCGGGTTCGCGCGGATGTGGTCGGCGAGCTCCTTCATCGTCTTCCAGGGCGCGTCGGCGCGGACCACGACCGCGAACACGTAGCCGGTGAGCCCGATCACGTACTGCACGTCCTTCAGCGGATGCCAGGAGGTGTTCTCCATCTGCGACACGCGCAGCCCCGTCACCGGCGTCATCGCGACCAGCTGGCCGTCGGGCTTGGCCGTCGCGAGCGCCGCGTAGCCGAGGGTGCCGGCCGCGCCCGGCCGGTTCTCGACCAGCACCGGCACGCCGAGGTGCTTCGACGTCGCCTCGGCGAGCGCGCGCGCGGTGACGTCGGTGGGCCCGCCGGCGGGGAACGTCACGATCATGCGGACCGGCCCGTTCGGGAACGCGGGTTGCGCGATCGCGCGGGAGCCGGCGGCGGCGGCCGCGGCCGCGGCGAGTCCGGCGCGCAGCAGGCTGCGGCGTGGGGTCATGTCTCCTCCTCGTTGGGTGTCTCGGGGCGCGGGCGCCCGCGGGCAGTGTAGCCCGGCCGCCGCCGGGGGGACAGGCGGCCGGCGGGGCGACGCGCCGCGACCCGATCGAGCGCCTCGGACGCCCCGCGTCGAGCGGAGGGTCCGGCAGGCGACCGACGTCGCGCGGGCGCGGTCCGCGGCGCGCCGCCGGGCGCGCCGCGCGGTCCGCCGCCGTCAGCGTCCGGCCAGCGCCTTCGCCTCGATGCCGAGGCCCTGCGCCACCCGCTGCCCGTACTCCGGGTCGGCCTGCGTGAAGTGCGACACCATCCGCTCCTGGATGTCGCGGTTGCAGGTGCCGAGCGCGTCGACCAGGTTGCGGATCAGCTCGTCGCGCTCCCAGGCCTCGAAGCTGCGATAGCGCTCGCCCGCCTGCGCGAAGTCGTTGGTGCGCGCGATCCGCCGGCGCACGATCCGGCCCTCGACGTACGGCTCGTGCGGCACGCCGGCCGCGTCCGGCTGCTCGCGCAGCCCGTTTCGGCTCGACGGCTCGTAGTTCACGTGCGGGTTCTCGCCCGCCTCGACCCCGTCGACGTGGTAGGTCATCTGGCCGTCGCGCTGGTTCGTCGCCACCCGCGTGCGCGGCCGGTTGATCGGCAGCTGCAGGTAGTTCGGTCCGACGCGGTGGCGCTGCGTGTCCGAGTACGAGAACGTGCGGCCCTGCAGCAGCTTGTCGTCCGAGAAGTCGAGCCCGTCGACGAGCACGCCGGTGCCGAAGGCCGCCTGCTCGACCTCCGCGAAGTAGTTGACCGGGTTGCGATCGAGCACCAGCCGCCCCACCGGGCGCAGCGGCACGAGCTCCTCGGGCCAGACCTTGGTGGGGTCGAGCGGGTCGAAGTCGAGCTCCGGATGCTCGTCGTCGGACAGGATCTGCACGCACATCTCCCACTCGGGGAAGTCGCCGCGCGCGATCGCGTCGTACAGGTCGCCGGTCGCGTGGTTGAAGTCGCTCGCCTGGATCGCCTGCGCCTCGGACTGCGTCAGGTTGCGCACGCCGGCCTTCGGGATGAAGTGGTACTTGATCAGCACCCCCTCGCCCTTCGCGTCGTACCACTTGTACGTGTTCACGCCCGCGCCCCGCATCTCGCGGTAGTTGGCGGGGATGCCCCAGGGGCTGAACAGCCAGGTCACCATGTGGGTCGACTCGGGCGTCAGGCTGCAGAAGTCGAAGATCCGGTTCGCGTCCTGCCGGTTCGTCACCGGATCGGGCTTGAACGCGTGGACCAGGTCGGGGAACTTGATCGGGTCGCGGATGAAGAAGATCTGCAGGTTGTTGCCGACGAGGTCCCAGTTGCCGTCCTCGGTGTAGAACTTGATCGCGAAGCCGCGCGGGTCGCGCAGCGTCTCGGGCGAGTGGCCGCCGTGGATCACCGACGAGAACCGCACGAACACCGGCGTGCGCTTGCCCTTCTGCTGGAACAGCTTCGCGCGGGTGTACTTGGACACCGGCTCGTCGCCGGCGGTGCCGTAGGCCTCGAAGTAGCCGTGCGCGCCGGCGCCGCGCGCGTGCACCACGCGCTCCGGGGTCCGCTCGCGGTCGAAGTGCGTGATCTTCTCGAGGAACTGGTAGTCCTGCAGCACCAGCGGGCCGCGATCGCCGACGCTGCGCGTGTTCTGGTTGTCGTGGACCGGATGGCCCTGGCGGTTGGTCAGCCCGCCGGCGTCGCCGGCCTTCTCGGGCTTGGGAATGTCGCGGTTGCGTTCGTCCATCGTGTGTCTCCGGGCGCGGCCGTGGCCGGGCGATCGTGGGCGCCGGCGCGCGCGGCCGGCAGCGGACCGGACACGGTCGTACCGCGGCCGCGGACCGGCCTATCGGGACGACGGCGCGCCGACGCGTCGGATCGGTCCGAGGCCGCGGCCGAGGTCGAGGGCCGCGACCGGCGGGAGCGCGGCGCTCGCGGGACCCGGCGCCCGACGGGCACGCGAGCCCGGCGGGCGCGCGGATCAGGGCGCGGGCGAGGCCGCCGCGTCGGTCGAGCCGGGCCGTCCGCGATGCGCGCGGTGCGCGTCGACCAGCCGCCGCACGCCCTCGCGCAGCCGCTCGGGCGGCACGGCGCTGAAGTTGAGCCGCAGCGCGGCGGCGTCCGGCGCGTCGACGAAGAACGCGTCGCCGGGCACGAACGTCACGCCGCGCTCGAGCGCGAGCGGCAGCAGCGCGCGCGCGTCGGTGCCGTCGGTGAAGCGCGCCCACAGGAACATGCCCCCGTCGGGCACGCGCACCGACAGCGTCGGTCCGAAGCCCCGCGCGAGCGCGTCGGCGAGCGCGTCGCGCCGCCTCGCGTACTCGGCGCGCACGAGCGCGAGCCGCGCGGGCAGCCGGCCCGAGGCCAGGTACCGGCACGCGACCTCCTGCGCGAAGGTCGAGGTGTGCAGGTCGGACGCCTGCTTCAGCAGCACGACCGCCTCGCGCAGCCACGCCGGCAGCAGCAGCCAGCCGACCCTGAGGCCCGGCGCCACCGTCTTCGACAGCGTCGACGCGTGCCCCACCCAGTCGGACGCGCCGGGCACCTCGGCCGCGAGCGCCGCGAGCGAGGGCAGCGGCTCGCCGCGGGTGCGCAGCTCGCCGTAGGGGTCGTCCTCGAGGACGACGACGCCGCGTCGCGCGGCCCAGCGCACCAGCGCGCGCCGTCGCTCGAGCGACATGCACGCGCCGGTCGGGTTCGCGAAGTCGGGCACCACGTAGACGAGCTTCGGCCGCGCGCCGTCGCAGGCGGCGTCGAGGTCCTCGACGCGGCCGCCGGCCTCGTCGACCGCGATCGAGCGCCAGCTCGGGCCGGCGAGCCCGAGCGCCTGCAGCGCGGCGAGGTACGACGGCCGCTCGACGACGACGACGTCGCCCTCGTCGAGCAGCGCGCGGGCGACCAGGTCGAGCCCCTGCTGCGAGCCGGTCGTCACGACGAGGCCGTCGGCGGCGGCGGGCACGCCGCGCTCGCGCAGCCGCGCGGCGATCGCCTCGCGCAGCGCCGGCTGCCCCTCGGTGGCGCCGTACTGCAGGGCGGCCGCCGGCGCGTCGTCGAGCGCGGCGAGCGTCGCCGCCCGCAGGCCCTCCACGTCGAAGAGCTCGGCCGCGGGCAGGCCGCCGGCGAGCGACACCATGCCGGGGCGGCCGGCGTGGCGCAGCAGGTCGCGCACGTCGGAGCGGCGGATCGCGCGCGTTCGGCGGGACAGGGTCGGTTCCATGGGCGGCTCGGGGACGGGACGTCGGAGCCTCCACGGTAGGGCGGGACGCGCCCGCGCGACCGGTCCACCGGCGCGGTTCGCGTCCTGCCCGTGCCGGTCGCGCGACCGGTACGGCGGCGCCGCGGCAGGCCTCGAGCCTCGAGCCTCGAGCCTCGAGCCTCGGGCCTCGGGCCTCGGGCCTCGGGCCTCGGGCGTCGGGCCTCGGGCCTCGGGCCTCGGGCCTCGGGCCTCGGGCGTCGGGCGTCGGGCGTCGGGCGTCGGGCAAGGACGGCGGGTAGCGGGCGTCCGTCGCCGGCGCGTCAGGCGTCCAGCGGCACCGTCGGGCGCGTGCCCGCGACGACGATGCCGCCGCGGTCGCCGATCGCGACGCTGCCGTAGCGCTGCGCGAAGGCGGCCGGCAGCGGCCGCGCGCCCGGCACCGCGAGCCACAGCCGCAGCAGGTGGCGCCGGCGCGCCGGCTCCGCCCAGTCCTCGAAGCCGGTGCGGTCGTGCAGCAGCACGTGGTTGTGCACGAACTGCATGTCGCCCGGGGCGAGCCGCATCGTCAGGTGCAGCCGCGGGTCCTCGGCGAGCGCGTCGAACGCGTCGAGCGCCTCGACGTGCTGCGCGGTCAGCCGCGGCGCGTCGGGGAAGCGCTGCGCGCTGTCGATGTACTGGCGCTGGTAGATCGCGGTCAGGAAGCCGTCGTGCCAGCTGAAGACCGGGAGCTCGAAGTACGGCTTCATGCCGGGCGGCACCTCGCCGCGCCGGTCGGTCGCGAGCGGCTCGAACAGGCGCAGCGCGAGCTCGGGGCGGTCGCGGCGCAGCTCGTTGAAGATCGTCGTGCTGCTGACGAGCAGCGAGTCGCCGCCGCGCCGCGCCTCGGCGAGGCACAGCAGCCCGACGACGTCGCACGAGTCGGTGTGGAAGGTCTGCCGCTCGTGCGTCTGGTAGATCCGCACCGACGGATCGGCGCTCGACAGCCCCAGGTCCTTCACGTGGCCGAGCAGGTGCCCGGCGGCGTTCTGCGACCGCGCGCGCCCGAGGTGCGCGCCCAGCCCCATGAACGCGAGCGCGGCGTCGCGCCGGCTCCAGCGCCCGACCGGCAGGCCGCGCAGCAGCGCGAAGCCGCGGCCGTCGATCAGCTCGTCGCGGATCGCGGCGAGCCGGGGCGCGAGCCTCGGCAGCGGGAACGCCCCGGCCTCGAGCGGCGCCGGCGCGTCGCGCGGCGCGGCCGACCAGGCGGCGAGCGCCGCCTCGATCTCGGCGACGTCGGCGCCGTCGAGGCGCACGACCCAGTCGTCGCGGCCCGCCCAGCCCGGGCCGTACCAGGCGGCCGGGCCGGTCTGCTCGGGCGGCAGCCGGTCGCGCGCGGCGGCGCGGGCCTCGGGGGTCGACGTGCTCGGGGTCGCGGTCATCGGCGGATCATGCCATCCACGCCGGGTCGACCGGCCGCAGCGGCGGCTGGCGCGCCTCGAGGACCTCGGCCGCCTCGAGCAGCAGGTCCTCGCGGAAGCGCGCGCCGACCAGCTGCACGCCGATCGGCACGCCGCCGGCGCGCCCGAGCGGCACCGCGAGCGCGGGCAGCCCGAGCAGCGGCACCGAGAACTGCGGGCCCATCGCGCGACGGATGCGCTCGGCACCCTCGGGCACGTCGGTGTCGAGCCCGTAGGGGAACGCGGGCTCGGCGGCGACCGGACCGAGCACGATCGGGAAGCGCTCGAGGAACATCGCCCAGTTGCGCACGAGCGCGGTGCGGCGCGCGAGCGCGCGCACGTAGCCGGCCGCGTCGCCGGGCGTCTCGCCGGCCATCATCGCGGCGACCGAGCGCCTGACGCCCTCGTCGCCCCAGCGCTCGATCGCGTCGGCCATCGCGACCCGCGCGTCGACCCGCGCGATCGTCATCCAGAGCGCCTGCGCCTCCTCCACGTCGGGCGGCTCGACCGCCTCGACCGCCCAGCCCGCCTCGGCGAGCCAGGCCGCGGCCTGCTCGATCGCCCGCACGATCGACGGATCGACGTCGGCGCCCGGGATGCGCGTCGTCATCGCGACGCGGATCGGTCGCGGCGGCGGCGGGCCCTCGAGCGGCGCCGGCACCCACCACGGATCGCGCGGATCGCGCGCGGACATCGCGCCGAGCGCGAGCCGGACGTCCTCGACGCAGCGGGCGAGCGGGCCCTGCACCGACATCATCTGCAGCCCCGGCGGACGCTCCTCCTTCGCGCTCGGCAGGAACGCCGGCACGCGGCCGAACGACGGGCGCAGCCCGTACACGCCGGTGCAGTAGGCCGGGTAGCGGACCGAGCCCGCGAGGTCGTTGCCGTGCGCGATCGGCCCCATGCCGGCCGCGACCGCGCTCGAGGCGCCGCCGCTCGAGCCGCCGGGCGTGCGCGCGCGGTCCCACGGGTTCAGCGTGCGCCCGTGCAGGTCGTTCTCGGTGAACCAGCGGAACGAGAACGCCGGCGCGTTGGACCGCGCGAACGGGATCGCGCCCGCCCGGCGCAGGTTCGAGACCACCGGGCTGTCGTCGGTCGCGATCGCGTCGCGGAACGCGACCAGCCCGTTGGTCGTCGCGCTGCCGCGCTGGTCGACGTTGATCTTGATCGACACCGGCACGCCGTGCAGCGGCCCCGTCGCGTCGCCGCGCGCGATCGCCCGGTCGGCCTCGTCGGCGGCCGCGAGCGCCTCGACGTCGCGCAGCTCGACGATCGCGTTCAGCTCGGGATTCACGCGGCGCGTGCGGTCGATGCACGACTGCACCGCCTCGCGGGCGGACAGGCGCCGCGTGCGGATCGCGCGCGCCAGCTCGGCGGCGCCGAGGCGCCAGGGTTCGTCCATCGTGGGCTCCGTGCGGGCCGGCCCGGCGGGTCGGCGTCCCCGCATTCTGGGGTCCCCGCCCGGACGGCGCGACCGTGCGGGCACGCCGGTGGAACCGTCCGGGCCGCTGGCCAGCCGCGGCCCGGTCTCGCTAGACTGGCGGCCCCGGGCGCGCCGCGCCCGCCCGCATCCGACACGGAGACGCGCATGGCGATCAGCATCCCCATCGAGCTCGGCTACGAGTTCTCGGTCAAGGCGCCGTACAAGGAGGTGTTCGCGGTGCTGTCCGACGTGCCCGAGTCGGTGAGCCACTTCCCGAAGGTCGACAAGCTGGTCGACCTGGGCGACGGCGTCTGGCGCTGGGAGATGCAGAAGATCGGCGTCGGGCAGGCGACGCTGCAGACGGTCTACGCGTCGAGGTACGCGGCCGACGCGAAGAAGGGCACGGTCGTCTGGACGCCGGTGAAGGGCGTGGGCAACGCCCAGGTCGGCGGCGGCTGGACGATCAAGGACCGCAAGTCCGCCACCGACCTGGTGCTGAAGATCCACGGCACGGTCGACATGCCGCTGCCGGGGCTGATGAAGGGCGTCGTCGGTCCGATCGTCGCGGGCGAGTTCGAGAAGCTCGTCGACCGCTACGTCGACAGCCTCGTGAAGCGCTTCGGCGGCGAGGCCTGACCGGTCGCGCGTCCGCGCCGTCGCCGCGCGGGCCGACGCCGTTCGGACCGACGCCGTTCGGACCGACGCCGTTCGGGCTGACGCCGTTCGGGCCGATGCCGTTCGGACCGACGCCGTTCGGGCTGACGCCGTTCGGGCCGATGCCGTTCGGGCCGATGCCGTTCGGGCCGATGCCGTTCGACCCGTCGCCGCGCGGGCGGACGGCCGCGCGGCGAGTGGCCCTCAGGCGGCCGCGGCCCCGAACACCGGCCCGAGCGGCCGCATCCGCAGCCCCGGGCGCAGCCGCGTCCACGCGAACTCGACCGGATCGGCGAGCGCCGGCCCGGGCGAGCGCACGACCAGCACCTCGCGCGCGATCGGCTGGAAGTCGGCCCGGAAGTGCACCGAGCTCTTGACCGCGACGATCCGCTGGCGCACCGGCTCGACGCCGACGTGCCGGAACATCTCCTGGTCGGCCGCCTGGCACTTGACGCTCGCGAGCACCACCCGCACGCCCGAGTCCGCCTCGCGCAGCAGCGCCATCTTCCCGAGCTGCATCCGGAAGCCGCGGAACATCGGCCCGGTGCAGGTGAAGCGGCCGTCGCCGAGCCGCTCGACCGCGAAGCGCCCGGCGAACGGCACGTGGCCCGGCACGCCGGAGATCGCGCCGAGCGCGAACTCGAGCGTCGCGCCCTGCCCGGCCTCGTGCGCGCGCGCCGCGCTCGCCGGATCGATCAGCAGGCCGAGCACCGCGTCGGGCGCGCGCTGGCGGACCATCGCCGCGAGCAGCCCGGTCGTGTCGCCGTTGCCGCCCGCGCCCGGGTTGTCCTGCGTGTCGGCGAGCACGGTCGGGGCGCCGGGCGCGCCGGTGCGCATCGCGCGGCGCACGGCGTCGTCGGGCTCGAGCAGCTCGAGCGCGAAGTCGGGCTCGGCCGCCGCGATCGCGTCGCCGATCGCGGCGAGCGCCGCCCGCGCGCTCGCGTCGTCGTCGGCGTAGGCGACCGCGGACATCCCGCACTCGGGGAAGTCGGCCATCGGGAAGCCCGGCGCGAAGTCGATCGAGGCGCGGTGCGTCCGCTCGAGCGCGGCGAGCCGGTCGTACAGGCCGCGGCAGGGCTCGACGAACGTGCATTGCGACGGGATGCCGGTCAGGTAGTCGAACTGCCTGAAGGCCTTCGCCGGACGGCGCCCGGTGCGGATCATCGCGTCGAGCAGCGCGGCCGCGCGCGCGCCGGTCTCGGCCATGTCGACGTGCGGATAGGTCCGGTAGATGGTCAGCGCGTCGGCCATCGCGACCATCCGGCGAGTGACGTTCGCGTGCAGGTCGAGGCTCGCGACCACCGGCACCTGCGGCCCGACGACCTCGCGCACGCGCTGCAGGATCTCGCCCTCGCCGTCGTCGACGTGCTCGCAGACCATCGCGCCGTGCAGGTCGAGGTAGACGCCGTCGACGGGGCCGGCGGCGCGCAGCCGCGCGACGAGGTCGCCGACGATCCGCTCGAACGCGTCGCGCGTGACGTGCGCCGACGGCGAGGCCGCGGCCCAGGTGGTCGGCACCAGCGCGTGGCCCGCGGCGCGCAGCGCCTCGATCGCGCCCTGCACGGGGATGTTCGCGCCGGCGACCGCCTCGAACAGCGGCTCGCCGCGCTGGATCGACGGCCAGCCGCCGCCCGACTCGAAGGCCGCGTAGTCGGCCCGCGACGGCGCGAAGGTGTTGGTCTCGTGCTGCATGCCGCCGATCGCGATGGTCGCCACTCGTTCCGCTCCGTTCCGATGATCGTCCGAGGATGCGTTCCGACGGCCGCGTGGCCGCCGGGACGCGCCCGGTCATTGTGCTACGCTGACCTCGCCCCCACAAACGCGACGCACGGTCCATGGACGCCGAGGACATCGCCTTCCTGAGCGCGACCGAACTGGTCGCGGCCTTCCGCGACAAGCGCCTGTCCCCGGTCGAGGTCGCGCGCGTCGTGCTCGATCGCATCGACCGCCTGAACCCGACGCTGAACGCGTTCGTGCTCGTCGACCACGAGGCCGCGATGCGCGACGCGCGCGCGTCCGAGGCGCGCTGGATGCGCGGCGAGCCCGCGGGCCCGGTCGACGGCGTGCCCGCCTCGGTCAAGGACCTGATCCTCGCGAAGGGCTGGCCGACGCTGCGCGGCTCGCTCACCGTCGACGCCGCCGGCCCGTGGAACGACGACGCGCCGTCCACCGCGCGGCTGCGCGAGTCCGGCGCGGTGCTGCTGGGCAAGACCGCGACCCCGGAGTTCGGCTGGCGCGGCAGCACCGACAGTCCGCGTCACGGCATCACGCGCAATCCGTGGAACACCGGCAAGACGCCCGGCGGCTCGTCGGGCGGCGCGACGGCGGCGATCGCGGCCGGCCTCGGCGCGCTCGCGACGGGCACCGACGGCGGCGGCTCGATCCGGATCCCGGCGGCGTTCACCGGCACCGTCGGCATCAAGGCGCACTTCGGCCGCGTGCCGGCGTGGCCGCTGTCGCCGATGGGCACGGTGGCGCACGTCGGCCCGCAGGTGCGCACCGTCGAGGACGCGGCGCTGATGCTCGACGTGCTCGCGCGCCCCGATCCGCGCGACTGGACGGCGCTGCCCCCGCCCCCGGGCAGCTGGGCCGCGGCGCTCGCCGGCGACGCGTCGCGCGCCGGGGCCTTCGCGACCGGCACCGACCTGAAGGGCCTGCGGATCGCGTACAGCCCGCGACTCGGCTACGTGCGGCACGTCGATCCCGAGATCGAGGCCGCGGTCGCGCGGGCCGCGCAGGTGTTCGAGCGGCTCGGCGCCCGCGTCGAGCAGGTCGACCCGGGCCTCCCCGACAGCGCCGGCACGTTCGCCACGCACTGGTTCTCGTCGGCGCGCAACCTGCTGCACCGGATGCCCGCGGACAAGCTCGCGCTGCTCGACCCGGGGCTGCGCGACTCGATCGAGTTCGCCGCCCGCTACACGATCGACGACTTCCTCGACGCGCAGCGCGCGCGCGGCGAGCTCGCGGTCCGGATGGCGACCTTCCACGAGCGCTGGGACCTGCTGCTCACGCCCGCCGTCGCGGTGCAGCCCTTCGACGTCGGCCTCGTGATGCCGCCGCTGCCCGAGGGGGTCGTCCCGATCATGGGCGCCGACTGGACCTGGTGGACACCCTTCTCGTTCCCGTTCAACCTGACCCAGCAGCCGGCGCTCGTGATGCCCTGCGGCACCTCGGGCGCCGGACTGCCGCTCGCGCTGCAGCTGGTCGCGCCCAACCACCGCGAGGACCTGTGCCTGCGCGCCGGCCGCGCGTACGAGCAGGTGACGCCCTGGGGCGCGTCGCGCCCGCCGATCGCCTGAGCGCGCGCCCCCGGCCGCGCCGGATCGGCGCGCGCGCACTTGCATCCGCCCGCGTCCATGGACTAACGTCCCGCTTTGCGGCGCGGGTACCGCGCCTCGAACATCGCCCAAGGAGTCCTCCGTCGTGACCCTCTCCCAGCTGTTCAAGCGCGGTGCGCTCGCCATCGCCGCGGCGGCCACCCTGTCCGCCGCCGTCCCGGCCGCCGCCCAGACGAGCGTGCTCCGCGTCGTGCCGCACTCCAACCTGGCGGTGCTCGACCCGATCTGGACCACCGCGTACATGAGCCGCAACCACGGCTACATGATCTACGACACGCTGTTCGGCACCGACGAGAAGGGGCAGATCCGGCCCCAGATGGTCGAGTCGCACACCGTCAGCACCGACAACCGGCTCTACACGTTCAAGCTGCGCAAGGGCCTGACCTTCCACGACGGCCAGCCGGTCACCGGCGAGGACGTGATCGCCTCGCTGCAGCGCTGGGGCAAGCGCGACGCGATGGGCTCGGCGCTGATGCAGTTCGTCTCGCGGATGGACTCGCCGGCGCCCGACACCTTCCGCATCTTCCTCGGCGAGGCCTGCGGCTTCGTGCTCGAGGCGCTCGGCAAGCCGGGCTCGTCGGTGCCGTTCATCATGCCCAAGCGCGTGGCCGACACCGATCCGTTCAAGCAGATCGAGGACTACACCGGCTCGGGCCCGTACGTCTTCAAGCGCGACGAGTTCAAGCCCGGCGACAAGGCCGTCTACCTGAAGTTCGACAAGTACGTGCCGCGCAACGAGCCGCCCTCGGGCACCGCCGGCGGCAAGCGCGTGTTCGTCGACCGCGTCGAGTGGAACCTCGCGCTGCGCGACACGCAGGCGCAGCTCGCCGCGCTGCAGAAGGGCGAGGTCGACATCATCGAGTCGCTCGCCTTCGACCTGTACGAGCAGGCGAAGAAGGATCCGAACATCCAGGTCCCGACCTACTCGAACATCGGCCTGCAGTACATGGCCCGCTTCAACCACCTGCACAAGCCCTTCGACAACCCGAAGATCCGGCAGGCGGCGATCGCGGCCTTCGCGCAGGAGCCGTTCCTGCGCGCCCAGGTGGGCGTGAAGGAGCTCTACAAGTCCTGCCCGTCGATGTTCTACTGCAACACGCCCTACGGCGTGACCAACGGCAGCGAGCTGCAGGCCAAGGGCGGGATGCGCCGCGCGCAGGAGCTGCTGAAGGAGGCGGGCTACGACGGCACGCCGGTGGTGATCATGAAGCCCACCGACCTGGTGACGATCACCAAGCTGCCCGACGTCGCGGCCCAGCTGCTGCGCCAGGCCGGCTTCAAGGTCGACCTGCAGGCGATGGACTGGCAGACGCTGGTCGGGCGCCGCGCGAAGAAGGACGCGCCGGCGCAGGGCGGCTGGCACATGTTCCTCACCGCCTGGACCGCGCACGACATCTGGAGCCCGATCTCCAACCCGACGATGGACACCCGCGGCGAGAAGTCGGTGTGGTTCGGCTGGGCGACCGACGACGTGATGCCCAAGCTGCGCGACCAGTTCATGCGCGCCACCGACGAGGGCGAGAAGAAGAAGCTGGCCGGCCAGATCCACGCGCGCGCCTTCGAGATCGGCACGCACGCGCCGCTGGGCGAGTTCCAGCAGCCGATGGCGGCCCGCAAGAACGTCAGCGGCTTCTTCATCCACAACGGCAACATCTACTGGAACCTGAAGAAGGAAGGCAACTGACCCGAGGGCGGTCGCGCCGGGACGCCCCCGGCGGCGGCCGCTCCTCCCGATCCGGCGGGACCGCGACGCGGCCCGCCTCCTCCTCCCCGGATTCCCGATGGTCGCGTTCCTCGCGCGCCGGCTGCTGTCGACGATCCCCGTCCTGCTGATCGTCTCGGTGCTGGTCTTCCTGCTGCTGCGGCTCACGCCGGGCGATCCCGCGGCGATCCTCGCCGGCGACCAGGCCACGGGCGAGCAGATCGCCCAGATCCGCGCCGGCCTCGGCCTCGACCGCTCGATCCCCGAGCAGTACCTGATCTGGCTGGGCCGCATGGCGCAGGGCGACCTCGGCCAGTCGTTCTACTACAAGACCGACGTCGTCTCGCTGATCGGCCAGCGCCTCGAGCCCACGGTGTCGCTCGCGACGATCACGATCGTCGTCGCGGTGCTGGTCGCGGTGCCGCTCGGCGTGCTCGCCGCGTGGCGGCACGGCGGCTGGCTCGACCGCACGCTGATGGGCTTCTCGGTGATGGGCTTCTCGGTGCCGGTGTTCGTGCTCGCCTACCTGCTGATCTGGGCGCTGTCGATGAAGCTCGGCTGGCTGCCGGTGCAGGGCTACCACCGGATCGCCGAC
>DASPJX010000160.1:0-3104 GCA_035628395.1 Burkholderiaceae bacterium | reverse complement strand
CCACTTCGCCGAGCTACGACGACGCCGACCTCGTCATCGTCAACACCTGCGGCTTCATCGACGCTGCGGTCGAGGAATCGCTCGACGCCATCGGCGAGGCGCTCGCCGAGAACGGCAAAGTGATCGTCACCGGCTGCCTCGGCGCGAAGCAGGGCGTCGTCGCCAGAGTTCATCCCTCGGTGCTGGCGATCACCGGCCCGCACGACACGCACGGCGTGATGCAGGCGGTGCACGAGCACCTGCCCAAGCCGCACGATCCTTACGTCGACCTGGTGCCCGAGGCGGGGGTCAAGCTGACGCCGCGCCACTACGCGTACCTGAAGATCTCCGAGGGCTGCAACCACCGCTGCAGCTTCTGCATCATCCCGTCGATGCGCGGCGACCTGGTGTCGCGACCGATCGGCGAGGTGGTGCGCGAGGCGCGCGCGCTGCTGAAGGGCGGCGCGAAGGAGCTGCTGGTGATCTCGCAGGACACCAGCGCCTACGGCGTGGACCTGAAGTACCGGACCGACTTCGTCGACGGCCGCCCGGTGCGCACCCGCATGACCGAGCTGTGCCGCGAGCTGGGGCTGCTCGCCCGCGAGCACGACGCCTGGGTCCGGCTGCACTACGTCTACCCGTACCCGCACGTCGACGAGGTGCTGCCGCTGATGGCCGAGGGCCTCGTGCTGCCGTACCTGGACGTGCCCTTCCAGCACTCGCACCCTGAGGTGCTGAAGCGGATGAAGCGGCCGGCGAGCGGCGAGCGCAACATCGAGCGCATCCGCGGCTGGCGCGCGGTCGTGCCCGAGCTGACCGTGCGCAGCACCTTCATCGCCGGCTTCCCCGGCGAGACCGAGGCGCAGTTCGAGGACCTGCTCGCCTTCCTGAAGGAGGCCGAGCTCGACCGCGTCGGCTGCTTCGCGTACTCCCCGGTCGAGGGCGCGGGCGCGAACGCGCTCGACGGCGCCTTGCCCGACGAGGTCCGCGAGGACCGCAGGAAGCGCTTCATGGCCGTGCAGCAGCGGATCAGCCGCAGGCGGCTCAGGCGCAAGGTGGGTACCGTGCAGCGCGTGCTGGTCGACGTCGCCGGGCCCGAGGGCGCGCACGCGCGCACCGGGTCGGACGCGCCCGAGATCGACGGCATCGTCCACGTCGCGCCGCATCCGTCGCTGCGCGCGGGGACGTTCGTCGACGTGCTGATCGAGGCCGCCGATGCGCACGACCTGTCCGGCCGGGTCGTCGAGCCGGGTCGCTGAGCGACCGGCGTCGGCCTCGCGGCGCGCGGCGATCGCCGCGCTCCTCGCGACCGCCGTCGGCCCCGCGCTCGCGCGCGGTCCGGCCGACGCCGCGCTCCTGGACGCGGCGTCGCGCGGCGACCTCGACGGCGTTCGCCGTGCGCTCGCCGCCGGCGCGAGCGTCGCCGCGCGCGACGCGCAGCAGCGCACGGCGCTGCTCGCCGCGACGTACGGCAACCATCCGGCGGTCGCGCGCGCGCTGATCGACGCGGGCGCGGACCCGAACGCCCAGGACTCGATGCGCAACAGCGCGTTCCTGCTCGCCGGCGCGCGCGGGCATCTCGAGATCCTGCGGATGACGCTCGCCGCCGGCGCCGACCTGCGGAGCGTCAACCGCTACGGCGGCACCGCGCTGATCCCGGCCTGCCACTACGGACACGTCGAGACGGTGCGCGAGCTGCTGAAGACCGCGATCGACGTCGATCACGTCAACGACCTCGGCTGGACCGCGCTGCTGGAGGCGGTGATCCTCGGCGACGGCGGCGCGGCGCACGTCGAGATCGTCCGCCTGCTGCTCGAGCGCGGCGCGTCGCCCTCGATCGCCGACCGCGACGGCGTCACGCCGCTCGCGCACGCGAGGCGTCGCGGCCAGGCGGCGATCGAGCGGCTGCTGGTCCGCGCCGGCGCGCGCTGACGGGTGCGGTCGACGCCGGCCGCGCCGGTCGCGCGCGGCCGCGCTAACCCTCGAAGAGGTTCAGCAGCGCGTCGAGCCCGCAGTGGTTGATCGCGTGCGTGGTCTCGTCGCGCACGATCGGCTTCGCGTGGAACGCGACCGACAGGCCCGCGATCGACATCATCCGCAGGTCGTTCGCGCCGTCGCCGACGACGATCGCCTCGCGCGGCGTGCAGCCGTACAGCGCGCAGGCCTGCTCGACGATCGCGCGCTTGCGCTCGGCGTTGACGATCGGGCCGACGAGCCGGCCGGTGAGCCGCCCGTCCGCGACCTCGAGCAGGTTCGAGCGCGCGAGGTCCATGCCGAGGCGCGCGCGCAGCCGCTCGGTGAAGAACGTGAACCCGCCGGAGACGAGCAGCGTGCGCAGGCCCGCCGCGCGCAGCCCGGCGACCAGCGCGTCCGCGCCCGGCGACAGCTGCACGCGCTCGGCCCAGACGCGCTCGAGCACCGCCTCGGGCAGGCCCTCCAGCAGCGCCACGCGCCGGCGCAGGCTCTCGTCGTAGTCGGCGATCTCGCCGCGCATCGCGGCCTCGGTGATCGTCGCCACCTCGGCCTTGCGCCCCGCGAAGTCGGCGATCTCGTCGACGCACTCGACGGTGATCAGCGTCGAGTCCATGTCGAACGCAGCGAGCCGGAAGTCGGCGAGCCGCAGCCCGGGCCGCACGATCTCGGCGTCGACGCGCCAGGCCTCGGCGAGCTCGCCGACGCGCGCGCCGTCGAGGGCCACCACGTCCCAGGCGGCGATCGCCGCGCCGCGGCTCGACGGCGGGCCGCCCGCCGCGGCGGCGAACGCGGCGACGGCCTCGTCGGCGAGGGCGGGATGCTGGACGACCAGTCGGTTCATGGGGGCGTGACGCGCCGGCTCAGGCCGACAGCGCCTTGATGATCTCGCGGACGCGCTGCACGCGCTGCGCGGTGTCGGCGGTCTTCGTCGTGAAGCGAAGGCGGTCCTGCCCGGAGAGCTTCACGTCGCGGCGCGACTGGATGAAGCGGATGATGCGCTCGGGCGGGATCGGCGGGTTCGGCACGAACTGCAGCACGATCGCCTCGGCGGCGGCGTCGATCCGCGCGACGCCGAGCGGCGCCGACAGGATCCGCAGCCGGTGGGTCTCGATCAGCGCGCGCGCGGCCTCGGGCGGCTTGCCGAAGCGGTC
>DASPJX010000159.1:0-9883 GCA_035628395.1 Burkholderiaceae bacterium | reverse complement strand
ATCTGAGGCGCCGCGCGTCGTTGCACGCAGATCATCGGGTCGGCGGCGGTGGTTGATCAATCACCCCTGCGGGGTTGACTGCTTCACTTCACCAGCGATGCAAAACCGCTTCGTACGACGCCTGCGCGACGGCCCGATCATCGTCGCCGACGGCGGCATGGGCGCGCTGATCTCGAGCGCAGTGCCTCGGTTGAGGACGCCGGAGGAGGCGAACCTACGCGCCCCGGAGGCGGTCGTTTCGCTCCACGTGAGCTTCATCAATGCAGGCGCCGACCTGATCGAGACGAACACGTTCGGCGCGACCTCGATCGCGCAGTCCGACTACCGGATGGCGGAGCTCGCGCGCGAGATGAACCTCGCCTCGGCCCGCCTCGCCCGCGAGCAGGCCGACCGCTTCTCGACGCCCGAGCGGCCGCGCTTCGTCGCCGGCGCGCTGGGCCCGCAGCCGAAGACCGCGTCGATCTCGCCGGACGTCAACGACCCGGGCGCGCGCAACGTCACCTTCGAGGAGCTGCGCGCCGCCTACGCCGAGCAGGTCGAGGCGCTCGTCGAGGGCGGCGTCGACGTGCTGCTCGTCGAGACGATCTTCGACACCCTGAACGCGAAGGCGGCGCTGTTCGCGATCGAGGAGCACTTCGAGCGGATCGGCCGCCGGCTGCCGATCATGATCTCGGGCACCGTCACCGACGCCTCGGGCCGGATCCTGTCGGGCCAGACGGTCGAGGCCTTCTGGAACTCGGTGCGCCACGCGAGGCCGCTCACCATCGGCCTGAACTGCGCGCTCGGCGCGGCGCTGATGAGGCCGTACGTCGAGGAGCTGTCGAAGAAGGCCGACACCTTCGTCTGCGTGTACCCGAACGCGGGCCTGCCCAACCCGATGTCCGACACCGGCTTCGACGAGACCCCGGAGGTGACCTCGGCGCTGCTCGAGGAGTTCGCCCGGGCGGGCTTCGTCAACGTCGCCGGCGGCTGCTGCGGCACGACGCCCGAGCACATCGCCGCGATCGCGCGAGCGATCGAGGGCCTGCCGCCGCGCGCGGTGCCCGAGCGGCCGCGCGAGCTGCGGCTGGCCGGCCTGGAGGCGTTCAACGTCGGCGACGACGCGCTGTTCGTCAACGTCGGCGAGCGCACCAACGTGACCGGCTCGAAGGCGTTCGCGCGGATGATCCTCGCCGAGCAGTACGATGAGGCGCTGGCGGTCGCGCGCCAGCAGGTGGAGAACGGCGCGCAGGTCATCGACGTCAACATGGACGAGGCGATGCTCGACTCGGCCGCGGCGATGGCGCGCTTCCTGAACCTGATCGCCTCCGAGCCCGACATCGCGCGCGTGCCGATCATGATCGACTCCTCGAAGTGGAGCGTGATCGAGGCGGGGCTGCGCTGCGTGCAGGGCAAACCGATCGTCAACTCGATCTCGATGAAGGAGGGCGAGGCGGAGTTCCTGCGCCAGGCGACGCTGTGCCGTCGCTACGGCGCGGCGGTGATCGTGATGGCCTTCGACGAGCGGGGCCAGGCCGACACCTTCGAGCGCAAGACCGAGATCTGCGCGCGCGCCTACCGGCTGCTGACCGAGCGCGTCGGCTTCCCGCCCGAGGACATCGTCTTCGACCCGAACATCTTCGCGATCGCCACCGGCATCCCCGAGCACGACAACTACGGGGTCGACTTCATCGAGGCCACGCGCTGGATCCGCGCGAACCTGCCGTACGCGAAGGTCTCGGGCGGCGTGTCGAACGTGTCCTTCTCGTTCCGCGGCAACGACCCGGCCCGCGAGGCGATCCACACGGTGTTCCTGTACCACGCGATCCGCGCCGGCATGACGATGGGCATCGTCAACGCCGGCCAGCTCGGCGTCTACGAACAGATCCCGCGCGAGCTGCTCGAGCGCGTCGAGGACATCGTGCTGAACCGCCCGCCCACGCTGCCGGCCGACCTGCCGGCCGACTCGCCCGAGCGCGACAAGACCGCGACCGAGCGGATGATCGAGTTCGCGGCCACGCTGAAGGCCGGCGGCGCGAAGCGCGAGGAGGACCTCGAGTGGCGCCGCAGGCCGGTCGCCGAGCGGCTCGCGCACGCGCTGATCCACGGCATCACGCAGTACGTCGTCGAGGACACCGAGGCCGTGCGGCAGGAGGTCGCCGCGCGCGGCGGCCGCCCGATCGAGGTGATCGAGGGGCCGCTGATGGACGGCATGAACGTCGTCGGCGACCTGTTCGGCGCGGGCAAGATGTTCCTGCCGCAGGTGGTCAAGAGCGCGCGCGTGATGAAGCAGGCGGTCGCGCACCTGGTGCCCTACATCGAGGCCGAGAAGGCCGCCGCCGGCGACACGCGGGCGCGCGGCAAGATCGTCATCGCGACGGTCAAGGGCGACGTGCACGACATCGGCAAGAACATCGTGACCGTCGTGCTCCAGTGCAACAACTTCGAGGTCGTCAACATGGGCGTGATGGTCCCGTGCAACGAGATCCTGGCGCGCGCCAAGGTCGAGGGCGCGGACATCGTCGGCCTGTCGGGCCTGATCACGCCGTCGCTCGAGGAGATGGCCTTCGTCGCCGCCGAGATGGAGCGCGACGAGTGGTTCCGCGTGCGCAAGATCCCGCTGCTGATCGGCGGCGCGACCACCTCGCGCGTGCACACCGCCGTCAAGATCGCGCCCCACTACTCGGGCCCGGTCATCCACGTGAACGACGCGTCGCGCTCGGTGCCGGTCGCGCAGAACCTGGTGTCGGACGACGCGCGCGTGCCCTTCCTCGAGCAGCTGCGCACCGACTACGAGCGCGTGCGCGAGCAGCACGCCTCGAAGAAGGGGCCGCAGCTGGTGTCGATCGCCGAGGCGCGCGCGAACCGGCCGAAGCTCGACTACTCGGGGGTCGTGAAGCCGAAGTTCATCGGCCGACGGATGTTCCGCAACTACGACCTCGCCGAGATCGCGCGCTACGTCGACTGGCAGCCGTTCTTCCAGACCTGGGACCTGCACGGCGCGTACCCGGCGATCCTGAACGACGAGGTGGTCGGCGAGTCGGCGCGGCGCGTGTTCTCCGACGGCCAGCAGATGCTGCGGCGCGTGATCGACGGCCGCTGGCTGACCGCGAACGCGGTCGTCGGCTTCCTGCCGGCCGCCTCGGTCGGCGACGACGTCGAGGTGTACGCCGACGCGAGCCGGTCGGAGGTCGCGTTCACCTGGCGCAACCTGCGCCAGCAGGTCGCCAAGCGCGACGGCGTCGACAACAAGTGCCTCGCCGACTACGTCGCGCCGAAGGGCTCGGGCGTCGAGGACCACGTCGGGATGTTCGCCGTGACCACCGGGCTCGGCGTCGAGCGCAAGGAGGCCGAGTTCGCGGCGCTGCTCGACGACTACTCGTCGATCATGCTCAAGGCGATCGCCGACCGGCTCGCCGAGGCCTTCGCCGAGTGCCTGCACGAGCGCGTGCGCAAGGACCTGTGGGGCTACGCGGCCGACGAGGCGCTGTCCAACGAGGAGCTGATCGCCGAGCGCTACCGCGGCATCCGGCCGGCGCCCGGCTACCCGGCGTGCCCGGAGCACACGGTCAAGCGCGCGCTGTTCGAGGTGCTCAAGGCCGAGGAGATCGGCATGGGGCTCACCGAGTCGCTCGCGATGACGCCGGCGGCGAGCGTCTCCGGCTTCTACCTCGCGCATCCGCAGGCGCAGTACTTCAACGTCGGGCGCATCGGCGACGACCAGCTGCGCGACGTCGCGCAGCGCTCGGGGCGCGACGAGTCCGAGCTGCGGCGCGCGCTCGCCTCGAGCCTCGGATGAGCGCGGCCGATCCGCCCGCCGCGCCGCGCGGCGTGCCCGAGGGGTTCGTGCCGATGGACTTCGGCACGAACCCCTTCGTCGACTCGGTCGGCCCGCTGTACGGCCACCGCGACGAGGGGCTCGCCGGGCGGCTCGTGCTCGGGCTGCGCGTCGAGCGGCGCCACTGCAGCCCGTCGGGCTACTGCCACGGCGGCATGCTCGCGACGCTCGCCGACATGCTGATGGTGGTCGGCGCGAGCCTGCAGTCGGGCCGCGACGCGTTCATGACGACGGTCAGGCTGTCGACCGACTTCCTCGCGCCGGTGCCCGAGGGCGCCTGGCTCGAGGGCCGGCTCGAGGTGCTGCGCACGACCCGCAACCTGGTGTTCTGCCAGGGGCTCTATCGCGTCGACGGCGAGCCGGCGCTGCGCGTCGACGCGATCGTCAAGCCGCTCGGGGAGGCGACGGTGCGCTCCGGCGCGCTGCGCTGGTTCGGGGGTCCGCCCGCCGCCTGAGCCGGGGCGCGCGTCGCGTCCGGTGCGCGCCGGCCGCTCAGACGCCCCAGGTGACCGGCTGCCCCGCGCGGTGCGAGTCGCGCAGCATGTCGATCAGCGGCCAGGCGCGCTGCGCGAGCGTGACCGTGACCGGACGCGGCTCGTCGCGGTCGTCGTCGTCCTCGTCGTCGTCGGGGGCCGAGGTCTCGCGCTTCTCGCGATCGATCGCGGCCTGCAGCGCGGCGATCGCGTCGGGCATCTGCTCGACGGTGAAGACGCCCTTGGCGCCCGGCTCCTTGCCGACGATCTGCAGCAGCCGCTCGGCGATCGCGCCGGTCATCGTCACCGTTCCGGTGGCCTTGGACTTGAATTCGTAGAGCATGGTCGCTTCCGGGGCGGGCACGACGGCCGTCGCTATCATTATGCGATGAAGCCCACGAGGACCGCCGCGCCGCGAGGCCGGAGCACGCCGCGCCGGCGCGAGCGCATCGCCCCCGACCGTCGCGTCGCCGACGGCCCGTCCGCCCGACCGTCCGCGCTGCGCTCGCTCGCCGCCGCCGTCGCCTGCGTCGCCGCCCTCGCGGCGTGCTCGCCCGAGCACGACTGGCGCGAGATCCGCGCCGAGGACGCGCACGCGCTGGTCGCGCTGCCGGCCAAGCCGGCGCGGATGACCCGCCCGATCCACCTCGAGACCCTGAAGGTCGACATGACGATGGTGGGCGCGCAGGCGGCCGCGGTCGCCTACACCGTCGGCGCGGTGCCGCTGCCCGACGCGAGCGACGCCACGCGCGAGCGCGCGCTCGCCGCGATGCGCGCGGCGATGGTGCGCAACATCGGCGGCACCGAGCGCGCCGCGCGGCCGGTCGAGGTGAAGCTCGTCGATCCGGGCGGCGGCGTCGCCGGCACCGTGCGCGGCGTCGAGATCGAGGCGACCGGCCGGATGGGCGAGCGCGACGCGACGCTGATCGCGCGCTTCGTCGGCAGCGGCGGCTGGGCGTGGCAGGCGGTGGTGCTCGGGCCGCGGCCCGACCGCGAGCTCGCCGCGCAGTTCCTCGACTCGCTGAGGGTCTGGCCGTGAGCGCGGCGGTGCCGACGGCCGCGCTCGAGCCGGCGCGCGGCGCGCTCGCGCTGCGGATCTTCGCGTGCTTCGCGCTCGGCTACTTCATGTCGTACGGGCTGCGCTCGGTCAACGCCGTGCTCGCGCCCGACCTGGTCGCCGACCTGGGGCTCACCAACGCGCAGCTCGGCTCGCTGTCGAGCGCCTACTTCCTCGCGTTCGCCGCGATGCAGCTGCCGCTCGGCGTCTGGCTCGACCGCTACGGGCCGCGCCGCGTCGACGCGGTGCTGATGGGCGTGGCCGCGCTCGGCTGCGCGGGCTTCGCGCTCGCGGGCTCGCTCGGCGAGCTGTTCGTCGCGCGCGCGGCGGTCGGCGCCGGCGTGTCGGCCGGCCTGATGGCCGCGCTGACCGCGTACCGCCAGTGGTTCGCCCCCGGCCAGCAGACGCGGCTCGCCGCGTGGATGCTGATGGCGGGCACGACCGGCGTGCTGGTCACGACGGTGCCGGTGCACTGGGCGCTGCCGCTGCTCGGCTGGCGCGGCGTGTTCTGGGTCGCGGCGGCGATGCTCGCGGCGATCGGCGTCGCGATGTGGACGCTGCTGCCGCGCGACCGCGAGCGGCGCGACGGCGGCGGGCTCTCGTTCGCCGCCTCGCTCGGCGGCTACGGCGAAGTGTTCCGCAACGGCTACTTCTGGCGGATGTCGATGACCGCCGGCGTCGTGCAGGGCGGCTTCGTCGCGCTGCAGAGCCTGTGGGTCGGGCCGTGGTTCGACCGCGTGCTCGGCATCACCGGCGCCGCGCGCGCCGACCTGCTGTTCGTCTTCAACTTCGTGCTGATGCTCGCGTTCCTCGGCCTCGGGCTCGTCGCGCCGCGGGTCGGCGCCGAGCGCGCGGCGCTCGCGCGGATCGTCGCCGTCGGCACGGCGATCCTGATCGGCTTCGAGGCGGCGATCGCCTGGGCCTCGGGTCCGTGGGCGTGGCTGCCGTGGCTCGGGCTCGCGGTGTTCGCGACGGTCTACACGCTCGTGCAGCCGCGCGTCGGGCTCGCGTTCCCCGCGCATCTCGCCGGCCGCGCGCTGACCGGCTTCAACCTGGTGATCTTCGCGTGGATGTTCGCGAGCCAGTGGGGCTTCGGCGTCGCGATCGACGCGTTCCGCGAGGCGGGGCGCGGCGAGGCCGACGCGTTCCGCGCGGCGATGGCCTCGCTCGCGGCGGTGCACGCGGCGTGTCTGGCGGCGTTCGTCGCCTGGCCTCGGCGCTGGGGGGGGCGATGAGGATCTCCTCGTGGTCGGGACCGCGGGAGGGCGTCGAGGATCTCTCCGTAATCGGGACCGTGGGGAGGGTCGAGCCGGTGGTCCGGCGGTCGTTCGCGGCGGCCGTTCAGTGCGGCGGATCGCTCGCCGCGACCTCGGCGCCGCGGCCGAACGCGCGCACGCCGAGCACCACGCCGGCGACCAGCAGCGCGATGCCGGCGAGCGCCGAGGCGGTCGGCGGCTCGCCGCGCAGCAGGAACGCGTAGCCGAGCGCCGAGAGCGTCTCGAACACGATCAGCTGGCCGGCGAGCGAGGTCGGCAGCAGCCGCGAGGCCTGGTTCCACAGGCTGGTGCCGAGCCACGAGGCGGCGAGCCCGATCGTCGCCATCGCGACGACGAAGCGCACCGGCTCCGGGCCGAGCGGGAACGCGAACGGCGTGCCGTCGGCCGAGGCGAGGGGCGCCACCGCCGCGTGCCAGGCGGCGAGCGCCGCGCCGCCCGCGGCGGCGAGCGGCAGCGTCGTCAGGCCCTGCGCGGTCGCCCAGGTCGAGGAGCCGGTGCCGGCGTGCCGCCGCATCCAGCGGGCGTTGCGGATCGGGTACCAGGTCCAGCACGCGACCGCGCCGATCGCGAGCGCGGTGCCGATCGCCTGCCGCAGCCCGGCGTCCGGGCCGGCGTCCAGCGCGCGCATCCGCTCGAGCTCGGCGTGGTTCACCAGCGCGATCCCCGCGAGCATCGTCGCGAGCGACGGCGCGAGCCGGGCCCAGGGCAGCGTCCGCTCCGACAGGTTCGAGCACACCGCGATCACCACCGGCAGCGTGCCGATCAGCATCGTCGGCAGCGGCACGCCGGCGGTCTGGATCGCCGACGCGAGCAGCGCGTAGTACAGCAGGTTGCCGACCAGCGACAGCTTCGCCGCCTCGATCCAGTCGGCGCGCGACAGCCGCGCGAGCTGCGCGCGCGCCGGCCACGCGAGCGCGACCGCGATCAGCCCGAACGCGAGGTAGCGGCCCACCGACAGCACCGCCGCCGGGTACGCGGGCAGCATCGCGGGCGCGACGAAGACCAGCCCCCACGCGAGGCCGGCGCCGAGCGCGCAGGCGAGCCCGGTGCCGAGCTCAGCCGTGCGCGGGGCCGCGGGCACGGAGCGGGGGGCGGTCGGGGAGAGTGGGGCGTCCTTCATCGGTCGAGGATCGCCGGGGCGCGCGCGCCGGTCTTGAACCCAGTTGACGCTGGTACTGCGCCGGCGTCACGCCGTGGGTGCGCAGCAGGCTGCGCGTCAGGTGGCTCTGGTCGGCGAAGCCCGCGGCCGCGGCCGCCTCGGCGGGCGGCGTGCCCCGCGCGAGCGCGCGTCGGGCGGCGACCAGCCGGCGCGCATGCACCAGCGCCATCGGCGTGACCCCGAAGCCCGCGCGCAGGCTGCGCACCAGATGGAAGCGCCCGACGCCGGCGATGCCGGCCAGGTCCTGCAGCGCGATCGGCGCCCCCACGTTCGCGTCGATCCAGTCGACGAGCCGGCGCCAGCGCGCGTCGGCCGGGCCCGGGCCGCGGTCGTCGCCGGCCGGCGCGCCGCGTCCGTGCGCGACGGCGACGTCGATCAGCGCCGCGGCGAGCGCCGACTCGGCCGCGAGCGCCTCCGTCCCGGTGCCCGACGCCGACCAGGCCGCCCGCAGCGCGGCGGCGAGCCGCGCGGCGCGCGCCGGGTCGCGGGCGACCGGCTCGTCGAAGCGCGGCGGCGCGCCGCCGCACAGCGCGGCGAGCGTGCCGCGATCGACGTAGGCCATCCGGTAGCGCCAGCCGGCGTCGCCGTCGGCGCGGCCGGTGTGGATCGCGTCGGGCTCCATCAGCACCAGCGAGCCCGCCGGCGCCCGCCAGCCGGCGCCGCGGTACTCGAACCGCTCGGCGCCCGCCTCGATCACGCCGATGCCGTAGCCCTCGTGGGCGTGCGCGTCGAACGCGTGCCGGCGCAGGCTCGCCCGGTACAGCTCGACGCCGCCCCAGCGGGCCAGCCGCCCGAACTCCGCGCGCTCGCCGCCCTCGTCGATCGAGTGCTCGCCGTCGACGCGCTCGACCAGGGGCGCGGCGAGGGGCGCCACGAGGGGCGCGGCGCGCTCAGCGCGGGAACGAGATCGTGCGGTCGGGCTGGGGGAACGGGTCGTCACGGAAGTAGCCGTTCGCGCGGTTGTGCGGATGCGCGGCCGCCTCGACGAAGTCGAGCACCGGCGACAGGCACGCGTCGACGCCCTCGGACGCGCGCGCCCACTCGTCGCGCGTGCGCTCGGCGAAGCGCGCGGCGAAGCGCGCCGTCGTGGCCGGCCAGCTCGCGCGGTCGAGCTGCCGCGCCGGGTCGATCTCGCCCTCCAGGCCGGTCACCTTCAGCAGCAGCGCGTAGAACTTCGGCTCGATCGCGCCGACCGCGACGAAGCGGCCGTCGGAGGTGGCGTAGGTCCGGTAGAAGGGCGCGCCGCCGTCGAGCAGGTTGGCCTCGCGCTGCAGCGTCCAGGCGCCCGCGGCGAGCAGGCCGTGGAAGATCGGCGACAGCCCGACCGAGCCCGCGAGGATGCTCGACTCGACGACCCCGCCGCGGCCGTCGATGCCGCGGCGCACGAGCGACGCGAGCACGCCGACCACCAGGTGCATCGCGCCGCCGCCGTAGTCGGCGACGAGGTTGAGCGGCGGCACCGGCGAGTCGCCCCGGCCGATCGCGTTCAGCACGCCCGCGATCGCGAGGTAGTTGATGTCGTGGCCCGCGCGCTCGGCGAGCGGTCCGCGCGTGCCCCAGCCCGAGAGCCGGCCGATCACGAGCCGGGGGTTGGCGGCGAGCAGCGTCTCGGGCGCGAGCCCCAGCCGCTCGAGCACGCCGGGGCGGAAGCCCTCGAGCAGCACGTCGGCCGCGTCGATCGTCTCGCGCGCCCGGCGCCGGCCCTCGGCGTCCTTCAGGTCGATCGCGAGCGGCGCCTTGCCGTGGTTGCTGACGTCGAAGCGCGGGTCCATGCCGACGCCGAGGCCGGGGTCGGCCGGCGGCGAGATCCGCTGCACCTCGGCGCCGAGGCCGCGCAGCAGCTGGCCCGCGAACGGCACCGGGCCGATCGCGTGGAGTTCGACGACCTTCAGGCCGGCGAGCGGGCCGGTGGTGCGGGAATCGGTCATGGTGTCGGGCCGTCCGGTGGAGGATCGTCGATTCTAGCCAGCGCGCGCCGTGCGCCCCGGGCGGCGTTCCGCAGGCGGGCGCGGCGCGGCGCCCGGGCCGGCGGTGCGGCGTTTCCGACCGGCGCGCAGCTCGGTCGGCCGCCCGGCGTTCGGCCTCGCGGCGCGGCGCTCG
>DASPJX010000158.1:0-11024 GCA_035628395.1 Burkholderiaceae bacterium | reverse complement strand
GTGAGGGTGTGCCTGGAATTGCCGCCCGGTCGGGCCCTGTCGCGGATGGTCGAGGCGCGCGGCACCGGCATCGAGGCGCGCGCGGTCGAGGACTTCCGCAGCGTCGACGGACTGGCGCGCTGGGTCGCCGACCGCGTCTAGCGCGACGCCCGGGTGCGACGCCCGGGCGCGTCGCGCGCCGCGCGTCACATCCCGCCGACCACCCCCGCGGCCTCGCCCTTCTCCTCGCCCTGCTGCAGCGCGAAGATCGACGAGTAGCCGCCCGACCAGTCCGGCGGCAGCGGGCACGGCCGCGGGTCGTGGTGCGCGCGCATCGGGCGGCGGCCCCGCACGATCGCCTGGTCGAAGCGCGAGCGGATCGGGTTGACGGTGTACGGGAACGCGTCGGCCGACGAATAGGTGTTCAGCAGCAGCGGCCGGCCG
The DNA here is from genome assembly GCA_035628395.1 of Burkholderiaceae bacterium. Taxonomy (GTDB): domain Bacteria; phylum Pseudomonadota; class Gammaproteobacteria; order Burkholderiales; family Burkholderiaceae_E; genus UBA4615. Next base: position 10,601 of record DASPJX010000158.1, on the reverse strand, counting down.
ATGTCGGACAGGTTCTTCGGCGAGCTGTGCAGCGTGCGGCAGTTGTGGATCGTCAGCGATCCCGCCGGGCCGGTCAGGTACCGGGTGCGCGACAGGTCGAGCGTCTCGAGGTCGGGCGCGTTCAGGCAGCCGGTCCACTTGCCGTCGGGGCCGTACTGCGACAGCAGCGGCTCGAAGTCGTGGCTGCCCGGCAGCACGCCGAGCGGCCCCTGGTCCATGCCGCAGTCGTACAGGTAGGTCCCCACCGTCAGCGGCGAGTAGTTGGTGTGCGGCCAGAACCCGATGTCGTAGTGCCACTTGACCTCCTCGCCGCCGGCCAGCCACTTGAAGTTCAGCTTCGAGTGGTGGAACTTGACGTCGGGACCGACGAGGTCGGCGACGATGTCGGCCACGACCGACTCGCTCGCGTACGCCCAGAACGCCGGGTCCTGCTCGACCGGCTTCGACACGCGACGCAGCCGCGGCGCGTCGGGCCGGTGCCCGGGCTCGAGGTCGAACACCTCGTCGGACGTCGTCACCGACCGGCTGCGCTCGACCAGCCGGTCGGTCGCCTCGCGCAGCCGCGCGAGCCACGCGTCGTCGATCGCGCGCTCGACCAGCAGGAAGCCGTCGCGGAAGTACGCCTCGCGCTGCGACTGCGTCAGCACGCGCGGCGGGATCTCCAGGATCTGCTCGGGGGTCATCGGGGTCTCCTCGAAGGGTCGGGACGCATCACCTGAGCTGCAGCATCATGCCGGGCAGCCAGGTCACCATCGCGGGGAAGGCGATCGTCAGCCCCAGCGTGAACAGCTGGAGCACGATGAACGGTACGACCCCGCGGTACATGTCGCGGATCGTGATCGCGGGCGGCGCCACCGCCCGCAGGTAGAAGATCGCCGGCGCCATCGGCGGCGTCAGGTAGCTCGTCTGGATCATGATCAGGAACAGGATGCAGAACCACACCGGGTCGAAGCCGGCCTGCTTGACCAGCGGCGTGAAGATCGGCACGAAGATCAGGACGATCGAGATCCAGTCGAGGAAGAAGCCGGCGATGAAGAGGATGAACAGCAGCAGCGACAGCAGCGCCCACGGCGAGAGCTGCAGCTTCGCGATCAGCTCGTTCGCCGCGTTGATGCCGCCGCCGCCGATGAACACGCCGGTGAAGAGCGTGCCGGCGAGCAGCACCGCCATGATCATCGCGGTGACCGTCAGCGTCTTGACCAGCGCCTCCCACAGCCCCTTCAGGTTGAACTGGCCGTAGAGCGCGGTCAGCCCGACCGCGCAGAGCGCGCCGATCGCGGCCGCCTCGGTCGGCGAGGCCCAGCCGAACAGGATCGAGCCGAGCACCGCGAAGATCATGAACACCGGCGGCACGAGGTTGCGCGCGCTGATCCACAGCTTCTGGACGACGGTGGGCTCGTCGGGCTCGCGCGGGATCCGCGGGCCGTACTGCGGCCGCAGCGTGCACATGACGAGGATGTAGACGAGGTACAGCCCGGCCATCGCGAGGCCCGGGAAGACCATGCCGTACATCAGGTCGCCGACCGAGAGATCGGCGAGCGGGCCCATCACGACGACGACGACCGACGGCGGGATGATGGTGCCGAGCGAGCCGCCCGCGCAGATCGTGCCGCTGATCAGCCCGCGGTCGTAGCCGTAGCGCAGCATCACCGGGATCGTCAGCAGCCCGACCACCGACTCGGTGGCGCCGATCACGCCCGAGGAGGCCGCGAAGATGATGCACATCATCACCGTCGCGAGCGCGAGGCCGCCCGGCAGCCGGCGCGTCCAGATGTGGATCGCCTCGAACAGCCGGTCGGCGATGCCCGACTTCTCGAGCATCGCGCCCATGAACACGAAGAGCGGCACCGCGGCGAACACGAAGTTCGACGACAGGTCGTCGATCTTCTCGATGAACTGGTGGACGACGCGGTCGCCGAAGATCACCAGCCCGAAGCCGACCGCGGTCAGCATCATCGAGAACACCACCTGCACGCCGAGGAACATCAGCGCGAAGGCGGCCGGCAGCATCAGGAACGGGAAGGCGGCACCCATGTCAGCGGTCCAGGGCGGCGGAGGCCGGAGTGGCGGAGGTGGCCGCGCCGGCGGCCGCGGTCGCCGCGGTCGTGCCCGGCGCGGGGACGGCCGGGGCCGGCGTGCGGATCGTGCCGATCGACTTCAGCAGCTCGGCGAGCACCTGCAGCGCGAACATCGCGAAGCTGAGGGTGAACACCAGCCGGAACGGCCACACCGGCAGGTTCAGCGCCGACTGGCCGCTGCGCTCGCCGCGCGCGTAGCCGGCGACCAGGTACTGCCCGAGCATCCAGGCGAGCCACACGAGCAGCGGCAGCACCACCGCGTAGGTGACGGCGTCGATCGCCGCGCGGGTGCGCGGCGACATCGAGCCGGTGAAGATGTCGATGCGGATGTGCAGGCCCTCGCGCAGCGTGTACGCGAGGCCCAGCAGGAAGTGCGAGCCGGTGAGGATGTAGCCCACCTCGTAGGCCCAGACGGTCGGAGCGCCCGCCGCGTACCGGGAAAAGACCTCCCAGCACGTGGCGAGCACGAGCGGCACGATCAGCAGGGCGGCGGCGATGCCGACCAGGCCGACCAGTCGTTCGATGGCGCGGATCAGGACGTTCAAGGCGGGCGCTCCGGGCGTCGGGGGACGGGGCGGCGGCGTCAGCCGCGCTTGACCTTGACCTTGCGCCAGTCGTCGGCCTCGATCCACGAGCGGTCGAACTCGGTCAGGCTCTTGTGGACCTCGGCGAACATCTTGTACTTGCCCTCCTTCGCCGTCTTCTCCGCCCAGTCGAGGCCGATCTTGCGGGCCGCGAACTGCACCTCGTCGTCGAGCTCGATGACGGTGACGCCCTGCTTCTTGAAGAAGTCGAAGGCCTTCGCGTCCTCGGCCCCGATCCGCAGCCAGCTCTCGAAGGTCACGAGCTTCGCGACGGTCTCGACGAGCCGCTGGTCGTTCGCCGGCATCTTCGTCCAGACGTCCTTGTTGACGACCAGCTCGAACGGCGCGGTGGGCTGGTGCACGCCGGGGTAGATCAGGTACTTGGCGACCTTGTGGAAGCCGGGCGCGATGTTCTCCCAGAGCGTGCCCCACTCGGTCGCGTCGATCGCGCCGCGCTCGAGCATCGGGTAGACGTCGCCGCCGGCGGTGGTGACCGGCGCGGCGCCCAGGTCCTTCGCCATCTCGAGCCAGGCGCCCGCGGTCCGCAGCTTCAGCCCCTTCAGGTCGGCCAGCGTCTTGACCGGCTTGCGCGAGTGCAGGAAGACCTCGGCGGTGCGGATGAACAGGGGCATCGAGATCACGCCCTCGCTCTCGTCGCGGAAGCGCCGCTGCAGCTGCGCGCCGCCGCCCTCGTAGAGCCAGTGCAGCATCCGCTCGGTGTCGAACGAGCCCGCGTAGCCGCCGAACAGCACGGTGGTCGGGTCCTTGCCCCAGTCGTAGCCCATCCAGGTGTGGCCGCACTCGGCGAGCCCGTTCTTCACCGTCTCGGGCACCTTCAGCGCGTTGCCGAGCGCGCCGCCCGGGAAGGTCTGGATCTTGAAGCGGCCGCCGGACATCTGGTCCATCCGCTCGGCGAACAGCTTCGCGCCGACGTCCATCAGCGGTCCGCCCGGCCAGCCGGTGGCCATCTTCCAGGTGTAGGTCGGGCCCGACTGCGCCTGCGCCGTCGAGGCCACGCCCAGCGCGAGGGACCCGAAGGCGCCCGCCCGCACGAAGTCACGCTTGTTCATCCTCGTCTCCTCCTCATTGCGACGCGGCCCGGCGGGCCCGACCGTCAGTCCTCGAACGACATCCGTCCGTGCCACGCGCGCCGGACGATCCGCCGGAACGGCTCGTCGGGCGGTTGCAGGGGAAAGGCGGCGCTCAGCCGCGCGACGGCCACGCCGCCGGCCGCGAGCGCCTCGATCCGGTCCTCGGCGACGTCGAAGTCGACGAGCCGGGTCCTCAGTCCGATGCCGGCGAGCCAGGCGCGCATCGCGACGCACGCGCGGCGCGCGGCGGCCTCCGGCTCCGCAGGGGCCGCCGGATCGAGCGCGGCGGCGATCCGCGCGAGCGACTCGGTGCGCACCGGGCGCAGCTCGTCCATCACGTAGGGCAGCAGCACCGCGTTGGTCGCGCCGTGGCTCGCGTGGGTCAGGTCGGCGAGCGCGTAGGCGATCGCGTGGACGCCGTGCAGGCCGACGCTGCCGTAGGCGAGGCTCGCGAGCAGGCTGCCGTAGGCCGCCTCGTCGCGCGCCGCGGTGTCGGCGCCGTCGGCCACCGCGCGCGGCACCGCGCGCGCGAGCCGGCCGATCGCCTCGAGCGCGAGCAGCCGCGCGAGCGGCGTGTTGCCCGAGTAGCCCGGATCGGTCGCGCCGGCCCCGGGGCCCTCGCCCGCCTCGACGCCGAGGAAGCTCTCGACCGCGTGCGTCATCGCGTCGGCTCCGGCCTCGGCGGTCACCTTCGGCGGGCACGAGTCGGTGAGCGCCGGGTCGACGACGGCGATCCGCGGCCGCAGCTCGTTGTCCATCAGCGCCACCTTGGTCGTGCGCCCCTCGCCGACCAGGACCGCGCCCGCCGTGATCTCGGAGCCGGTGCCGGAGGTGGTGGGGATCGCGACGAGCGGCAGCGGCGCGCCGGGCAGCCGGCCCTCGCCGACGTAGTCGGCCGGGTCGCCGCCGAACCGCAGCAGCACCGACAGCGCCTTCGCGAGGTCGAGGTTGCTGCCGCCGCCCAGTCCGATCACGCAGTCGACGTCGACGCCTGCGACGCGCGCGGCGACCCGTCGGCACAGCTCGATGCTCGGGTCGGGCTCGCCGAGGTCGCTGACCTCGCAGGCGATGCCGGCCTCGGCGAGCGAGGCGACCAGGTCGCCCGCCGCGCGCGAGCCCCGGGTGAAGAACGGATCGGTGACGAGCAGCGGGCGCTTCAGCCCGCGCCGGGCGAGCAGCGCCGGCAGCTTCGCGAGGCTGCCGCGGCCGTACAGGATCCGGGGCGGCGCGCAGAAGAGCGCCGTGCCCGCCATCGGCCCGATATCCTCGACCACGTCCCCTCCCGGTACATCATTGATATATCAGTCGTGTACGGTACGGGGCCCGGTCGTCGCGTGTCAAGGCGACCGGTGCCGCGGGAGGAACGCGCGCCGGAACCCGACCGCTTCGTCAGCGCTGCGCGCGGTCCTTCGCGTTCTGCGACTCGATGCGCTCGCGCGCCTCGCGCCACTGCGCGTCGCTCCATTCGCGCAGGCCGTAGAAGTTGCCGCCGGTGGCGAGGTGGTGCGCGCCGTCCATGTGGATCACCTGGCCGCTCAGCCAGTCGCAGCCGCCCGACATCAGGAAGGTCGCGAGGTTCTGCAGCTCCGACATCTCGCCGCAGCGGCCCTGCGGGTTGCTCGCCTTCGAGCGCGCGCCGGGCTCCTCGCCCGGGTTCAGCCGCTTGCTCATGCCCTCGGTCGGGATCTCGCCCGGGCCGATCGCGTTGAGCCGGATGCCGTGCCGCGCCCACTCGATCGCGAGCGAGCGCGTCATCGTCGCGATCGCGGCCTTGCTCATCGCCGAGGGCACGACGTACGGCCCGCCGTTGTCGACCCAGGTGACGACGATCGACATCACCGACTTCATCGGCATCGGCGCGCGCCAGCCGCCGGCGGCCTTCGCCTGCGCGACCCAGCGCCGGCCGATCGCGTGCGTCACGTAGAACGTGCCGTGGAAGACGATGTTGGCGATCGCGTCGAAGCCGCGCGTGCTCAGCGCCTCGGTCGGGCTGATGAAGTTGCCGGCGGCGTTGTTGACGAGCCCGTCGAGCCCGCCCGCGGCGAACAGCTCGTCGGCCATCGCGTCGACCGCCTGCGCGTCGCGGATGTCGACCGCGTGCGTCGTCACCCGGCCGCCGGTGGCCTCCATCATCCGCTGCGCGGCCTCGTCCAGCACGAGCTTGCGCCGGCCGCAGATCGCCACCTCGGCGCCGAGCTGCAGGAACCGCTCGCTCATCGCGCGGCCGAGACCGGTGCCGCCGCCGGTGACGAGGAATCGCTTGCCCTTCAGCAGGTCGTTCTGGAACACGGGGATCTCCTCCGGATGGAATGGCTCGTCATCGGGTGCCGCGCAGCTCGGCGAGCTGCCGCTCGAGCTCCGCGATGCGGGCGCGCGCGTCGTCGCCCTCGGGGATCGGCTCGCCCGAGTCGCGCCAGCGGACCGCCTCCTTGAAGCCGTTCACCTGCGCGTACCGGCGGAACCACAGCCCCTCCGGATTGTGCCGCGTGATGCCGTCGAACACCGTGGCGAGCATCTGCGTCTGCTCGAGGCCCATCGTCAGCATCACCTGGTTGACGACGAGCTTGTGCATCGCGAGGTGGCCGGCCGGCACGCCGGCGATCCGGTCGGCGAGCGCGTCGACCGCGGCGTCGAGCCGGTCCGCGGGGACCGACTCGGTGGCGAGCCCCCACTCGGCGGCGGTGCGCCCGTCGATCGTGTCGCCGGTGAACATCATCCGCTTCGCGCGCATCGGCCCGAGGCGGAACGTCCACATCGCGGTGGTCGGGCAGCCCCACACGCGGGTCGGCATGTAGCCGATCCGGGCGTCGTCGGCCATCACCAGCAGGTCGCAGGCGAGCGCGATGTCGCTGCCGCCGGCCACCGCGAAGCCCTGCACCTTCGCGATCGTCGGCTTGCGCGAGCGCCACAGGCTCATGAAGTCCTCGGTGAAGCCCTTCATCGCCGCGTAGTCGACCATCGGGTCCCAGGGCGAGGCCTCCTGCTGGCACGGGCTGTCGTGCGTGCGGTTCTGGGCCGAGTCCTGCAGGTCGTAGCCGGCGCAGAACGCGCGCCCGCGGCCCTCGACGACGATCGCGTGGACGGCGGGGTCGGCCTCGGCCGACTCGACCGCGCGCCGGATCTCGCGGGGCATGTCGAGGCTGATCGCGTTGAGCCGGTCGGGGCGGTTCAGCGCGATGCGCGCGACGCGCGGGTTGCGGGGGTCGACGACGTACTCGAGCGTCCGATAGTCGGCCATGGCGGCGTCTCCTCGTGGTCGATCCGATGCTACACGGATCGACCGCGCCGGCGCCCGCGTTCGACGCCGGACGGAACGCCGCGGGCGGGGAAGGCCGCCGCGGGCGCGCTATGCTCGCCGGATGTCCGCCGTCCCGTCGGCCCGCCGGCCGCCTCGCCCCGCATGAGCGCCTCGCTCCCGCCCGACTGGCGCGCCTGGCCGCTCGAGCGGCTCGAGCGCGAGTACTCCCCGAGCTCCCGCGTATCGGCGCTCGGGCCGCTGCTCGACGCCTACCGGACGCGCAGCGAGGCCGCGCACGCGGCGCTGCGCTGCGCGACGCTCGCCTACGGCGACGATCCCGACGAGGCGATCGACGTGTTCCCGGCGGGCGCCGACGCGCCGCTGATCGTCTGGGTGCACGGCGGCTACTGGCAGGAGCTGTCGCGGCGGGACTCGGCGTTCGGCGCGCTCGACGCGGTGCCGCGCGGCATCGCCTGGGCCGCGGTCGGCTACACGCTCGCGCCGCGCGCCTCGCTCGCGCGCATCGTCGACCAGGTCCGCCGCGCGGTGCGCGCGCTCGCCTCCGGCGCGGCGGACCTCGGCGTCGACCGGCGCCGGATCTGGCTGGCGGGCAGCTCGGCCGGCGCGCACCTGGCGGCGATGGCGCTGCTGGACGCCGGCGCGGCGCGGCCGGCCGGCGCGCTGCTGCTGTCCGGCGTCTACGACCTGCGGCCGCTGGTGCCGACCTACGTCAACCGCGCGCTCGGCCTCGACGAGGCGCGCGCCTGGGCGGCGAGCCCGCTGTCGCATCCGATGCCGCCGACCGGGCCGGTGCTCGTCGCCTGGGGCGAGCACGAGACCGCGTCCTTCGTCGCGCAGAGCCGCGCGTTCGCCACCGCCCTCGGGCCCGCTGCGACGACCCTCGAGGTCGCCGGCCGCAACCACTTCGACGTCGTCCACGACCTGGCGGACGCGGCCACCCCGCTCGGCTCGGTCGTCGACCGGATGATCGGCCCGGCCCGGCGCGACGGCTGAGCCGGGCCCCGGCGCCCCGCGCTATCCTTCCTCCATGCACCGACCGACCACCCGCGCCGACTGCGAGGCGCTCGACGCCGCCGACCCGCTCGCGTTCGCGCGCGCGCGCTTCGTGCTGCCGCCGGACACGATCTACCTGGACGGCAACTCGCTCGGCGCGATGCCGGCGGCGGTCGCGCCGCGCATGCGCGAGGCGGTCGAGCGCGAATGGGCGCACGGCCTGATCCGCTCGTGGAACGACGCGGGCTGGTACACCGCGCCGCAGCGCGCGGCCGCGAAGATCGCGCGGCTCGTCGGCGCGGCGCCCGACCAGGTGATCGTCACCGACTCGACCTCGGTCAACCTGTTCAAGCTGCTCGCCGGCGCGATCGGCATCCAGCGCCGGCGCGCGCCCGGACGCACCGTGATCGTCGCCGAGCGCGGCAACTTCCCCACCGACGTGTACCTCGACGCGTCGGTCGCCGCGCTGTTCGGCATGGAGCTCGTGTGCCCGCCGCAGGACGAGGTGCCGGCGGCGATCGCGGCGGCCGGCGAGCGGCTCGCGCTCGTGCAGCTGACGCACGTCGACTACCGCAGCGGACGGTGCCACGACATGGCGGCGATCACCGCGCGGGCGCACGCGCAGGGCGGGCTCGCGCTGTGGGACCTCGCGCACACCGCGGGCGCGATGCCGGTGGAGCTCGACGCGCTGGAGGTCGACTTCGCGGTGGGCTGCGGCTACAAGTACCTGAACGGCGGGCCCGGCGCGCCGGCCTTCGCGTACGTCGCGCGTCGCTGGATCGGCGAGCTCGAGCAGCCGCTGGTGGGCTGGCACGGCCACGCGCGGCCGTTCGCGTTCGAGCACGCGTGGCAGCCGGCGCCGGGCATCGAGCGGCTGCTGTGCGGCACCGAGCCGCAGCTGTCGCTGCTCGCGCTCGAGGCCGCGCTCGACGCGTTCGACGGCGTCGACCTCGGGCTGCTGCGCGCCAAGAGCACGGCGCTGTGCGAGACCTTCCTCGCGCGCGCCGAGCGCGCGGTCGGCGGCTTCGGCGCCGCGTCGGGCTTCGGGCTCGCGAGCCCGCGCGAGGCCGAGCGGCGCGGCAGCCAGGTGTCGCTCTCGCATCCGCAGGGCTACGCGATCGTGCAGGCGCTGATCGCCCGCGGCGTGATCGGCGACTTCCGCGCGCCCGACCTGCTGCGCTTCGGCTTCGCGCCGCTCTACCTGCGCTTCGTCGACGCGTGGGACGCGGCCGAGGCGCTCGGCGACGTGGTCGCGACCCGCGCCTGGGACCATCCCGACTTCCTGGCCCGCAAGGCCGTCACCTGAGCCGCGCGGTCCGGCCGCGCCCGATCCATGATCCGACCCGACCCCCACTTCCCGTCGAGCTACGCGCAGGCGCGCGAGCGGTTCCTCGCGGCCGCGCGCGCGCGCGGCGCGCGGCTCCACGAGCACGCGCATCCGCTGCGCGGCCTCGACGGCGAGGCGCTCGCCGCCGACGTCGCCGTCCTCGGCCCCGACGACGCCGCCTCGGTCGTGCTGCTGCACTCGGGCACGCACGGCGTCGAGGGCTACTGCGGCAGCGGGATCCAGCACGCGCTGCTCGCCGACGGCGGGGAGATCGACGACGCGCTCGCGGCCGGCGCGCGCGTCGTGCTGCTGCACGCGATCAATCCGTGGGGCTTCTCGTGGCGGCGGCGCACGACCGAGGACAACGTCGACCTGAACCGGAACTTCCGCACGTTCTCCGGCCCCGCCGACGACCCGGCCTACGACGAGGTGCATCCGCTGCTGCTGCCCGAGCGCTGGCCCTGGACCGCGGAGAACGCGGCGGCGATCGGCGCCTGCGTCGCGCGCCGCGGGCTCGCCTGGTGGCAGTGGGCGGTCTCGCACGGCCAGCGCTCGCGACCCGACGGACTCTTCCACGCGGGGAACGCCCCCACCTGGAGCAACGCGACGATGCGCGAGGTGCTGCGCCGCCATGCGCGCGGCGCCGAGCGGCTGTACTGGATCGACGTGCACACCGGGCTCGGGCCCGCCGGCCACGGCGAGCTGATCTACGCCGGGCTCGACGCGCCCGACGACGTCGCGCGCACGCGCGCGGTCTGGGGCGAGCGGGTCACCTCGATCTACGAGGGCTCGTCGGCGTCGGCGAGGATCGAGGGGCAGATCGGCGGCGCCGCGTACGACGAGTGCCCCGGCACCGCGCTCGCCGCGATCGCGATCGAGTTCGGCACGCTGCCGCTCGAGGCGATGATCGACGCGCTGCGCGTCGACCACTGGGTGGCCGCGCGGGCGCCCGGCGACGAGGCGCTGCGCGCGACCGCGCGCGAGCGGATGACCGCGGCGTTCTTCGTCGACGCCGACGACTGGAAGGCGGCGGTGCTCGCGCAGGGCCGCGACGCGTTCGCGAAGGCGGTGGCGGCGCTGCCGCGCTGACTTCCCGCGGCGCGCCGGGACGCGGCGCGGCGGTTCGGGGCGCGGGCCGGGCGCGAGCCGGGGCGTGGCGATGGGGCGCGACGACGGGGTGCGACGACGGGGTGCGACGACGGGGCGCGACGACGGGGCGCGGCGACCGGCCGCGCCGCCGCGCTCACTTCCCGGCGAGCCTGCGCATCA
>DASPJX010000157.1:0-14666 GCA_035628395.1 Burkholderiaceae bacterium | reverse complement strand
TCGAGAAGGACGGCCTGAACGCCGCGGCGATCCACGGCGACAAGAGCCAGCAGGAGCGGCTGAAGACCCTCGAGGACTTCAAGCAGGGCCGCATCGTCGTGCTGGTCGCGACCGACGTCGCCGCGCGCGGCCTCGACATCGCCGAGCTGCCGGCGGTCATCAACTACGACCTGCCGTACTCGCCCGAGGACTACGTGCACCGCATCGGCCGCACCGGCCGCGCGGGCGCCTCGGGCATCGCGCTGTCGCTGATGACCTCCGGCAACGACGACCGGCTGCTCGCCGACATCGAGAAGCTCACCAAGCGCAAGCTGCCGGTCGAGGAGCTCGCGGTCGAGGCGGCCGCGCCCGGACACCGGCGCGAGGCCTGGGGCGACCGCGCCGAGGCGCGCGTCGAGCGGCCGCGCCGCACGCGCGAGCGCGACGACGATCGCCCGGCGCGCGCGCGCCCGGCGCCGTCGGCGCCCGCCCGTCCCAACGAGGACCCGCTGTTCTCGAAGCCCTACGAGCCGGCCGCGGGCGAGGCCGCCGCGGCGGGCGAGCCGCAGGCGCCGGCGCCCGACGGCTCGCGCGGTCCGGTCCGCCGCCCCACGCGCCCGGTCGCCGCGCTGCTCGGCGGCATGCGGAAGAGCTGAGCCGTCAGCGGCGGCGCGCGGCGCCGCCGGGCTCGAGGATCAGGCCGCGCAGCGCGTGCAGCTCGGCCAGCGCGTCGTCGGGCCAGCCCCGGCGACCGCCGCGGCGATCGGCGAGGAACCCGTCGAGCGTCGCGAGCGCGGCGTCCCGGTCGGGCAGCGCGAGCACCACCGCGTTCAGCACGTGCGGATAGCGGCGCGCGAGCTCGTCGACGCGCCCGCCCGACTGCCCGACCGCGAGCACGAGCCGGTGCGCGGCCATCGACAGCCGCTGCCTCGGCGCGCGCCGCCAGCGGCGCGTCGGGTCCCAGCCGGAGCCGTCGCCCCGGACGGCGGCCGGCGCGGCGAGCCCCGGCATCCACGGCGCGCCCGCGGGGACGTCCGCGTCGCGTCCGGGCGGCGCCGGCGGCAGGATCTGCACGGGAACGGGGACGATCCAGGTCCTGCGGCGGCGGAAGAGGGCGGAGAGTCGCATCGGAACGGAAGCGGGTCGCGTCGGTCGCGCCGTGCGCGCCCGCGGCCGGGCGCGGGGACGCGCAGCGCGCAGGATCGCACCGTTCAGCCGTCGATCCGATGCCGGGCCGCCCAGCGGCGGGTCGCCTCGGCCAGCCAGGCGTCGAGCGGCGCCGGCGGGGGCGGCTCGATCCCCAGGTGGGCGAGCGCGGCGGCGAGCGCCTCGAGCGGCCGCGTCGCGTCGACCGGCGCCGCGCCGTTCTGCTTCGAGAGCTTCTCGCCGTCGGAGGCGAGCACCACCGGCACGTGCAGCCAGCGCGGCTCGGGCCGCCCGAGCGCGCGCATCAGCACGATCTGCCGGGCGGTGGAGCCGAGCAGGTCGGCGCCGCGCACCACGTCGGTCACCCCCTGCTCGGCGTCGTCGACGACCACCGCGAGCTGGTAGGCCCAGAGCCCGTCGGCGCGCCGCAACACGAAGTCGCCGACCTCGGCGGCGACGTCCTGCGCCTGCGGGCCGCCCGCACGGTCGACGAAGCGCGCGACGCCCTCGGGCACGCGCAGCCGCCAGGCGCGCGGCGCGCGCCCCGGCGGCAGCCCGTGGCGACACGTGCCGGGGTAGGGCAGCTCGCCGTGGCGCGCGAGCGGCGCGCCGGCGCGCCGCTGCGAGTCGGCGATCTCGCGCCGCGTGCAGCCGCAGGGATACGCGCGACCGGCCGCGACGAGCGCCTCGAGCGCCCGGGCGTACGCCTCGCCGCGGGTCGACTGGAACAGCGGCTCGCCGTCCCACCGGAGCCCGAGCGCCGGCAGCGTCGCGAGGAACGAGGCGCTCGCCCCCGGCCGCTCGCGCGGCGGGTCGAGGTCCTCGATGCGCAGCAGCCAGCGGCCGCGGTGGGCGCGCGCGTCGAGCCAGGACGCGAGCGCGGCGACGATCGAGCCGGCGTGCAGCGGGCCGGTCGGCGACGGCGCGAAGCGCCCGACGTAGGGGCGCGCGCTCATCGGCGGCGCGCCCCGGCGTCGCGCGGCACCGCGCTCACCGGTCGTCCCGGCGGGTGCGGCGCCGCGACCGCGCCGGCGCGGCGTCGGGCGCCGGATCCGCGTCGACGACCGCGAACGCGCCGGGCGTCGGCGGCGCGTCGGGTCCGGCGATCAGCCGCTCGCGCACCACCGGCACGTCGAGCCGCGACAGCCACCAGCGCAGCGCGTTGCCGGGATCGGCGCGGCGCCAGCCGTAGTGGATCGCCTCGGGCGCGCGCGGCTCGGCGGTGCGGCGCGCGACCAGCCGTCCGCAGGCGAGGTGCGTCCGCGCGAACGGCTCCGGCAGCCAGCCGACGCCGAGCCCCGCGATCTGCGCCGACACCTTCTGCTCGAGCGTGGCCACCGTCAGCGTCTCCTGGCCGGACAGCAGCCCGGTGGTGCGCGACGGCCCGAGCCGCGAGGTGCCCGCGATCGCGACCGCGCGATGCGCGTGCACCGCCTCCGCCGGCAGCGGCTCGGGCACCGAGGCGAGCGGATGGTGGGGCGCGACGCAGAACACGAACGCCATCCGCCCGAGCGGGCGGATCGAGAAGCGCGTCGAGCGCAGCGCCGGGCTCGGCACGTCGTGGCCCGCGCCGATCGCCAGGTGCGCGCGGCCCTCGAGCAGCGCCTCCCAGGTGCCGTCGAGCACCTCGTACGAGAAGCGCAGCCGCGTCGGCGCGCCCTGCCGGTAGAAGTCCTCGACCAGCGCGCGCATCCGGTCGAAGTCGATCAGCGCGTCGACCGCGATCGACAGCTCCGGCTCCCAGCCGCTCGCGACGCGGCGCACCCGCGCCGCCAGGTCGTCGGCCGAGCGCAGCAGGTGGCGGCCCTGGTCGACGAGCTCGCGTCCGGCCTCGGTCAGCGTCGCGCGCGGCCCGCGCCGGTCGAACAGCAGCACGTCGAGCTCGTCCTCCAGCCGGCGCACGGTGTAGGTCAGCGCCGAGGGCACCTTGCCGAGCTCGGCCGCCGCCGCGGCGAAGCTGCCCTTGCGGGCGATCGTGTCGACGGTCTCGAGCGCTTCCAGCGTCAGCGGCATGGGTTCAAGGAATTTGAATGCAGGGTACGGATCATAGCGATCCGCGACGCTCGGCGGGCCCGTACTCTCGAGTCATCCCCACACCGGACGACGGAGGCCACGATGATCGAGGTACGCAAGGCGAACGAGCGCGGGCACGGCGACCACGGCTGGCTCGACTCCTGGCACAGCTTCTCGTTCGCGGACTTCCACGATCCGGCGCGCATGGGCGTCGGGCCGCTGCGGGTCATCAACGAGGACCGGATCGCCGCCGGCACCGGCTTCGGCACGCACGGGCACCGCGACATGGAGATCGTCAGCTACGTGCTCGACGGCGCGCTCGCGCACAAGGACAGCATGGGCAACGGCTCGGTGATCCGGCCGGGCGACGTGCAGCGCATGAGCGCCGGCACCGGCGTGATGCACTCCGAGTTCAACCACCAGGCCGACTCCCCGACGCACTTCCTGCAGATCTGGATCGTGCCGGAGCGCCGCGGCATCGAGCCCGGCTACGAGGAGCGGCACTTCTCCGAGGCCGAGAAGCGCGGCCGGCTGCGGCTGGTCGCCTCGCCCGACGGCGCCGACGGCTCGGTGACGATCCACCAGCAGGCGCGGATGTACGCCGGGCTCTTCGACGGCGACGAACGGGCGTCGCTCGAGCTCGCGCCGGGGCGCCAAGCCTACGTGCACGTCGCGCGCGGCGCCGCCACGGTCAACGGTCGGGCGCTCGGCGCCGGCGACGCGGCGACGATCGCCGACGAGCCCGGCGTGTCGATCGAGCGCGGCGAGTCGGCCGAGGTGATCGTCTTCGACCTGCCGCGCTGACGCCCTTCCTCTCCCTTTCCTCTCCACACCTACAACGAACGGAATCCACATGGCGAAAGTCCTCGTGCTGTACTACTCGTCCTACGGTCACATCGAGCGGATGGCGAACGCCGTCGCGGAAGGCGCGCGCTCGGCCGGCGCCGAGGCGACCGTCAAGCGCGTGCCCGAGCTCGTGCCCGAGGAGGTCGCGCGCAAGTCCGGCATCAAGCTCGACCAGGCGGCGCCGGTCGCCACCGTCGACGAGCTGCCGCAGTACGACGCGATCGTCTTCGGCACGCCGACCCGGTTCGGCAACATGGCGGCGCAGATGCGCAACTTCCTCGACCAGACCGGCGGGCTCTGGGCGAAGGGCAGCCTGATCGGCAAGGTCGGCTCGGTGTTCACCTCGGCCGCGACGCAGCACGGCGGCCTCGAGTCGACGATCCTGACCTTCGTGCCGACGCTGATGCACCACGGCATGGTCGTGGTCGGCCTGCCGTACTCGTTCGCCGGCCAGTCGGGCCTCGAGGAGATCAAGGGCGGCTCGCCCTACGGCGCCAGCACGATCGCCGGGGGCGACGGCAGCCGCCAGCCGTCGGCGGTCGAGCTCGAGGGCGCGCGGTTCCAGGGCGCGCACGTCGCCCGGATCGCCGCGAAGCTCGCCGACCGCTGAGGACGCGCCGATGACCCGCATCGTCGTCGCCTTCCACTCCGGCTACGGCCACACGAGGCGGGTCGCCGAGGCGCTGCGCGACGGCGCGGCCTCGGTGCCCGGCGCCGAGGTTGAGCTGCTCGACGTGACGGGGGTCGGCGACGCCCAGTGGGCGTCGCTCGCCGCGGCCGACGCGATCGTCTTCGGCGCGCCGACCTACATGGGCGGCGCCTCGGGCGACTTCAAGAAGTTCGCCGACGCCAGCGCCAAGGTGTGGTTCACCCAGGGCTGGAAGGACAAGCTCGCCGGCGGCTTCACCTGCTCGCTGAACATGAGCGGCGACAAGTACTCGACGCTGATGTACTTCGTCACGCTGGCGATGCAGCACGGCATGATCTGGGTCGGCACCGGCCACATGCCGCCGTCGCGCCCGGGCGACCCGGACGCGGTGAACCGGCTCGGCTCGTCGATCGGCGTGATGGCGCAGGCCGACAACGTGCCGCCCGAGCAGTCGCCGCCGAAGGGCGATCTCGACACCGCGCGCTCGTACGGGCAGCGGCTGGCCGAGAAGGCGCGCCGGCTGCGCGGCTGAGCGGCGCGGCCTCCGGGCGGGGCGGGGCCGGGCGGCACGGGACCGGGCAGGCCGGACGTTTGCTCATCGAACACCGTCATTTCGCGGGCGCGGCCGTCCGGGGTAGCATCCCGCCTCCTCCAGACGCCCGCACCGCCGGCCGCCATGTCCGCCTTCAATACCGAGACCGTGCTCGACGTCCGTCACTGGAACGACACGCTCTTCAGCTTCAGGACCACGCGCGATCCGTCGCTGCGCTTCCGCAACGGCCATTTCGTGATGATCGGGCTGGAGGTCGAGGGCAAGCCGCTGATGCGCGCCTACAGCGTGGCGAGCGCCAACTACGAGGACCACCTCGAGTTCCTGAGCATCAAGGTGCCGAACGGCCCGCTGACCTCGCGGCTGCAGCACCTGAAGCCCGGCGACGGCGTGCTGGTCAGCCGCAAGCCGAGCGGCACGCTGGTCGTCGACGACCTGAAGCCCGGCCGGCGGCTCTACCTGTTCGGCAGCGGCACCGGTCTCGCGCCGTTCCTGTCGATCGTCAAGGACCCCGACACCTACGAGCGCTTCGACAAGGTCGTGCTCGTGCACGGCGTGCGGCTCGCGAGCGAGCTCGCGTACGCGGACTTCCTGCAGACCGAGCTGCCGGGCAACGAGTTCTTCGGCGACGCGGTCCGCGACAAGCTCGTCTACTACCCGACGGTCACCCGCGAGGCGTTCCGCCACCGCGGCCGCATCACCGAGCTGATCGAGACGAACCGCCTGACCGACGACCTCGGCCTTCCGCCGCTGTCGCCCGCCGAGGACCGGGCGATGATCTGCGGCAGCCCCGCGATGCTCGCCGACACCCGGTCGCTGCTCGACGCGCGGGGCTTCGCGATCTCGCCGTCGCAGGGCGTGCCCGGCGACTACGTGATCGAGCGGGCGTTCGTCGAGAAGTGATCGCGCGGGCTATGCCCGCTTCGCCCGCATCCCCACCAGCTCGTTCAGCACCAGCGCGGCGAGCACCAGCGCGCCGCCCTGGATCGTGGCCGCGCCCGGCCGCTCGCCGGCGCCCAGCCACGCCCACAGCGGGCCGAGCACCACCTCGAGCAGGCCGAGCAGCGCGATCTCGTGCGGCGCCAGGTGGCGCGAGGCGCGGACCATCAGCATGCAGGGCACCGCGAGCTGGAACACCCCGAGCAGCGCGACGATCGTCAGGTCGTGCGCGCTCGCCGACAGCGGCCACGCGATCGGCAGCGTGACCGCGCAGCACATCAGCGCGCCGATGCCGACCGCGGGCAGCAGGTCGACGCGCGCGCCGGTGCGCTTGAGCAGCACGATGTTGATCGCGGCGGCCACCGGCACCGCGAACGCGATCGCCATGCCCTCGAGGCCGTCGGCCGAGAGCCCGTCGCGGACCATCCAGACGATCCCCGCGCCGGCGATCGCGATCGCGCTCCAGGTCCGCGCGAGCACCGGCTCGCGCAGCACCACCCAGCCGAGCAGCGCGGCGAGCAGCGGGCTCGCGGCCATCACGACGAGCACGTTGGCCACGCTCGTGCGGGTCAGCGCGAGCATGAAGGCGGTGAACATCGTGCCCCACATCAGGCCCGAGACCAGCCCGGCCGGGCCCGAGGCGACCAGCGGCCGCCAGACCGCGCCGCCGCCGCGCACCGCCATCACGACCCCGACGCACGCCGCGCAGAACAGCGCGCGCCAGAACGCGACCTCGAAGCCCTCGACGCGCTCGAGCAGCCGCGTGCCGACCCCGGCCGTGCTCCAGAGCACGGTGCACAGCATCAGCACGCCGAGCGCGCGCCGGTGCTCGCGGCCGTGCGGCGCGGCAGGGCTCGTGCGAGGGGTCGGGAGCGCGCCGTCGAGCGGCGCGGGGCGGGGAACGGGTGCGGACATCGGCCGCGGATTATAGCGACGGGGGTCGGAGCCGGACCGGACCGCGGGCTTCCCGCAGCGGCGGAGCGGACCGGAATCGCGGCGGTAGAATCGACCCATGCCGGCGCCGCGCTTCGTCCACCTGCGAGTCCATTCCGAATACTCGGTCAGCGACTCGATCGTCCGGATCGACGCGCTGGTCGGGGCCGCGGCCCGGGACGGCCAGGCCGCGCTCGCGCTGACCGACAGCGCCAACGTCTACGGCTGGATCAAGTTCTACCGGGCCGCCCGCGGCAAGGGCATCAAGCCGATCCTCGGCGTGGACGCCTGGATCACCAACGACGCCGAGCGCGACCGGCCGCACCGGGCGCTGCTGCTGGTGCGCGACCGCACCGGCTACCGCAACCTGTGCGAGCTGCTCTCGCGCGCCTGGCTCGAGAACGAGTTCCGCGGCCGCGGCGAGATGCGGCGCGAATGGTTCGGCGCGCTCCCGCCCGGGCCCGACGGCCACCACGGCCTGATCGCGCTGTCGGGCGCGCAGCAGGGCGACGTCGGGCAGGCGCTGCTCGCCGGCAACCTCGAGGGCGCGGCCGAGCTCGCCCGCGAGTGGGCGCGCGCCTTCCCCGACGCCTACTACCTGGAGCTGCAGCGCAGCGGCCACGCCGACGCCGAGCCGCAGCTGCGGGCCGCGGCCACGCTCGCCGCCCGGCTCGGGCTGCCGGTCGTCGCGACCCACCCCGTGCAGTTCCTCGAGCGCGACGAGTACCGCGCGCACGAGGCGCGGGTCTGCATCGCCGACGGCGAGATCCTCGCGAACCCGCGCCGGGTGCGCCGCTACACCGAGGAGCAGTGGTTCCTGTCGCAGCAGGCGATGGTCGAGCGCTTCGCCGACCTGCCCGAGGCGATCGAGAACGCGGTGCGCATCGCCGAGCGCTGCAGCCTCCAGATGGAGCTCGGCAAGTCGCGGCTGCCCGACTTCCCGACGCCCGACGGCCTGTCGATCGACGACTACCTGCGCCGTCTCGCGGCCGAGGGGCTCGAGCGGCGGCTCGAGAAGCTGTTCCCCGCGCCCGCCGCGCGCGAGGCCGCCCGGCCGCGCTACGAGACGCGGCTGCGCACCGAGTGCGAGACCATCATCCAGATGGGCTTTCCCGGCTACTTCCTGATCGTGGCCGACTTCATCAACTGGGCGAAGGCGAACGGCGTGCCGGTCGGCCCCGGCCGCGGCTCGGGCGCGGGCTCGCTGGTCGCGTACGCGCTCGGCATCACCGACATCGACCCGCTGCCCTACGCGCTGCTGTTCGAGCGGTTCCTGAACCCCGAGCGGGTGTCGATGCCCGACTTCGACATCGACTTCTGCCAGGACAACCGCTGGAAGGTCATCGAGTACGTGCGCGACAAGTACGGCGCGCAGGCGGTGTCCCAGATCGCGACCTTCGGCACGATGGCCTCGAAGGCGGTGATCCGCGACGCCGGCCGCGTGCTCGACATGCCGTACACGTTCTGCGACCAGCTCTCGAAGCTGATCCCGATCGTCCAGGCCAAGCCGCTGTCGCTCGCCGAGGCCCGCAAGGCCGAGCCGTTGCTCGCCGAGCGCGAGCAGAAGGAGGAGGAGGTCCGCGAGCTGCTCGCGCTGGCCGAGCCGCTCGAGGACCTGACCCGCAACGTCGGGATGCACGCCGGCGGCGTGCTGATCGCCCCGGGCCGGCTCACCGACTTCTGCCCGCTCTACCGCGCCCCCGGCACCGACTCCGTGGTCGCGCAGTACGACAAGGACGACGTCGAGGCGGTCGGCCTCGTGAAGTTCGACTTCCTGGGGCTGCGCAACCTCACGATCATCCAGCTCGCGGTCGACTACATCAACCGCAACCATCCCGAGCGCACGCTCGACCTCTCGACGCTGGGCTTCGACGACCCGAAGGCCTACCGGATCCTGAAGGACGCCAACACGACGGCGATCTTCCAGGTCGAGGGCGACGGGATGAAGAAGCTCCTGAAGAAGCTGCAGCCCGACCGCTTCGAGGACATCATCGCGGTGCTGGCGCTGTACCGGCCCGGCCCGCTCGGCTCGGGCATGGTCGACGACTTCATCCTTCGCAAGAAGGGCCAGCAGAAGATCGACTACTTCCATCCCGACCTGCAGCAGTGCCTGGAGCCGACCTACGGGGTCATCGTCTACCAGGAGCAGGTGATGCAGATCGCGCAGATCGTCGCCGGCTACACGCTGGGCGGCGCCGACCTGCTGCGTCGCGCGATGGGCAAGAAGAAGGCGGAGGAGATGGCGCAGCAGCGCGCGATCTTCACCGAGGGCGCGAAGAAGAAGGGCCACGACCCGAACCTCGCGACCCAGCTGTTCGACCTGATGGAGAAGTTCGCGGAGTACGGCTTCAACAAGTCGCACACCGCCGCGTACGCGGTCGTCACCTACCAGACCGCGTGGCTGAAGGCGCACTTCCCGGCCGAGTTCATGGCCGCGACGCTGTCGTCCGACATGGACGACACCGACAAGGTCCAGATCTTCGTCAAGGACGCGCAGGACAACAAGGTCACGGTCCTCGGCCCCGACATCAACCGCTCGGTCTACCGCTTCGACCCGATCGACGCGCGGACCATCCGCTACGGCCTGGGCGGCATCAAGGGCACCGGCGAGAACGCGGTGCTCGACATCCTGCGCGCCCGCGCCGAGCGCCCGTTCACCGACCTGTTCGACTTCTGCGGGCGCATCGACCGGCGCGTCGTCAACCGCCGCGCGATCGAGGCGCTGGTGCGCGCCGGCGCGTTCGACGCGCTCGACCCCGATCGCGCGAAGCTGCTCGCCAACGTCCCGCAGGCGATGGAGGCGGCCGAGCAGCGCGCCGCGCACGCCAACCAGTCGAGCCTGTTCGGCGGCGACGGCGACGAGGCGGCCGACGCGCCGCAGTGGCTGCCCGCCCCCGAGTGGGACGAGCGGCGCCGGCTGCAGGAGGAGAAGGTCGCGCTCGGCTTCTACCTGAGCGGGCACCTGTTCAAGGGCCACGAGGCCGAGGTGCGCCGCTTCGTGAAGACGCGGCTCGCCGAGCTGCCGCGGATCGCCGAGAACTCGCACGGCGCGGTGCCGGTGACGGTGGCCGGCATCGTGACCTCGCTGCAGGTCGGCATGACCCGGCGCGGCAAGATGGTGCGGCTCGGCCTCGACGACGCGAGCGCCTCGGTCGAGATCGCGATCTTCAACGAGCTCTACGAGCAGGCGCGCTCGCTGCTGCGCGAGGACGAGCTCCTCGTGGTGCACGGCAAGGTGTCGAAGGACGACTACAGCGGCGGCTGGCGGATCGGCGCCGAGCGGGTGCTCGATCTCGCGCGCGCGCGCGCCGAGCACGCCCGGGCGCTGCTGCTGCGGATGAACGGCGGCTCCGACAGCGCGCGGCTGCGCGCGCTGCTCGAGCCGTACCGCACGCGCGCGGCCGAGCCGCCGAACGGCGGCGTGTTCTCCGCCGAGGACGACGACGACGCGCCGGTGCGCCCGCGCGGCTGCCCGATCGAGATCCACTACCACAACGGCTCGGCGCGCTGCGCGGTGCGGCTGGGCGACGCGTGGCGCGTGCGCCCCGACGACACGCTGCTCGCGCAGCTGCGCGACTGGCTGTCGCCCGAGGGCGTCGAGCTGCGCTATGGCTGAGGCGCCGGGCCCCGGCGCGGCCGGGCCGGCCGACGCCGCGTCGCGCCGCGCGCACGACCGCGAGCTGATCCGCCGGCTGCTCGGCTACGTGCGGCCGCACTGGCGGGTGTTCGCGCTCGGCGTGGTCGGCATGGTGCTGACCGCGGCGACCGAGCCGGCGCTGCCGGCGCTCTTCAAGGTGCTGCTCGACCAGGGCTTCGGGCGCGACGGCGCCGACTGGCTGCTGTGGGGCCTGCCGCTCGCGATGATCGCGCTGTTCGTCGCGCGCGGGGTGTTCACCTTCGCGATGAACTACGCGATGTCGTGGGTCAGCCAGCGGGTGCTGGCCGACCTGCGCCGCGACATGTTCGCGCGCCTCGCCGAGATGCCGGCGAGCTTCTTCGCGCGCGAGGCCTCGGGCCGCACGATCGCCAAGCTCGTCAACGACGTCGGCCACGTCACGCAGACGCTCGGCGCGGTGATCGTGATCCTCGTGCGCGACAGCGCGGTGATCGTCGGCCTGCTCGGCTGGCTGCTGTACCTGAACTGGAAGCTCACCCTGATCGCCGCGGTGCTGATCCCGATCGTCGGCGTCATGGTCGCGGCGTTCTCGAAGCGGATGCGCCGGCTGTCGTCGGAGCAGATGCGCTACACCGGCGAGCTGACCGGCGTCGTCGAGGAGGCGATCCGCTGCAGCCCGGTCATCAAGGTCTACGGCGGGCAGGACTACGAGAAGGCGCGCTTCGCGTCGGCCAACGAGCGGCTGCGCAACTTCGCGCGCCGCATGACGGTCGCGAGCGCGACGATCGTGCCGATGACGCAGCTCGCCGCCGCGCTCGCGGTCGCGGTCGTCGTCTGGATCGCGCTCGTGCAGTCGCGCGCCGACCAGACGACCGTCGGCGGCTTCGTGTCGTTCCTCACCGCGATGCTGATGCTGCTCGCGCCGCTCAAGCACCTGGCCAACGTCAACGGCGACCTGCAGCGCGCGCTCGCCGCGGCCGAGGTGGTGTTCGACTTCGTCGACGAGCCGCTCGAGCCCGACGCGGGCACGCGCACGCTCGAGCGCGCGCGCGGCGAGATCGCGTTCGAGCGCGTGTCGTTCCGCTATCCGGGCACCGAGCGCTGGGCGCTGCAGGGCATCGACCTGCGGATCGCGCCGGGCGAGACGGTCGCGCTGGTCGGCCCCTCGGGCGGCGGCAAGACCTCGCTCGCGAACCTGATCCCGCGCTTCCACTCGGCGACCGAGGGCCGCGTGACGCTCGACGGCGTGCCGATCGAGACGCTCGCGCTCGCGAGCCTGCGCTCGCACGTCGCCTGGGTCAGCCAGCAGGTGATGCTGTTCAACGACACGATCGCCGCCAACGTCGCCTACGGCGCGCGCCGCGGCGCGCCGCGCGAGCGGATCGAGGCGGCGCTGCGCGCGGCCCACCTGCACGAGTTCGTCGCCTCGCTGCCCGAGGGCCTCGAGACGGTGATCGGCGACAACGGGATCCGGCTCTCGGGCGGGCAGCGCCAGCGGCTGTCGATCGCCCGCGCGATCCTGAAGGACGCGCCGGTGCTGATCCTCGACGAGGCGACCTCGGCGCTCGACAACGAGTCGGAGCGCCACGTGCAGGCCGCGCTCGAGACGCTGATGCGCGACCGCACGACGCTGGTGATCGCGCACCGGCTGTCGACGATCGTGAACGCCGACCGGATCGTCGTGCTCGCCGACGGGCGCATCGTCGAGGCCGGCCGGCACGACGAGCTGATCGCGCGCGACGGCCTGTACGCGCGCCTGCACAGCGCGGGCGAGGCCTCGTTCGTCCAGTGACGCGGCGCGCGCCGGCGCCGCCGCGCCTCAGGCGTCGGCGGCCCGCGGGATCGCGGTCTCGCGCGGCCAGGTCAGCCGGCGCCGCCTGACCTCGCGGTTCCAGTCGAGGTTGGCGCGCTTGAGCGCGGCGTCGACGTAGCCGCGCGGGTGATCCAGGTGGACCCAGACGAGGCTGTGACGGGCGCGCACGCCGCGCACGCCGGCGTTGTTGAGCCGGTAGCCGAGGTTGCGGTCCTCGCCGCCGTAGCCCATCGACTCGTCGTAGCCGCCGACGCGCAGCAGGTCGGCGCGCCAGGCGCCGGTGTTCGCGCCGTTGAGCGAGTTGCGCGCGGTCAGCAGGTCGAGCGTGCGCGCGAGCGGGCGCGAGCGGGTCAGCCGCCAGCGCGACAGCTCGATGCCCTGCTCGCGCAGCCAGCCGGCGTCGAACAGCCGCTGCGAGACCACCATCTCGTCGGTCAGCCGCTCGCGGTGGAACGCCTCGGGGATCGACAGGTGGCTGCCGCCGGCGAGGAAGACGCCGGGACGGGCGAGCCGCGCGTAGGCGGCGAGCAGGTCGGCGCGCGGCACGCAGTCGGCGTCGGTGAAGACGACGAACTCCCCGACGGCGTCGCGGAACGCCCGGTTCATCATGATCGGCTTGCGATAGCCGCGGTTCGCCTGCGTCACGTGCCGGATCGGCCACGGGGCGAGGGCGCGATGCTTCGCGACCGTGGCCGCGACCTCGTCGAACTCGCTGTCCTCGGCGACCCACAGCTCGACCGGCGCGAGGCTCTGGCAGCGGAAGCCGAGCAGCGTCCGGTCCAGGGCGTGCCAGTTGTTGTAGGCCGAGACGACGACGGAGATGCGCATGGCGGGGCCGATGATATCGGAGGCCGACCGGCCGCCGCCCGGGCGCAGGTTTTGTAACGGATTGCATCGGCGGTCGGCGCGATCGGTCCGCCGAACGTTTGCAGGGAGGCGGCACGCCGGCGCGTGCCGGCCCGGAACGCGGCCGAGCGCCGTGCAGGAGCGATGCGATGAACCGGTGGATGGCGGTGGCGACGATGGCGGCGGCTGCGGCGGCCGCGGGGGCGGGCGCGGCGCGGGCCCAAGGCCGCCCGGACGGGGCCGGCGCGCCGCCGGTCCTGGTGAAGCCGGCGCCCGGCGCGGGGCCGGAGGCGAGCGCCCCGATCGTGCAGAAGCCGGCGCCGCTCGCGCAGGCGGGCGGGGTCGTGCCCGGGGTGCGTCCCGGCACGTCGCGGCCCGCGCCGGCGCCCGGCGCGCCGACGGTGGTCGTGCCGCCGCCCGGGGGGGGCGCGCCGTCGGTGGGCGGCTCGCGCTACTACCCGCCGCCCGGCGGCTACTGGCGCCGGGCGCGCACGTCGACGTGTACATCGGCTCGCCCTGGCGGCCGTGGTACGGCCCCGGCTGGTACCCGGGATGGGGCTGGTCGGCGTATCCGCCGGTCGTCGTCGCGCCGCCGGTGGTGGTCTCGCCGCCGCCCAACGTCGTCTACGTCGAGCGCGCGCCGGAGCCGGTCGACCCGGGCGCGGCGCCGGCCGCCGGCTACTGGTACTGGTGCGCCGAGCCGCAGGGCTGGTATCCGGAGGTCCGCGAATGCACGAACGGCTGGCAGCCGGTGCCGCCGCGGGCCCAGGCGCAGTGAGGAGTCCGAGATGACCGATCGAAACCGTCGTTCCGCGGCCCGTCGGGCCGTCCGGCCGCTCGCCGCGCTCGCGCTCGTCGCCGGCGCGGCCGGCTGCGCGTCGATCCCGAACGGCCCGAGCACGATGGCGCTGCCGGGCTCGACGCGCACGTTCGCGCAGTTCCGCATCGACGACGACGCCTGCCGTCGCTACGCGCTCGAGCGCATCGGCGGGCAGGGCGCCGAGCGCGTCGCGCAGGACACCGTCGCCGCGGGCGCGGTCGGCGGCGCCGCCGTCGGCGCGGTCGCCGGCGCCGCGATCGGCGGCTCGCGCGGCGCCGGCGTCGGCGCCGGCACCGGGCTGCTCGTGGGCACCGCGGTCGGCAGCGACCGCTCGTCGACGAGCGGCTGGGACGCGCAGCGTCGCTACGACCAGTCGTACGTGCAGTGCATGTACGCGGCCGGCCACAAGGTGCCGGTCGCCGAGGGCTCGTTCCGCGGCGAGCGCGCGCCGCTGCCGCGCGCGGCGACGCCGGGGCTGCCGATGCCGCCGGCCGGCGCGCCGCCCGCGCCGCCGCC
>DASPJX010000156.1:0-8651 GCA_035628395.1 Burkholderiaceae bacterium | reverse complement strand
AGCCGGGCCTCGAGCCCGCCGTCCCGCGGACCGCGGCGCGCACCGCCCCGGCGGTCCGTCCGGCGCCCGCCGCGAAGCTCGCGCCGCGCGGCGCCGCGCCGAAGGCGCCGCCCGCGGCGCGGCGCGACGCGACGCCGTCGGCGCCGGATCGCCCGGCCGCGACGCCGTCCGCACCGAAGGCCGGTGCACCGAAGCCCGCCGCACCGAAGGCCGCTGCATCGAAGGCCGATGCCCCGAAGGCCGATGCCCCCAGGGCGGCGGCCGAGCCGCGGGCCGTCGCGCCGGCGGCGAAGCCCGTCGAGGCACCGGCGGCGAAGCCGGCCGAGCCCGCGCCCCGGTCCGAGACCGCGCCGCGGCCCGCCGCCGCGCCGGCGCGGGCACCCGAGCCGCCGAAGGCGCCGCGCGCGGCGCCGAAGGCCGACGACGACTGGGAGGAGTTCTGAACGCCACCCCGCGAGACGCGGCCCGGCGCCCGGCACCGCCGCGGGACACCGACGGTCCCGGGGCGTCGCGCCCGGGGACCGGGGCACCGGCGACCGGCGGGCCGAGCGCGAGGACGGACGAACGACGATGAGCAGCGGACCCTTCCCGATGGGCGAGATCGCGCTGGCGCCCGGCGACTTCGAGCGCGTGCGCCGGATGATCAAGGAGCGCGCGGGCATCCACCTGCAGCCGAGCAAGCAGAGCATGGTGCAGGGCCGGCTCGCGCGGCTGCTGCGCGAGCACGGGCTGCCGGGCTACTCGGCGCTGCTCGACGCCGTCCAGCGCCCGGACTCGCCGCTGTGGCAGCCGTTCGTGAACGCGCTGACCACGAACCTGACCTCGTTCTTCCGCGAGGCCTACCATTTCCCGCTGCTCGCCGAGTTCCTCGCGAAGCAGTCGGGGCCGGTGCGGATCTGGTGCGCCGCGGCCTCGACCGGCGAGGAGCCCTGGTCGATCGCGATGACCGCGCTCGAGACGCTCGGCACGAACGCCCCGGTCTCGATCCACGCCTCCGACATCGACACCGACGTGCTGCGCACCGCGCGCGCGGGCGTCTACCCGCTCGACGGCGCCGACAAGGGGCTCGACGCGACGCGGCTGCGCCGCTGGTTCCTGAAGGGCACCGGCGCGAACGCCGGCCGGATCCGCGTGCGCCCGGAGCTCGCGCGGATCGTGGAGTTCGGGCAGGTCAACCTCGTGCACGACGCGCTGCGCTTCCCGCAGCCGTTCGACGTCGTGTTCTGCCGCAACGTGATGATCTACTTCGACGCGCCGACGCAGCGGCAGGTGCTCGCGCGCATCCACCGCACGATGCGCCCGGGCGGACTGCTGTTCGTCGGGCACTCGGAGAACTTCTCGTCGCAGAGCGACCTGTTCGCGCTGCGCGGCAAGACGGTGTACGAGCGGCTGGCCGAGCGCAGCGCGCGGGAGCCCGAATGCATCCGCTGACCCCGCCCGCGCCGCCGCGGGCCGGCGCCGGCCTGTCGCCGCCCGGCTCGGCCCGGGTGCAGGCGCTGCGCGCGAAGCCGCCCAGGGACTACGAGGCCTCCAACTTCTACCACGACGCGGGCTTCCGGGTCGACGCGGTCAAGATCCTGCCGGGCGAGTACTTCGTGCACGACGACGACGACCTGCTGCTGATGACGGTGCTCGGCTCGTGCGTCGCGGCCTGCCTGGTCGACCGCGCCGCCCGCCTGGGCGGGATGAACCACTTCATGCTGCCCGACGGCGGCAGCGCCGGGCGCTACGGCGTCTACGCGATGGAGCTGCTGATCAACGAGCTGATGAAGCGCGGCGCCCGGCGCGAGCGCCTCGAGGCCAAGGTGTTCGGCGGCGGGCAGGTGATGCGCAACTTCTCGTCGATGAACGTCGGCGAGCAGAACGTGCGCTTCGTCGAGCAGTTCCTCGCGGCCGAGCGCATCACGATCGTCTCGCGCGACGTGCTCGACGTGCATCCCCGCAAGGTCTGCATGTTCCCGGGGAGCGCGCGCGCGCTGGTGAAGAAGCTCGCCTCGACCCAGACCGACACGATCGCGTCGGAGGAGTCGGCGTACCGCGGCCGTCTGGCGAAGCAGCCGGCGGCCGCCGCCCCGGGCAGCGTCGAGCTGTTCTGAGCGGGGAAAGGACCGCGGAAGATGAAGAAGATCCGAGTGCTGGTGGTCGACGACTCCGCGCTGGTGCGCAGCCTGCTGTCGAGCGTGATCGACTCGCAGCCCGACATGACCTGCGTCGGCGCCGCGACCGATCCGTACATGGCGCGCGAGATGATCCGCAACCTCGACCCGGACGTGATCACGCTCGACGTCGAGATGCCGCGCATGGACGGCCTCGACTTCCTCGAGAAGCTGATGCGGCTGCGGCCGATGCCGGTCGTCATGGTGTCGACGCTGACCGAGCGCGGCGCCGAGACGACGCTGCGGGCGCTGGAGCTCGGCGCCGTCGACTTCGTCGCGAAGCCGAGGATCGGCGTCGCGCAGGGGCTGCAGGAGATCGCCGCCGAGATCGGCGACAAGCTGCGGACCGCCGCGCGCGCGCGGATCGCGCGTCGGCCGGTCGCGCGGCCCGAGCCGCCGGCCGCGGCGCCGCGCGCGCCCGGCTCGGGCCCGGTCGCCCCGGGTCGTCCGCCGCTGGTCAAGCCGGTGCCCATCGCCTACTCGCGCGCCAGCACCGAGAAGATCGTCGCGATCGGCTCGTCGACCGGCGGGACCGAGGCGCTGCGCACGGTGCTGACCGAGCTGCCGGCCGACTTCCCGGCGGTCCTGGTCACCCAGCACATGCCGCCCGGCTTCACCCGCAGCTTCGCCGAGCGGCTCAACGGCCTGTGCCGGATGCACGTCAAGGAGGCCGAGGCGGGCGAGCGGGTGCTGCCCGGCCACGTCTACGTCGCCCCGGGCGGACGGCACCTCGCGATGTCGCGCAGCGGCGCGAACTACGTCGTCTCGATCGAGGACGGCCCGCCGGTGAACCGTCACAAGCCCTCGGTCGAGGTGCTGTTCAGGTCGATCGCCCGGCACGTCGGGCGCAACGCGATCGGCGTGATGCTGACCGGCATGGGCCGCGACGGCGCCGACGCGATGCTCGAGATGCGCGAGGCCGGGGCGCACAACATCGCCCAGGACGAGGCGAGCTGCGTGGTCTACGGCATGCCTCGCGAGGCGGTGGCCGCCGGCGCCGTGCACGAGGTGCTGCCGCTCGGCCGGATCGCCGGCCAGCTGATGACGCTGATCCGCGCCGCCGGCCCGGTGCTCTCGCGCGTCTGAGGCGACGAGCGGGCCGCGCGCCGGGGCGGCTCGCGGCCCTGGCGCATTGGGGCGGATCGCGGCTCTAGCGCATCGTGTCGGATCGCGGCCGCGCGCATCGGGTCGGATCGCGGCTCCGGCGCATCGGGTCGGATCGCGGCCCGCGCGTGCCGACTCGGGCCGCCGCCGTCGCGCGCGGGGTCGGATCGCGGCTCCGGGGCGCCGGGTCGGGCGGAGGGTCCGCGCGCCCGCAGGGACCGCGGCCCCGCGAGGCCGGGTCAGCCGCCGAAGGTCTCGAGCAGGCGGATCAGCCCCTCGGCCATCGGCCGCTCGATCCAGGGCAGCCCGATCACCAGCAGCACCATCCCCACGCCCACCGTCACCGGGAAGCCGATCGAGAACAGCGACAGCTGCGGCGCCACCCGCGACATCACGCCGAGCAGCAGGTTGACGAACAGGATCAGCGCGAGGAACGGCACCGCGATCAGCAGCCCGAGCGCGAACACCTCGGCGCCGAGGCCGACCGGGTTCAGACGCCCGACGAAGTCGAACGGCACCTCGCCGACCGGCAGCGACGCGAAGCTGCGCAGCGTCGCCGCGATCAGCAGCAGCGGCCCGTTCAGCGCGACGAACATCAGCGTCGCGGTCGTGTTCATGAAGCTGCCGACCGCCGTGCCCTGGCCGCCCTGCGGATCGAAGAACCCGGCGAACGAGAACCCCATCTGCAGCCCGATGACCTCGCCGGCGAGGTCGAACGCGGCGAACAGCAGCCGCGCGGCGAAGCCGATCGCCAGCCCCACCGCCACCTCCTGGACGACGAAGCCCAGCCCGGTGAACGACAGCAGGTCGATCCGCACCGGCACCGTGACCGACGGTCCGATCGCGACCGCGAGCACCGCGGCCAGGCCGATGCGCGCGCGGCCCGGGATCGAGCGCAGCGACAGGATCGGCGCCGAGGTGAACAGCGCGAGGATCCGGAAGAAGGGCAGCAGGAACGCGGCCAGCCAGGCCTGCAGCTGCGCGTCGCTGAGGGAGACCACGGCGCGGCCCGGCGGCTCAGCCGCCGGTCACCATCTGGGGGATGGCGGCGATCGAGCGCTGGATGAAGTCGACCAGCATCGTCAGCATCCAGGGCCCGAACACGATGGCGGTGCCGGTCACCGCCACCAGCTTCGGCAGGAAGGTCAGCGTCTGCTCGTTGAGCTGCGTGATCGCCTGCACGAAGGCGACCAGCAGCCCGACGCCGAGCGACACCAGCAGCAGCGGCGCCGACACGATCAGCATCAGCTCGAGCGCCTGGCGCCCGACGGTCACGACGGTCTCGGGGGTCATCGCATCCTCATCCGAAGCTCGCGACCAGCGAGCCCACCAGCAGGGTCCAGCCGTCGGCGAGCACGAACAGCATCAGCTTGAACGGCAGCGCCACCAGCACGGGGGACAGCATCATCATGCCCATCGAGGTGAGCACGGACGCCACGATCAGGTCGACGATCAGGAACGGCACGAACACCAGGAACCCGATCTGGAAGGCGGTCTTCAGCTCGCTGGTGACGAACGACGGGATCAGCACCCGCATCGGCACGTCGGCGGCCTTCGTGTCGGCCGGCACCTTCGCGATCCGGGAGAAGAGCGCCATGTCCGACTCGCGGGTCTGGCGCAGCATGAAGGTGCGCAGCGGATCGGCGCCGCGGTCGACCGCCGCCTCGAAGTTCAGCTTCTGCTCGGAGTACGGGCGCCAGGCGTCCTGGTAGATCCGGTCGATCGTCGGCCCCATCACGAACAGCGTGAGGAACAGCGACAGGCCGACGATCACCTGGTTCGGCGGCGCGCTCTGCAGGCCGAGCGCCTGGCGCAGCAGCGACAGCACGATGACGATGCGGGTGAAGCTCGTCATCAGCAGCAGCATCGCGGGCAGGAACGACAGCGCCGCGAAGGCGAGCATCGTCTGCACCGGCAGCGAGTAGGTGGTGCCGCCGCCGGCCGCGGGCGACGCGTTCACCGACAGCACGTTCTGCGCGGCCGCCGGGACGGCGGCGAGGAGGAGGGCGAGAGCCGCCGCCAGGGCGACGGCGGACGGGACGGCGCGACGCATCGTGTCAGCCATGGCGCTTCAGGCGGTCGAGGAGCTGGGCGAACGGATTCGCGGGGAAGGCCTGCGCGGCGTCGACGACCGGCGCCGCGGCCGCGGTCGCGGGCACCGAGGCGTCGAGCTCGGCGAGCAGCGAGATCGACTGGCCGGTGACGCCGACCATCCAGCGCCGGCCCTGGGCCTCGACGATCGCGATGCGCTCGCGCGGGCCGAGCGCGAGGCCGCCGACCAGCGTCACCGCGCGGCGGCCCGCCGTGCCGCCGCCCTGCACGCGCTTCAGCATCCACAGCGCGAGCGGGATCAGCGCGATCACGCCCGCGAAGGCGAGCAGCGCCGGCCAGACCGAAGGGGCGTCCTGCACGCTCATCCCCGGTTCAGGCGCTTCACGCGCTCGGACGGCGTGACGATGTCGGTCAGCCGGATGCCGAACTTGTCGTTGACGACGACGACCTCGCCCTGCGCGATCAGGCAGCCGTTGACGAGCACGTCCATCGGCTCGCCGGCGAGCGCGTCGAGCTCGATCACCGAGCCCTGCGCGAGCTGCAGGATGTGCTTGATCGGGATCCGCGTGCGGCCCAGCTCGACGGTCAGCTGCACCGGGATGTCCAGGATCATGTCGATGTCCTGGCGCGGCGCGCCGTTCGCCGCGCCGCCCGAGAGCTGCGGGAACAGGTGGCTCGCGTCCTCGACGCGCGCCGGCGCGAGCGCGCCCGACAGGCCGGTGTCCTCGGTCTTCTGCTCGGCGAGGGCGGCGGCCCACTCGTCGGCGAGCGCGTCCTGGTTGTCGTCGTTCATCGATGGCTCCGTGCGGGGCGGTCCCGCTTCGTCACAGCTTGCCCTGCGGCTGGCTGAGGATGTCCTGGATGCGGACCGCGTAGCGGCCGTTCGAGGTGCCGTAGCGGCACTCGAAGACCGGCACGCCGTCGGAACTGACGGTCAGCGTCTCGTTCAGGTCGAGCTCGATGAAGTCGCCGGGCTTGAGCGCCATCAGCTCGCCGACCGTCGCCTGCGCGTGGCCGAGCTCGGCGGTCAGGTCGATCTCGGCGACCTTGATCTGCTGCGTGAGCAGGTTGACCCAGCGCTTGTCGGTCTCCATCGCGTCGCCCTGCAGGCTCGAGTACAGCGCCTCGCGGATCGGCTCGAGCGTCGAGTACGGGATGCACAGGTGCAGCTCGCCGCCGAGGTCGCCGATCTCGATCGAGAAGGTCGTGGTGACGACGATCTCGCCGGGCGTCGCCACCGACGCGAACTGCGGGTTCATCTCCGAGCGCAGGTACTCGAGCGACAGCGGGTAGATGCTCGCCCAGGCCTTGCGGTACTCCTCGAGCGTCACGTCGAGCATCCGCTGGATGATCCGCTGCTCGGTCGCCGAGAAGTCGCGACCCTCGATCCGGTACTGCATCCGGCCGTTGCCGCCGAACATGTTGTCGATGACGGTGAACACCAGCTTCGGGTCGCAGATCACCAGCCCGTTGCCGCGCAGCGGCTTGACCGCGACGATGTTGATGTTGGCCGGCACCGCGATGCCGCGCAGGAAGGCGCTGTACTTCTGCACCTTGATCGGGCCCACCGAGATCTCGGGGTTGCGGCGCATGAAGTTGAACAGCCCGATGCGCAGGTTCCGCGCGAAGCGCTCGTTGATGATCTCGAGCGTCGGCATCCGTCCGCGGACGATGCGCTCCTGCTTCGCGAGGTCGTACGGGATCGGCCCGCCGGGGCCGTCCTGCGCGGCCTGCGGGCTGTCGTCGACGCCCTCGAGCAGCGCGTCGACTTCGTCCTGGGAGAGGAACTGCTCGGCCATCGTCGGTCACTGCACGAGGAAGGACGCGAAGTGCACCTGCGCGACCGGGTTGGGCAGCGGCTTCGGCGGCGCCTTCTTCGGCTTCGCCGCGGC
This sequence comes from Burkholderiaceae bacterium, assembly GCA_035628395.1. GTDB lineage: Bacteria > Pseudomonadota > Gammaproteobacteria > Burkholderiales > Burkholderiaceae_E > UBA4615. The sequence continues at coordinate 1,447 of DASPJX010000156.1, read as the reverse complement.
CTCCTTGCCGTCCTTCCTCGACTTCGATTTCTTCGGCGGCTCCTCCTCGTCGTCGCCGTCGTCGGCGGCGACCGCGGGCGTCCAGCCGAGCGGGCGGGCCGCGGCCAGCGCGATCTCGCCGGCCAGCGCCTCCTTGCCCTCGCGGGAGGTCAGCGCGCCGGCCTGCTTGGAGGAGATCAGCAGCAGGATCTCGTTGCGGACCGCGGGCATCTTCGCCGCGAGCTTCGCCTCGACGTCCTTGTCCTCGACCTCGAGCACCACGCCGACCTGCGCGTAGCGCTCGGTCTCGCGGTCGGCGAGGTTGACGACGAAGGGCTCGAGCGTGACGAAGACGTGCGCGGCCTTGCGCTTCTCGGCGGCCCGGGCGGCCGCGGCCTCCTCGTCGGGCTCGCCCTTCAGGAAGTACCAGGCCGCGCCGCCGCCGCCGCCGCCGAGCAGCAGCACGGCGGCGAGCGCGACGATCAGGCCCTTCTTGCCCTTCTTCGGGGCGGCGTCCTTGTCCTTGTCGGCGGCGTCGCTCATGCGATCTCCGGGCGGGTCCGGGGGGATTCGGAAGAGGTCATGCGCCGATCATAGGAAGACTTGAGACCCCCGAATCGCGGAAAAGGCGGGTGCGGACCCGCCTTATCGCAGGGGTCGGCGGCGTCGCGAGGAGCGGTCGCCGGGGGCCGCCGGGCGGCGGCCCGGGGTCAGGCGAACAGGTCCAGGCGGCCCGTCGTCGCCCGCGGCGCGGCGCGGGGCATCGCCGCCGGTTCGGCCGCGGCGCCCCCGACGCCGGCGAGCGCCGACGCGCGCTCGATGCGGCCGGCGCGCGCACGCGCGCCGCCGTCCTGGCCGCGCTGCCCGCCCGCGTCGATCTGCGCGCCGCCGAGCTGCAGGCCCTGCTGCGACAGCAGCTCGCGCAGCTTCGGCAGCGCCTGCTCGATCGCGCCGCGCGTCTCGGCCTGCAGCGCGGAGAATCCGATCGTCGCCGCGTCGCCGTCGAGCCGGAGCTCGATGCGGATCGGCCCGAGCTCGAGCGGATTCAGCGTCAGCTCCGCCGACTGCAGCCCCTCGCGCACCAGCCAGGTCACCCGTTCGCCGAGCGCCTCGCCGAAGCGCGGATCGGGCACCGGCACGGTGACGGGGAAGCTCGGAGCCGGCGCCTCGGAGGCGGCGGGCGCGCCCGGCGGCGCGGGCGGCGCGGCGATCGCGAAGACGGCGGGCGCGGCCGGCGCCGCCGGCTCGGCGGCGCGCTCGGCGAGCGCGCCGCGCAGCCGCTCGATCGCCTCGCGCGCGCCGTCGCCGGCCGACGGCGGCGCCGACCCGGGACGATCGGGCACGGGCTCGCCGGACGCGGACGCGAGCCGGGCCTGTCCGGGCGGCGGCGCCGCGCGGGCGTCCGGCCCGCGGGCGCCGCCGGCGCGGGACCACGGCGGCGTCGCGGGGGGCGGGCGGTCCGCGCCGG
>DASPJX010000155.1:0-3024 GCA_035628395.1 Burkholderiaceae bacterium | reverse complement strand
CGAGCAGCTGCAGTCGGTCGTCGCCCGCGCCGCCGTCGATGTCGTCGCCGACGAGCTCGGCGGCGGAGAACACCTGGATGCGGTCGGCGCCTCCGCCCGCCTCGATCGTGTCGGCGCCCAGGCCCGCCGCGATGCGGTCGGCGCCCGCGCCCCCGATGATCGTGTCGTCGCCGCTCAGGCCGCCGAATGCGAACGCGGGATCCGCGACGCCCGAGCCGACCTGGCCGGCGACGGTCAGCGACTGACTCGAGCCCAGCGCGCTCGCGTCGATCGTCATGCTCGCCGTGGTGGCGGCCGGCGACGCGGTGGCGGTCGGATCCGCGAGGATCGGCGCGCCGTCGAAGCCGACGACGCGCACGTCGCCCGTGACGCCGTCCTGGTTGCCGTCGGCCCCGGCGACCATCGCCGAGGTGATCGTCACCGACGCGTTGCCGCTGGACGCGGCCATGTCGATGCGATCCACCCCGGTGATCCCGGCGAGCTGAGACAGCCCGTAGCTCTCGGCGTTGAACAGCACCAACCGGTCGTTGCCGAGGCCGCCGTCGATCGAGTCGCCGGCGATCTGCGCGCCGGCGGTCATCGCGAAGCGGTCGTCGCCCGTGCCGCCGATCATCGTGTCGGCGCCGAGCCCGCCGGTGATCCGGTCGTTCCCCGCCCCGCCGTCGATGACGTCGTTGCCCGCCCCGCCGAGGATCCGGTCGTCGCCGCTCAGGCCGCCGAACGCCAGCGCCGGGTCGCTCACGCCCGAGCCGACCGAGCCGTTGACGACGAGGCGCTGGCCGGCGCCGAGCGCACGCGCGTCGATCGTCGTGTCGGCCGTGGTGGCCGACGGCGTGACCGGATGCGTCGCCGGGTCGTAGCCCACGACGCGGATGTCGCCGAAGGTGCCGTCGTTGTTCGCGTTGGCGCCCGTCGCGGTGGCGGCGTCGATCACCACCGACACGGTGCCGCTCGCCACCGCGAGGTCGATGCGGTCGACGCCGGTGATGCCGGCCGCCACCGACAGGTCGTAGTCGCCCGCCGCGAGCAGCTGCAGCCGGTCGTCGCCCGCGCCGCCGTCGATGTCGTCGCCGACGAGCTCCGCGGCCGAGAACAGCTGGATGCGGTCCGCGCCCGCACCCGCGTCGATGGTGTCGGCGCCCAGGCCGGCCGCGATGCGGTCGGCGCCCGCGCCCCCGATGATCGTGTCGTTCCCGTTCATGCCGCCGAAGGCGAACGCGGGGTCGGCGACGCCCGAGCCGACCTGGCCCGCCACCGTCATCGACTGCGAGGCCGTCAGCGCGCTCGCGTCGATCGTGAAGCCCGCGGTCGTCGCGCCCGGCGACGCGGTGCTCGTCGGGTCCGCGAGGATCGGCGCGCCGTCGAAGCCGACGACACGCACGTCGCCCGTGACGCCGTCCTGATTGCCGTCGGCGCCGGCGACCATCGCCGAGGTGATCGTCACCGACGCGCTGCCGACGGAGGCCGCCATGTCGATGCGGTCGACGCCGGTGATGCCGGCCGCCTGCCCGAGGTCGTACGACTGCGCGTTGAACAGCACCAGCCGGTCGTTGCCCAGACCGCCGTCGATCGAGTCGCCGGCGATCTGCGCGCCCGCCGTCATCGCGAAGCGGTCGTCGCCCGCGCCGCCGGCCATCGCGTCGGCGCCGAGCCCGCCGGTGATGCGGTCGTTCCCGTCGCCGCCGTCGAGGTCGTCGTCTCCGGCGTCGCCGAGGATGCGGTCGTCGCCCGCGCCGCCCTCGATGAGGTCGACGCCCGCGCCGCCGGCCAGCACGTCGGCGCCCGAGGTGCCGGTCAGGGTGCCGACCACCTCGAAGTTCAGGACGGTGCCGTCGACGCCGGCGACCGGGTTGCCCGCGGCGTCGGCCAGCGTGCCCGTCGGGTAGGTGACGGCGTAGCGGCCGCTCGGCAGCTCGCTCGCCGGATCGAGGGTGACGGTCGACCCGCTGATCGAGACGCGGCTCGCGTCGCCGACCGCCAGCGTCGCGACCACCCCGCCCTCGTTCGAGATCGTGAAGCTGCCGGTGCCCGCGACCACCGGTTCGCCGAAGGCCAGCACGATGCTCGAGCCGGACGACACGCCGCCGGCCTCGTCGACCGGCGTGGTCGACGCGAGCACCGGCGCCGCGAGGTCGATCGCGATCGTGCGCGTGACCGCGGTGCCGAGGTTGCCCGCCGCGTCGCGCGCCTGCGCCGAGATCGTCTCGGCGCCTTCGCCCATCGCCGCGATGTCGGCCGACACCAGCGTGTAGCTCCAGACGCCGGCGTCGTTCGCGGTGACCGAGCGCACGTTGTCCACGCCCAGCGTCAGCAGCACCGTCGACCCCGCCTCCGCGGTGCCGGAGAGCGTCGCGCCCTGCTCGGCGGCGTTGATCGTGCCGTCGCCGGCGACCGCGCCGATCGTCGGCGCGCCCGGCGGGAGCGTCTCGACGAGGACGGAACGCGTCGCCGCGGCGCCGGCGTTGCCCGCGGCGTCGCGCGCCTGCGCGGAGATCGTCTCGGCGCCCTCGCCCATGGCGGCGATGTCGGCCGGCACCAGCGTGTAGCTCCATGCGCCGGCGTCGTTCGCGGTCACCGTGCGCACGTTGCCCGCGCCCAGCGTCAGCAGCACCGTGGCGCCCGCCTCCGCGGTGCCGGAGAGCGTCGCGCCCTGCTCGGACGCGTCGATCGTGCCGTCGCCCGCCACCGTGCCGATCGTCGGCGCGCCCGGCGCGACGGTGTCGACCACGAGGCCGCGGGTGGCGGCCCCACCGGCGTTGCCGGCGGCGTCCTGCGCCCGCGCCGTGATGGTCTCGGCGCCCTGGCCCATCGCGGCGAGGTCGGCCGAGACCAGCGTGTAGCTCCAGACGCCGGCGTCGTTCGCGGTCACCGAGCGCAGGTTGTCCGCGCCGAGCGTCAGCAGCACCGTGGCGCCCGCCTCCGCGGTGCCCGACAGCGTCGCGCCCTGCTCGGCGGCGTTGATCGTGCCGTCGACGGCGATCGTGCCGATCGTCGGTGCGCCGGGTGCGACGGTGTCGACGACGA
>DASPJX010000154.1:0-2380 GCA_035628395.1 Burkholderiaceae bacterium | reverse complement strand
CATCGACTGGAACGTGACCGCGCGGCTGCAGACGCCGTACGTGCGCGAGTACCACGAGGACAGGGAGGTGTTGGCCTGGTTCCTGGTCGACCTCTCGGGCTCGGTCGGCTTCGGCTCGGGCGGGCGCAGCAAGCGCGAGGTCGCGACCGAGTTCGTCGCGGTGATCGCGCGGCTGCTGAGCCGGCACGGCAACGCGGTCGGCGCGATGTGCTACGGCGACCACGTCGACGCGGTGATCCCCGCGCGGACCGGCCGACGCCATCTGCTGCACATCATCGGCCACCTGCAGGGCCGGCCGGAGGCGCCCGCGGCGGGCGCGACCGAGCTGGGGGTGCTGCTGCGCGCCGGCGCGGAGACGATCAAGCGCCGCTCGATCGTCTTCGTGGTCTCCGACTTCATCAGCGCGGGCGACTGGGCGCCCGCGCTCGCCCGGCTGTCGATGCGCCACGAGGTGGTCGCGATCCGGATCCACGACCCGATGGAATCGACGCTGCCCGACATCGGGCTGGTCGTCGTGCAGGACGCCGAGACCGGCGAGCAGATGACGGTGGACACCCACGACCGGCGCTTCCGCGAGCGCTTCGCCCGGGCCGCGACGCGGCGCGAGGAGGCCCTGCGCGACGCGCTGGCGCGCGGCGGCGTCGACACGCTCGAGCTCTCGACCTCGGACGCGCTCGCCGACGCGGTGCTGCGCTTCGCCGACCTGCGCAAGCAGCGCAGCCGGCTGTCGGGCGGCGGCTCGCTCGCCGGCCATCTCGCCCCGGGGGTGCCGCGATGATGACCTTCGCCTGGCCCCAGATGCTGTGGGCCCTGCTCGCGGTGCCGCTGCTCGCCGCCGGCTACCTCGCGTGGTCGCGCCGGCGCGCGGCGCTGCGCGACCGGCTCGGCGGGCTGCGGCTCGACGCCGGCCCCGGCCGGGGTCGCTGGCGCCACCTGCCTCCGGCGCTGCTGCTCGGCGCGATCGCGCTGCTCCTGGTGTCGGTGGGCCGGCCGGCCGCGGTCGTCACGCTGCCCGCGCAGCACGAGACGGTGATCCTCGCGCTCGACGTCTCGGGCAGCATGCGGGCGACCGACGTCCAGCCGACCCGCCTCGCCGCCGCGCAGTCGGCCGCCAAGGCCTTCGTCAAGTCGCAGCCCCGCAGCACCCGCATCGGGATCGTGACCTTCGCCGGCGTCGCCTCGCTGGTGCAGCCGCCGACCGAGGACCGCGAGGAGATCGCCCAGGCGATCGACCGTCTGCAGCCGCAGCGCGGCACCGCGATCGGCAGCGCGATCGTGGTCTCGCTCGCGACGATCTTCCCGGGCACCGGCATCGACCTGCGCTCGGTCGGGCAGCGCGAGGGCGGACGCGCCGAGGGCACGCGCGAGCAGCGCCGCGACGCGGCGCGCGGCGGGTCGCGCACCATGCCCGATCCGAACCTGCCGAAGCCGCCCGACCCGGTGCCCGCCGGCTCGTACGACGCCGCGGTGATCGTGCTGATGTCGGACGGCCAGTCGACCACCGGCCCCGATCCGGTCGCGGCCGCGAAGCTCGCCGCCGATCGCGGCGTGCGGGTCTACACCGTGGGCGTCGGCACGACCAAGGGCGAGGTGCTGCGCACCGACGGCTGGTCGATGCGGGTCGCGCTCGACGAGTCGCAGCTGAAGACCGTCGCCGACCTGACCCGGGGCGAGTACTTCCACGCCGACAGCGCGACCGAGCTCGAGCGCATCTACCGCTCGATGGGCAGCCGCTTCGTGATGGAGAAGAAGGAGCTCGAGGTCGGCGCGCTGTTCGCCGGCGCGGCCGCGCTCCTCGTGCTCGCCGCCGCCGGCCTGTCGGTCGCCTGGTACGGGCGCGTGCTGTAGCGGTGCGGCCGGGCGCGCGTCGCCCGGCCCGCCCGCCGCCGCGTCAGCTCGTCTTGTGGACGAACGTCGCGCGCTCGACGTCGGTCACCCACACCAGCCCGTCGCCGCGCGGCCCCGACGACAGGAACGCGACCAGCGCGTCGTAGAGGGCGCCGGCCGCCTCGTCCGGCGCGACCATCTCGACGCGCACGCGCGGCACGTGGTCGGTCAGCTCCGCCCGGATCGCGTTGCGCACCCGCGGCGCGGTGGTCGGATAGCCCTCCGCGCGCGAGACCGTCATGCCGGCGAAGCCCGGCACCGCGCGCAGGGCGTCGTTGAGCGCCGCGAGGCGCTGCGGTGCGATCACCGCCTTGATTTCCTTCATCGTGTCAGGCGTCCTCGGTACGCACGTCGTCGAACCATCGATAGAGGGCGGGGAGCACCACGAGCGTGAGCAGCGTCGAGCTGATCAGCCCAGTGATCACCACCACCGCCAGCGGGCGCTGCACCTCCGAGCCGGGGCCGGTGGCGAACAGGAACGGTATCAGCGCGA
>DASPJX010000153.1:0-3873 GCA_035628395.1 Burkholderiaceae bacterium | reverse complement strand
TTCCCCTATCCGGAGGGCGTCGTCTCGGCGCCCGCGCCGCAGCCGCTCGCGCGCACCGCCGACGGCTGGCGGCTCGACCTCGCGCTCGCCGATGGCGCGACGCCGCCCGACGCGCTCGACGGCGTGCTGCTCGTCGACGGTCGCCCGCACGAGCTGCGCGCCCGGCTGCAGGCCGGCCCGGCGCCCACAGGCACGACGGTCTCGGTCGCCGACCGCCCGGCGGGCCTCTCGCGTCCGGCCGGCGCGGGCGGTGGGCTGCTCGGTGCGCTCGGCGGCGCGACGGGCGCGAGCGCCGCGGGCACCGCGGCGCCGGGATCCGGCGAGCCGGCGCCCGCGGCCGCCGGCGGCGACGCCGGGCTCGCGCTCGCGCTCGCGTTCGGCGCGATCGGCGGGCTGATCCTCAACCTGATGCCCTGCGTGTTCCCGGTCGTCGGCCTGAAGGTGCTCGGATTCGCGAAGGCCGCGGGCGACTCCCGCGGCGCGCGGCGCGCGATGCGCCGGGGCGCGGTCGCGTTCACCGCGGGCGTGCTGCTGTCGTTCTGGGGCCTCGCCGGCGCGATGCTCGCGCTGCGCGCCGCCGGCGAGTCGGTCGGCTGGGGCTTCCAGCTGCAGTCGCCCGCGTTCGTCGCCGCGATGGCGCTGCTCTTCGTCGCGGTCGGCCTGAACTTCGCCGGCACGTTCGAGGCGGGCCTGTCGCTCACGCGCCTGGGCGGCGTCGGCGACGGCGGCTCGACCGCCGGCTCGTTCGGCGCGGGCGTGCTCGCGGTGCTGGTCGCCACGCCGTGCACCGCGCCGTTCATGGGCTCGGCGCTCGGCTTCACGCTGTCTCAGCCGGCCGCGCACACGATGGCGGTGTTCACCGCGATCGGGCTCGGCATGGCGTTGCCGTACCTCGCGCTCGGCTGGTTCCCCGGCTGGATCGCGCGGCTGCCGCGGCCCGGTCGCTGGATGGAGACGCTGAAGCAGGCGCTCGCGTTCCCGATGTTCGCCACCGCCGCGTGGCTCGCGTGGGTGCTCGTGCAGCAGTCGGGCGCCGACGCGCTGCTGCGGCTGCTGCTCGCGGCGGTGCTGGTCGGGCTCGCCGCGTGGGCCTGGGGCCGCTTCGGGGCGGGCGCGCGGCCGCGGCCCGTGCTCGCGTGGTCGACGCTCGTCGCGTCGCTGGCCGCCGGCGCGGCGCTGCTCGCGCCGCTCGGCGAGCCGCCCGCCGCTGCGGCCGCCCCGGGCGCGCCGGTCGCGACCGACGCCGCGGGGGTCGAGTGGCGGCCGTGGTCCGAGCAGGCGGTGCGCGACGGACTGGCCGCCGGGCGCACGGTGTTCGTCGACTTCACCGCCGCCTGGTGCGTCAGCTGCCAGGCGAACAAGAAGCTCGTGCTCGAGCGCGGTCCCGTCGCCGCGGCGATGCGCGACGGCGACGTGCTCGCGCTGCGCGCCGACTGGACGCAGCGCGATCCGGCGATCACCGCGGCGCTCGCGCGCCACGGGCGCAACGGGGTGCCGCTCTACCTCGTCCACCGGCCCGGACGCGCCGAGCCGGTCGTGCTGCCGGAGCTGCTGACCACCGGCACGGTCGTCGACGCGTTGCGCTGAGGCCCCGCCGCACGCCCGGTGCGACCCCTTCGTCGGTAGAATCTCGGCCGGCGCCGACGGACCTCCCGCGGCGTCCGCACACCCGAGGGAGCGACGACCGAGATGCCCGTGATCGCCGTGCTGAACCCGAAGGGCGGGGTGGGAAAGACCACCCTCGCCACCAACGTCGCCGGCTGGTACGCCAGCCGCGGGATCCCCGTGATGCTCGGCGACGTCGATCGCCAGGCGTCGGCCAAGTCCTGGCTCGACCTGCGCCCGACCGCCGCGGCGCCGATCCGGCACTGGGAGATCGCCGGCAGCATCGCCCGGCCGCCGAAGGGCACGACCCACGTGGTGCTCGACACGCCGGCCCAGCTCGAGGGTCGCAAGCTCGCCGAGGTGCTGCGCGTGGCCGACACCGTGCTCGTGCCGCTGCAGCCGTCGATGTTCGACATCCTCGCGACCGAGCGCTTCCTGCGCGACCTGCGCGGCTCGATGCGCGGTCGCCGCTACGAGGACTCGGTGGCGGTCGTCGGCATGCGGGTCGACGCGCGCACGCGCTCGGCCGAGCAGCTCTCGCGCTTCGTCACCGGGCTCGGCCTGCCGGTCGCCGGCTACCTGCGCGACACCCAGAACTACGTGCAGCTCGCCGCGCACGGGCTGTCGGTGTTCGACGTGCCGGCGTCGCGCGTCGCGCAGGACCGCGCGACCTGGGAGCCGCTGCTCGCCCGACTCGACGCGCACTGAGCGCACCGGCGTGGACCTCGACCGCATCGAGTGTCCCGCGCCGCCGTCGGCGGGCGCGCGCGTCGGCGTGCGCGTCGTCGACGAGACCGCCGAGCGGCTGCTGGTGCGCCGCTCGATCGTGCAGCCGGTGGAGATCGCCCGCGACCGCGGCGCGATGGTCACCGTCTGGCGACGCGGCGGCACCGGCTACTGCGCGACCGCCGACCTGTCGGCCGCGGGCCTGCGCGAGGCGGCGGCCGCCGCGGACGCCTGGGCCGCGCTCGTCGAGCGCCACGGCGCGTTCGACGGCATCGACCTGCGCGCGATCCCGTCGGCCGAGCCGCTGTCCGCGCCGCCCGACGCGGCGTCCGAGCCGATGCCGCCGCGCGCCGAGCTCCTCGGCCTGCTGCGCGCCGAGTCGGAGGCGATGCGGCTCGATCCGCGGATCGTCGCCTGGAGCGCGCGGCTCGTGCTCGTGCGCCGCGAGCAGCGGCTGTGGATCGACGGCCGGCTGCGCGCGGCGCAGTCGCTGCGGATCGCCGAGCCCAACCTCGAGGCGACCGCGTCGGCCGACGGCGCGTCGCAGAGCCGCTCGCTCGGCGGCCAGTACAACGGGTTCTGCCGGCAGGGCGGCTTCGAGGTGATCCGCGCGAGCGGGCTCGTCGGCGGCGGCGCGCGCGTCGCGCGCGAGGCGCTCGAGCTGCTCGCCGCGCCCGAGTGCCCGTCGGGCCCGCGCGACCTGCTGCTCGCGCCCGACCAGATGATGCTGCAGATCCACGAGTCGATCGGCCATCCGCTCGAGCTCGACCGGATCCTCGGCGACGAGCGCAACTTCGCGGGCGGCAGCTTCGTGACGCCCGACATGTTCGGGCACTACCGCTACGGCTCGCCGCTGCTCGACGTGAGCTTCGACCCGGGCGTGCCCGGCGAGCTCGCGTCGTACGCGGCCGACGACGACGGCGAGCCCGCCGAGCGCGCCTGGCTGATCCGCGGCGGCGTGCTGCTGCGGCCGATCGGCGGCGCGCTGTCGCGCGCGCGCGCAGCGGCCCGCGGCGTGCCGCTCGAGGGCGTCGCGTGCTCGCGCGCGGTCGGCTGGTGGCGCGCGCCCATCGACCGGATGGCGAACCTCAACGTCGAGCCGGGCACGAGCTCGCTCGAGTCGATGGTGGCCTCGGTCGAGCGCGGCGTGCTGATGCGCACCAACGCGTCGTGGTCGATCGACGACGCGCGCAACAAGTTCCAGTTCTCGTGCGAGTGGGGCCGGCTGATCGAGGACGGACGCCTCACCGCGGTCGTGCGCAACCCGGGCTACCGCGGCGTGTCGGCGACGTTCTGGCGCAGCCTCGACGCGGTCGGCGACGCGTCGACGCGCGAGGTGCTCGGCACGCCGTTCTGCGGCAAGGGCGAGCCCGGGCAGGTGGTGCGCGTCGGTCACGCGAGCCCGGCCTGCCTGTTCCGCGGCGTCGACGTGTTCGGCGGCGAGGGCTGAGCGATGCGCGCGCTGTTCGACGCGCTCGCCGACGCGCTCGCCGACCTCGCGCGGCCCGGCGAGCTGATCGCCGCGACGCTGGACGCCGAGGG
>DASPJX010000152.1:0-2546 GCA_035628395.1 Burkholderiaceae bacterium | reverse complement strand
CACCGACGCGATCATCCCCAAGCAGTTCCTCAAGTCGATCCGGAAGACCGGCTTCGGCCCGAACCTGTTCGACGAGTGGCGCTACCTCGACCGGGGCGAGCCCGGGATGGACAACGCGCTGCGGCCGCTGAACCCCGACTTCGTGCTGAACCAGCCGCGCTACCGCGGCGCCTCGGTGCTGATCGCCCGCGAGAACTTCGGCTGCGGCTCGTCGCGCGAGCACGCGCCCTGGGCGCTGCAGGACTACGGCTTCCGCACGGTGATCGCGCCGAGCTTCGCCGACATCTTCTTCAACAACTGCTTCAAGAACGGGGTGCTGCCGGTGCGGCTGCCCGAGTCGCAGGTCGACCGGCTGTTCCACGAGGTCGCCGCGTTCCCGGGCTTCGAGCTCGTCGTCGACCTGCCGGCGCAGCAGGTGCGCTCGGTCGACGGCTCGCTCGCGTTCCCGTTCGAGATCGACCCGTTCCGCAGGGACTGCCTGCTGAACGGCTGGGACGACATCGGGCTCGTGCTGCGGCACGCCGACCGGATCCGCGAGTACGAGGCGCGGCGGCTCGCCGAGCAGCCCTGGCTCGCGAAGACCCTGTCGGCCTGACCGACCGGCGCGACACCCTGGACAGGAGACGCCGGCCGGGGCGAGCCCCGAGCCGGCGTCGGCACATCCGGAACACGAGGGAAGACGAGCATGGCTGACAAGATCGCGGTGCTGCCCGGCGACGGCATCGGACCCGAGATCACCGCGCAGGCGGTGCGGGTCGTCGAGGCGCTGGGGCTGGGCATCGAGATGGTCGAGGCGCCGGTGGGCGGCGCCGGCTACGACGCGGCCGGCGATCCGCTGCCGGCCGACACGCTGAAGCTGTGCGAGGCGTCGGACGCGATCCTGTTCGGCGCGGTCGGCGGGCCGAAGTACGACGCGCTGCCGCGCCCGATGCGCCCCGAGCAGGGGCTGCTGCGCCTGCGCAAGCACTTCGACCTGTTCGCGAACCTGCGTCCGGCGATCGTCTACCCCGAGCTCGCCCACGCGTCCTCGCTCAAGCCCGAGGTGGTCGCCGGACTGGACGTGCTGATCCTGCGCGAGCTGACCGGCGACATCTACTTCGGCCAGCCGCGCGGCATCCGGACCACGGAGTCCGGCGAGCGCGAGGGCTACGACACGATGCGCTACACCGAGTCGGAGATCCGACGGATCGCCGTGATGGCGTTCGAGGCGGCGCGCAAGCGCGGCCGGCGCGTCTGCTCGGTCGACAAGTCGAACGTGCTCGAGACCACCCAGCTCTGGCGCGACGTCGTCACCGAGACGCACCGCGACTTCGCCGACGTCGAGCTCTCGCACATGTACGTCGACAACGCCGCGATGCAGCTGGTGCGCAATCCGAAGCAGTTCGACGTGATCGTCACCGGCAACATGTTCGGCGACATCCTGTCCGACGAGGCGTCGATGCTGACCGGCTCGATCGGCATGCTGCCCTCGGCGTCGCTGAACGCGCGCGGCTTCGGCATGTACGAGCCGATCCACGGATCGGCCCCCGACATCGCCGGAAAAGGCGTGTCGAACCCGCTCGCCACGATCCTCTCCGCGGCCATGCTGCTGCGATACTCGCTGCGGCGCGAGGAGGCCGCGCGACGGGTCGAAGCGGCCGTCCGTAAGGTCCTCGCGCAGGGTTGGCGGACGGCTGATATCACTGAACCGGGCTGCAGGCAGGTCGGCACCGTCGCCATGGGCGACGCCGTGCTCGCCGCGCTCTGACCCCGTGCACCAGGCAGGACACGCGATGATGAAGGTCGGATTGGTCGGCTGGCGCGGAATGGTGGGCTCCGTGCTGATGCAGCGCATGCGCGAGGAGGGCGACTTCGCCCTCGTCGAGCCGGTGTTCTTCTCCACCTCGAACGCCGGCGGCGAGGCCCCGATGGGGGCCGGCCGGCTGATGGACGCCGACGACGTCGACGCGCTCGCGAAGATGGACGTCGTGCTGACCTGCCAGGGCGGCGACTGGACCAAGGCGATCTACCCGAAGCTGCGGGCGACCGGCTGGAACGGCTACTGGATCGACGCCGCCTCGACGCTCCGGATGGCCGACGGCGCCGTCATCGTCCTCGACCCGGTCAACCGCAAGGTCATCGACGCCGCGCTCGCGGCGGGCACCCGCGACTACATCGGCGGCAACTGCACCGTCAGCCTGATGCTGATGGCGATGGGCGGGCTGTTCGAGCACGACCTGGTCGAGTGGGTGTCGGCGATGACCTATCAGGCGGCGAGCGGGGCCGGCGCGCAGAACATGCGCGAGCTCCTCTCCCAGATGGGCGCGCTGCACGCGTCGGTCGCGGCCGAGCTGGCCGATCCGGCGAGCGCGATCCTCGAGATCGACCGCAAGGTGGCGGCCGCGCTGCGCGCCGACGCGATGCCGGTCGGCCACTTCCGCGGCGTGCCGCTCGCCGGCAGCCTGATCCCCTGGATCGACGTGCCGGTCGAGCACGGCCAGAGCAAGGAGGAGTGGAAGGGCGGCGCCGAGGCGAACAAGATCCTCGGCCGGCCGCCGTTCCGCTCG
>DASPJX010000151.1:0-10798 GCA_035628395.1 Burkholderiaceae bacterium | reverse complement strand
TGCTCACGCACAGCATCGAGACCCTGGGCCAGATGTCGTGCAACCCGTCGATCGGCGGGATCGGCAAGGGACACCTCGTCAAGGAGGTCGACGCGCTCGGCGGCGCGATGGCCGCGGCGACCGACGAGGCGGGCATCCAGTTCAGGATCCTGAACTCCAGCAAGGGGCCGGCGGTTCGTGCCACCCGTGCCCAGGCCGACCGCGTGCTCTATCGGCAGGCGATCCGTACGCGGATCGAGAACCAGCCGAACCTCTGGCTGTTCCAGCAGGCCGTCGACGACCTCATCGTCGAGGGCGACCGGGTGGTCGGTGCGATCACGCAGGTCGGGCTGCGCTTTCGCGCCCGCGCGGTGGTGCTGACGACCGGCACCTTCCTGAACGGCCTGATCCACGTCGGCCTGCAGCACTACGCGGCCGGCCGTGCGGGTGATCCGCCGGCGATGTCGCTGGGCGCCCGCCTGAAGGAATTGGCCCTGCCGCAGGGGCGCCTGAAGACCGGCACGCCTCCGCGCATCGACGGCCGCTCGATCGACTTGGCGCGGCTCGAGATCCAGCCCGGCGACACCGACCCGGTGCCGGTGTTCTCGTTCCTCGGACGCGCCGATCAGCACCCGCGCCAGCTCCCGTGCTGGGTCACGCACACGAACGAGCGCACGCACGAGATCATCCGCGGCGGCCTCGACCGCTCGCCGATGTACACCGGCGTCATCGAAGGCGTCGGTCCGCGCTACTGCCCGTCGATCGAGGACAAGATCCACCGGTTCGCCTCGAAGGCCTCGCACCAGATCTTCCTCGAGCCCGAAGGCCTGACGACCCACGAGTTCTATCCGAACGGGATCTCGACGAGCCTGCCCTTCGACGTCCAGATCGAGCTCGTCCGTTCGATGGTCGGTCTCGAGAAGGCGCACATCCTCCGGCCGGGCTACGCGATCGAGTACGACTACTACGATCCTCGCGCACTGAAGACCTCGCTCGAGACGAAGTCGATCGGCGGGCTGTTCTTCGCCGGCCAGATCAACGGCACGACCGGCTACGAGGAGGCGGCCGCGCAGGGGCTGCTGGCCGGGCTCAACGCGGCGCTGCAGGTCTCGGACCGCGAGCCCTGGTGCCCGGCGCGCAGCGAGGCCTATCTCGGCGTGCTGGTCGACGACCTGATCACCCGAGGCGTGTCCGAGCCGTACCGGATGTTCACCAGCCGGGCCGAGTACCGGCTGAGCCTGCGCGAGGACAATGCCGACCTGCGCCTGACCGAGATCGGCCGGCGCCTCGGCTGCGTCGACGACGAGCGCTGGGATGCGTTCTGCCGCAAGCGCGACGCGATCGAGGCCGAGCTCCAGCGGCTGCGTTCGACCTGGGTCAATCCGAAGGTGCTCGACGCGGAGCGAGCGACCGCTCTGCTCGGCGCGCCGATCGAACGTGAGTACTCGCTCGCCGATCTGGTCAAGCGGCCGGACGTCCGCTACGCGGCGGTCGTGGAGGCGACCGGGGCGGGCGTCGTCGACCCCACGGTCGCCGAGCAGGTCGAGATCCAGCTGAAGTACTCGGGCTACATCGCCCGCCAGCAGCTCGAGGTGGAGCGGCTCGGGCACCAGGAGCACCAGGCGATCCCCGCCGACCTCGACTACGCCGAGGTGCGCGGACTGTCGGTCGAGGTGCGGCAGCGTCTCGCGCAGCATCGGCCGGAGACGGTCGGCCAGGCCTCGCGGATCCAGGGGATCACGCCGGCGGCGGTGTCGCTGCTGCTCGTGCACCTGAAGCGTCGGCGCGCGGCCGGCGCCGCCACCGCGCGCGACGCGGCCTGAACGGATCCGCTCGCGTGCCGTCCCGCGGTCCCGACCTCGACCTCAGCGGTCCGCTGCGCCAGGGCACCGCCGAGCTCGGCCTGGTGCTCGACGAGCCGACGCTGCGCCAGCTGCTCGACTACCTGGCGCTGATGCGCAAGTGGAACGCGGTCTACAACCTGACCGCCGTGCGCGACCCGGCGCAGATGCTGGTGCAGCACCTGCTCGACTCGCTCGCCATCGTGCCCGCGCTGCGCCGCCGGATCGACGTCGCCCGGGCGACGATCGCCGACGTCGGCTCCGGGGCCGGCCTGCCCGGCATCCCGATCGCGATCCTGCATCCGACGTCGCGCGTGCTGTCGATCGAGCCGGTCGGCAAGAAGACCGCGTTCCAGCGCCAGGCGTGCGCCGAGCTCGCGCTCACCAACGTCGAGATCTTCGGCGGCCGCGCCGAGGATCTGGTGATGCCGCGGGACCTCGTGCTGTGCCGCGCGTTCGCCTCGCTCGCCGACTTCGTCGCCGCCGCGCGCGGCCTGGTCGGCGACGCGACGCTGCTGGTCGCGATGAAGGGCCAGCGCACCGAGATCGACGCCGAGCTCGCGGCGATGCCCGCCGGCTGGAGCGCGGACGTCGAGCCGGTGCGGGTCCCGTTCCTCGCCGCGGAGCGCCATCTGGTGGCGATGCGGCGGAGCCCGGACGCATGAGCGTCCCGCCGTCCGACCCCCGAGACCGGAGCCGTCCGCAGGTGGCCAAGATCTTCGCGATCGCGAACCAGAAGGGAGGCGTGGGCAAGACCACGACCTCGGTGAACCTCGCCGCGGCGCTCGCCCGCCTCGGCCAGCGCGTGCTGCTCGTCGACCTCGATCCGCAGGGCAACGCGACGATGGGCAGCGGCGTCGACAAGCGCAAGCTGCAGAAGAGCATCTACCAGGTGCTGATCGGGCTCACCGACGTCGCCGAGGCGAGGGTGCGCTCGGAGGCGGCCGGCTACCACGTGCTGCCGGCGAATCGCGAGCTCGCCGGCGCCGAGATCGAGCTGGTCGACTTCGACGAGCGCGAGACGCGGCTCAAGGACGCGCTGGCCGCGGTCGACGACCAGTACGACTTCGTGCTGATCGACGCGCCGCCCGCGCTGTCGCTGCTGACGCTGAACGGCCTGTGCGCGGCGCACGGCGTGATCATCCCGATGCAGTGCGAGTACTACGCGCTCGAGGGGCTGTCCGACCTGGTGGCGACGATCAAGAAGGTCCACGCGAACCTGAACACCAACCTGAAGGTGATCGGGCTGCTGCGCGTGATGTACGACCCGCGGATGACGCTGTCGCAGCAGGTGTCCGCGCAGCTCGAGCAGCACTTCGGGGACAAGGTGTTCAAGGCCGTGATCCCGCGCAACATCCGCCTCGCCGAGGCGCCGAGCTACGGCCTGCCCGGCGTCGTGTTCGATCCCGCGTCGAAGGGCGCGAAGGCGTACATCGACTTCGGCGCCGAGATGATCGAGCGCATCAAGACCCTCTGACCGATCCAGACCGACACGAGCCGACGACGATGAGCGCTTCCACCACCTCCGCCCGCAAGTCCAAGGGCCTCGGCCGCGGCCTCGAGGCGCTGCTCGGCGAGGACCGTCCCGCCGATCCCGCCGTCGCCGAGCGCGTGGAGGCGTCGCCGACGGCGGTGCCGGTCGCCTCGCTGCGACCGGGCCGCTACCAGCCGCGCACGCGGATGGACGAGGCCGCGCTGCAGGAGCTCGCGGCGTCGATCCGGCGCCACGGCATGATGCAGCCGATCGTCGTGCGGCCGAACGACGAGGGCCTCTGGGAGATCATCGCCGGCGAGCGGCGCTACCGCGCCGCGCTGCTCGCCGATCTCGCCGAGGTACCGGTGATCGTGCGCGACGTGTCCGACCAGGACACGCTCGCGATGGCGCTGATCGAGAACATCCAGCGCGAGGACCTGAATCCGCTCGAGGAGGCGCAGGCGATCCGGCGGCTGCTTGACGAGTTCGACTACACGCACGAGCAGGCCTCGGAGGCGATCGGCCGCTCGCGCAGCGCGACCTCGAACCTGCTGCGGCTGCTGAACCTCGCGCCGCCGGTGCAGACGATGCTGCTCGCGGGCGACCTCGAGATGGGGCATGCGCGCGCGCTGCTCGCGCTCGATCGCGCGCAGCAGGTGCTGCTCGCGAACCGCGTCGCGGAGAAGCGGCTGTCGGTGCGCGACACCGAGAAGCTCGTCGCGCAGCAGCTCGCCGAGGCCGACGGCACCGCGGGCGCGACGCGCGCGCGTCGCGCGGTCGACCCCGACCTCGCGCGGCTGCAGGAACGGATCGCCGAGCGGCTGCAGGCCCCGGTGGAGCTCGTCGCGAACGCGCGCGGCCAGGGCCGGCTGGTGATCCGCTTCGAGTCGGTCGAGCAGTTCGAGGGGCTGCGCGCCGCGCTCGGTCTCGGCGACGAGCGTCTCGGCGACTGACCGGTCCGCCCGCCGCGGGGCTCAGCCCTGCGGCGCCACCTCGGCCACCACCTGCCCCTCGCGCACCGGCTCGCCTTCCTTCACGAGCACCGCGTGCACGCGCCCGGCGCGCTCGGCGACGACCGGGATCTCCATCTTCATCGACTCGATCAGCAGGATCTCGTCGCCGACGGCGACCGCCTCGCCGGCGGCCTTCAGCACCTTCCACACGGAACCGGTCACCTCGGCGCGGATGGGATGCATGGCGGGGCTCGCTCCTCGTTCGGATCGGACGGCGACGTCGACGGCCGCATCATCGTCGTTCCGCGCGCCGCGTGCCGTGCCGCGACCGGGAAACCGGTCCGCAGGTCGTCGACGCGCCTGCCGCGGCGGGACGCCCGATCCGCGACCCTCCGGGACGACGGGGAAGGGCGGCGGACGACCGCCCGGCGCGCGGCGGCCTTCGACCCGCCGGAACGCGCGAGCGCGACGCCCGGACGCGGACCCCGCCCCCCGGGACGCCGCCCTCAGATCCCGCCCGCCTTCTTCAGGTGGTCGGCGCGGTCGATCGACTTGATCGCCAGGTCGCGGACGTCGCCGTCCTTCAGCAGCTTCAGCGGGATCGTCGCGCCCGCCGGGCCCACCTTCCAGACCTTGCGGTAGAACTCCGCCTGGTCGGCGACCTTCTCGCCGGCGACCCCGACGACGATGTCGCCGGGCGCGACGCCGGCGGCCTCGGCCGGGCCGTTGCGCGTGACGCGCACGACCATCAGGTTGCCGCGCACGGTCTCGGTGGTCATGCCGAGCCAGGGGTTCGCGCCGACGGCGCGCCGCCCCTTGCTGAGCAGGTCCTCCATGATCGGCTTGAGCAGGTTCACCGGCACCCACAGGTTCCCCGGCACGCCCGGCTGGCCGGCGGCGGCGTCGTTGACGATCAGCGAGCCCACGCCCACCAGGCTGCCGTCGTCGGCGATCAGCGCCGCGCCGCTCCAGTTGTTGACCGGCGGGAACGTGAAGATCGGCGACTCGAGCAGGTACTCCCAGCCGGCCGCGAAGGGCTTGCGCGACAGCACGAAGATCTCGGTCGCCTCGGGCTCGCCGTGGCCGAGCGTCAGCACCCGCTGCTTGTCGCGGATCCGGTCGCTGTCGCCGAGCGGCATCGGCTTGCCGTCGAGCGGCAGCACGGTGCGCACCAGGCCGAAGCCGGTCGCGTGGTCGTAGCCCGCGGCGGTCGCGGGGATCCGCTTGCCCGAGGCGGTGGTGACCATCACCGCGTCGGCCTCGAGCGTCACGTAGCCGATCGTGAGCACCGTGCGGTCGTCGAGGATGATGCCGGTGCCCACCCGATCGGGCCCGAGGCTCTGCGCGGAGGTCGCGTCGGACGGCACCTTCGCGTCGACGCGCACGACCGACGCGTTGTACCGGGTGAGGTCGCCCGCCGAGGGCGAGGCGGGGCGCTGCGGCTGCGCGGGCCGCTCGCGCGGCATCTGCTGCGCGACGACCGGGACGGCGAGACCGGCGAGTCCGATCGCCGTCGCGACGGCGGCCGCGAATCGTCCGAGCGCGTCGCGCGGCGACGTGGTCCGGCGCGATGCGACGGAACGTGGGGCGGCCGGTCGGCCGGCGGCGGGGTGATGCATCGAAACCTCCGGGTCCTGTCGACCGATTGTTCGGTGCGACCGGCGAAAACGCAAGGACGCCCCTCGGGCTGCACCGGACGCCGTCCCGTGGGAAGCCGTCGCCCCCGCGCGCGGCGCGACCCGGTCGGCGCGGCCGCCGCCGGGCCGCACCCCCGCGCGGCGCGCCCCGTCGAGTCGATGACCGGGTACGTTCTTTGACCCGATCCGACCGATCGCCTATACTCTTCAGTCTTTGCCTGCCGCACGTCCGACCGCGAGTCACACATGTTCGTCGCAGTCGGTCTGCAAGTCGCACTGGTCGCGGCGCTGGCCCTCGGGGCCGGTCTGCTGTTCGACTGGACGAGCGCCGGAAGTCTGGCGCTCGGCGGCGCGGTGGCGATCCTCCCGAACGGCCTGTTCGCCCTGCGACTGGCGACCCACCGGGGACGATCCGCGGAGAGCTATCCCGTGGCCTTCCTCCTCGGCGAGCTCGTCAAGATCGGCTTGACCGTCGCGCTGCTGGCGTGGGTGGTGAAGTCGGTCGAGGGGGTGCGCTGGCTGCCGCTCCTGGTCGGGTTGATCGCCGCGCTCAAGGCCCCGCTGTTCGCGCCCCTGGTGGTGCGCGACCTGCAGGAGGTCGACGACGCCATCGTGCGGGCCCGGTCGGGCGCGCGCGACGACGACGTCGGCGGGCGGTAAGACGATGAACCGAACCGTCCTCCGGACACGAACAGAGCCATGGCCGACGCCGCGCACGCACCGACCGCCTCCGAGTACATCGTCCACCACCTGACGCACCTGAACTCCTCGGGCCACGCCCAGGAACGCGTCGTCGACTTCTCGATCATCAACCTCGACACCCTGTTCTGGTCGGTCGCGATGGGCCTGCTGGGCGCGGGCCTGATGTACGCGGCCGCGCGCCGGGTCCACTCGGGCGTGCCGGGCCGCTTCGTCGGCGCGGTCGAGTCGGTCGTCGAGTTCGTGCACGAGCAGGCCCGCTCGATCGTCAAGGGCGACCTGTCGTACATCGCGCCGCTCGCGCTCGTCTCGTTCGTGTGGATCTTCCTCATGAACGCGATGGACCTGCTGCCGCTCGACCTGATCCCGCGCGCGTGGGAGCTGTTCTACGGCGCGACCGGCCGCGACCCGCACCACGCGTACATGCGCGTCGTGCCCACCGCCGACCTGAACGCGACGCTCGCGATGTCGCTCGTCGTGCTCGGTGCGTCGATCTACTACGGCATCAAGGCGAAGGGCGGCGGCGGCTTCGTGCACGAGCTGTTCTCCGCGCCGTTCGGCAGCGGCCTGCTGCTCGCGCCGGTCAACCTGCTGCTGCAGCTGATCGAGTACGCGGCCAAGACCGTGTCGCTCGGCATGCGGCTGTTCGGAAACATGTTCGCGGGCGAGCTGGTCTTCATGCTGATCGCGCTGCTCGGCGCGACCGCGACCTGGTGGGGCATGGGCCTCGGCTTCCTCACCGGCCTCGGCTGGGCGATCTTCCACATCCTGATCGTCGCGCTGCAGGCGTTCATCTTCATGATGCTCACGCTGGTCTATCTCGGCCAGGCGCACGAGCACCACTGAGCCGGATCCGTTCCACCGCAGCACCCCGCGTCACCTCCCTCAATCACGTACCAACCGGACCTCGGTCTTTCCCACTAGGAGTCGTCATGACCAACGTTGCTCTCGTCGCCATCGCCGCCGGCATGATCATCGGCCTGGGTGCCCTCGGCGCCTGCATCGGCATCGCCATGATGGGCGGCAAGTACCTCGAGGCCGCCGCCCGCCAGCCCGAGCTGATGGACAAGCTGCAGACCAAGATGTTCCTGCTGGCCGGCCTGATCGACGCGGCGTTCCTGATCGGCGTCGGCATCGCGATGATGTTCGCGTTCGCCAACCCGTTCGTGGGCTGATCGAGCCGATTCCCGCGCCTTACGCGTGACGGGGCGCCTGCCCTGGAACCCATCATAGGAAACCGGTCGTGAACATCAACGCGACGCTATTCGTCCAGATCGTCGTGTTCCTGGCGCTCTGGTGGTTCACCGCCAAGTTCGTCTGGCCGCCGATCGTCAAGTCGCTCGACGAGCGCAGCCGGCGCATCGCCGACGGGCTCGCCGCCGCCGACAAGGCGAAGGCCGACCTGGCCGCCGCCGAGAAGCGCGTGCAGGCCGAGATCGGCCAGGCGCGCGCGAGCGCCGCCGAGGTCCGCGCCTCCGGCGAGAAGCAGGCCGCGCAGCTGATCGAGGACGCCCGTGCCGAGGCCGCGCGCATCGTCGCCGAGGCCCGCAAGGCCGCCGAGGCCGAGGCCGCGCTCGCCGCGCAGCGCGCGAAGGACCAGCTGCGCGAGCAGATCGCGACGCTGGCCGTGGCCGGCGCCGAGCGGATCCTGCGTCGCGAGATCGACGCGGCCCGCCACGCCGAGCTGCTGTCGGGCCTGAAGGCCGAGCTGCGCTGAGGACCGGACACGAGCCATGGCTGAATCGCTCACCATCGCCCGGCCGTACGCCGAGGCCGCCTTCAAGCTCGCCGCCGAGGCCCACGCGCTGCCCGAGTGGTCCGACGCGCTCGCGCGCCTGGCCGCGGTGGTGCGCACCGACGCCGCGCGCGAGATGATCGGCAACCCGCGCATGACCGCCGCGCAGATCGTCGGCGTCGTCGCCGACGTCGCCGGCGGGCTGTCGGCCGCGCAGCGCAACTTCGCCTCCGTGCTCGCCGACAACGAGCGGCTCTCGGTGCTGCCCGAGATCGCCGTGATCTTCGACGGCCTGCGCAACGCCCACGAGGGCGTGCTCGACGCGCGGATCGCCTCGGCGTTCCCGCTCGACGAGCGCCAGGTCGCCGACATCGTCGCCACGCTCGAGGCGAAGCACGGCCGCAAGGTCAAGCCCACCGTCAGCGTCGATCCCGACCTGATCGGCGGCATCTCGATCCGCATCGGGGACGAGGTCATGGACGCCTCGGTCCGGGGCAAGCTCGCCCAGCTCGCCGACGCGCTGATGAACTGAGCGCGACCCACAGGAGAGGAACATGCAACTGAATCCCGCCGAAATCAGCGAACTGCTGAAGACGAAAATCCAGAACCTGGACGTCGCGGTCGACAGCCGCAACCAGGGCTCCGTCGTGTCGGTGACCGACGGCATCTGCCGCATCCACGGCCTGTCCGGCGTGATGCAGGGCGAGATGATCGAATTCCCGGGCGGCACGATCGGCCTGGCGCTGAACCTCGAGCGCGACTCGGTCGGCGCGGTGGTGCTGGGCGAGTACCAGCACATCTCCGAGGGCGCGACCGTCAAGGCGACGGGCCGCATCCTGTCGGTGCCGGTCGGCCCCGAGCTGCTCGGCCGCGTGGTCAACTCGCTGGGCGAGCCGATCGACGGCAAGGGCCCGATCGACGCGAAGATGACCGACGTGATCGAGAAGGTCGCCCCGGGCGTGATCGCGCGCAAGTCGGTGTCGCAGCCGGTGCAGACCGGCCTGAAGTCGATCGACTCGATGGTGCCGATCGGCCGCGGCCAGCGCGAGCTGATCATCGGCGACCGCCAGACCGGCAAGACCGCCGTGGCCGTCGACACGATCATCAACCAGAAGGGCAAGGGCGTCTATTGCGTCTACGTCGCGATCGGCCAGAAGGCCTCGACCGTCGCGAACGTGGTGCGCAAGCTCGAGGAGACCGGCGCGATGGCCTACACCATCGTCGTCGCCTCGACCGCCTCCGAGTCGGCCGCGATGCAGTACATCGCCGCGTACTCGGGCTGCACGATGGGCGAGTACTTCCGCGACCGCGGCGAGGACGCGCTGATCATCTACGACGACCTGTCGAAGCAGGCCGTCGCCTACCGCCAGGTCTCGCTGCTGCTGCGCCGCCCGCCGGGCCGCGAGGCGTTCCCCGGCGACGTGTTCTACCTGCACTCGCGCCTGCTCGAGCGCGCCGCCCGCGTGAACGAGGAGTACGTCGAGAAGTTCACCAACGGCGCGGTCAAGGGCCGCACCGGCTCGCTGACCGCGCTGCCCGTCATCGAGACGCAGGCCGGCGACGTGTCGGCGTTCGTGCCCACGAACGTCATCTCGATCACCGACGGCCAGATCTTCCTCGAGACCGACCTGTTCAACGCCGGCGTCCGGCCCGCGATCAACGCCGGCATCTCGGTGTCGCGCGTCGGCGGCGCCGCGCAGACCAAGGTCGTCAAGAAGCTGTCGGGCGGCATCCGGACCGACCTCGCGCAGTACCGCGAGCTCGCCGCGTTCGCCCAGTTCGCGTCCGACCTCGACGAGTCGACCCGCCGGCAGCTCGAGCGCGGCCGCCGCACGGTCGAGGTCCTGAAGCAGCCGCAGTACCAGCCGCTGCAGGTGTGGCAGCTCGCCGTGACGCTGTACGCGGTCACCCGCGGCTACCTGGACGACGTGCCGGTCGAGAAGGTCCTGACCTTCGAGAGCGCGCTGCACGCCTTCATGAAGGACAAGCACGCGGCCTGGGTCGATCGCATCGAGCAGACCAAGGACCTGTCCAAGGACGACGAGGACGCGCTGAAGTCGGCGATCGAGTCGTTCAAGAAGACCGGGGCGTACTGAACGCCGTGGACGGACCCGCCGCGCGTCCCGGTCTCGCCGCCGCGGTGCCCGCCGTGCCCCGGCACGGCCGCGCGCCGCGCGGCGGGCCCGGAACCGCTCGCCGCGGCGTCTCCACGACCTTCGAAGAGTAGACAAGGAATCGGCTGCCATGGCTGGCTCGCGAGAGATCCGCAACAAGATCAAGAGCGTGCAGAACACGCGCAAGATCACGAAGGCGATGGAGATGGTCGCCGCGTCCAAGATGCGCAAGGCGCAGGACCGGATGCGGCACGCCCGTCCCTACGGCGAGAAGGTGCGCAACATCGCCGCGCACCTCGCCGGCGCCAACCCGGAGTACCGCCATCCGTTCCTGGTGCGGCGCGAGTCGATCCGGGCCGCGGGCGT
>DASPJX010000150.1:0-4691 GCA_035628395.1 Burkholderiaceae bacterium | reverse complement strand
GCCGCGCAGCGTCTCCGCGCCCTCGAGCGCGAAGTCGGGGTCGCGCGACAGCCAGCGCGCGAACGCCTCGGCCGAGTCGCGCTGCACCTCGGCGTAGGTCCGGGTCTCGAAGGGGCCGTAGCCGCGCTCGCGCAGCCGCGCGTCCCAGGCGGGCTCCAGCCCGAGCGCGCGCGCGATCGGCTCGGCGGTCTGGCGGCAGCGCTGCAGGTCGCTGCTCACCAGCGCCGGCGCCGGGCAGCCGGGCGCCGGCACGAGCCGGTAGTGCGCGGCCTGCGCGGCGAGCCGCCGCGCCGCCGCCTCGGCCTGGCGCAGGCCCTCGTCGTTGAGGGGCACGTCGAGCTGACCCTGGATCCGCCGCTCGCGGTTCCAGGCGGTCTCGCCGTGGCGCAGCAGGACGAGGTCGGTCGGCGCCCCGGTCACGGCACCCCGCCGCCGGAGAGCCGCGGGTTCAGCGTGTACGAGCCCGAGATCGTCGCCCGCCCGAGCACGTGGCCCTGCATCGCGGCGATCGCCTGCGGGCCGGTGAAGCGGCCCTCGATGGGCAGGCGCTCGACGTCGAGCGCGAGCACCTCGAACTGGTAGCGGTGGATCAGCGCGTCGTTCCACGGCGGGCACGGGCCGTCGTAGCCGAAGTACTCGCCCGCCATGTCGTGGTCCTGCGCGAACCAGGCGGTGTAGTCGTTCAGGCCCTGGCGCGCGCCGTGCCGCGTCTCGGGCCCGCCCTTGCCCTTGGGCGACACCTGGTCGGAGAACTCGCCGGCGGCGATCGACACCACCGACGGCGGCAGGTCGACCAGCACCCAGTGGTAGAAGTCGACGCGCGGCAGCGAGGCCGGCACCTCGCGGTCCGGATGGTTGACGTCGTCGGGCACGCTCGGCGCGTCGAAGTCGTGGCAGATCACCGCGATCGAGCGGGTACCGTCGGGCACGTCCCACCACGCCAGATGCGGATTGCGGTTGGCCGACAGCGCGACGTGGTGCTTCGCGTCGATCTTCGCGAACGCGAACTCCGACGGCATCGCCTCGCCGTCGCGGAAGGAGTCGGACCAGAGCTTCATCGGGCGTCCTCGCGAGCGTCGGGTGCCTCGTCCGGGTCGATCCGCAGCCGGAAGGTCACCGGCCCGTCGTTGACGAGATGCACCTGCATGTCGGCCCCGAAGATACCCGTTTCGACCTGCGGATGCGCGAGCCGCGCCCGCGTCACGAAGAAGTCGTACAGCGCGCGGGCGACGTCCGGAGGCGCCGCCGGGGCGAAGCTCGGCCGCAGGCCGCGACGGGTGTCGGCGGCGAGCGTGAACTGAGACACCACGAGCAGCCCGCCGCCGGTGTCGGCGAGCGAGCGGTTCATCCGCCCGGCGTCGTCGGCGAACATCCGCCAGGCGAGCACCCGCTCGAGGAGCGCCCGCGCCTGCCGCTCGCCGTCGCCCCGCTCCGCGCAGACGAGCGCGAGCGAGCCGCGCCCGATCGCGCCGACGGTCCGGCCGTCGACCTCGACGTGGGCGCGCGCGACCCGCTGCAGCAGCGCGATCATCCGCGGGCCCGGATCAGGCGAGCACGACCCGCGCGGCGCGCCGCTTGCCGACCTGCACCACGTACGTGCCCGCCTCGAGCCGCAGGCCCCTGTCGGACACCCTGTCGCCGTCGATCCGCACCCCGCCCTGCTCGACGGCGCGCATCGCCTCGCTGGTCGAGGCGACCAGGCCCGCCTGCTTCAGCAGTTGCGCCACGCCGAGCGGCGCGCCGGCGACCGACACCTCGGGCAGGTCCTCGGGCAGCGCGCCGCGCGAGAACCGCGCCTCGAAGCCCTCGCGCGCGGCCTCGGCCGCCGCCGCGCCGTGGAAGCGGGTCACCATCTCCCGCGCGAGACGCACCTTGACGTCGCGGGGGTTCGCACCGGACGAGCAGGCCGCGCGCAGCGACGCGATCTCGTCGATCGACGCCGAAGACAGCAGATCGTAGTAGCTCCACATCAGATCGTCGGAGATCGACATCAGCTTGCCGAACATCTGGTCCGGCGCGTCGGTGATGCCGACGTAGTTGCCCTTCGACTTCGACATCTTCTCGACGCCGTCGAGGCCGACGAGCAGCGGCATCGTCAGGATGCACTGCGGCTCCTGGCCGTACTCCTTCTGCAGCTCGCGCCCGACCAGCAGGTTGAACTTCTGGTCGGTGCCGCCGAGCTCGAGGTCGGCCTTCAGCGCGACCGAGTCGTAGCCCTGCATCAGCGGGTACAGCAGCTCGTGCACCGAGATCGGCACGCCCCCGCGGTAGCGCTTCGTGAAGTCGTCGCGCTCGAGCATGCGGGCCAGCGTGTAGCGCGCGGCGAGCTGGATCATGCCGCGCGCGCCCAGCGGGTCGCACCACTCGGAGTTGTAGCGGATCTCGGTGCGCGACGGGTCGAGCACCAGGCTCGCCTGCGCGTAGTAGGTCTTCGCGTTCGCCTCGATCTGCTCGCGGGTGAGCGGCGGGCGCGTGGCGTTGCGCCCCGAGGGATCGCCGATCATCGCGGTGAAGTCGCCGATCAGGAACACGACCGTGTGGCCGAGGTCCTGCAGCTGCCGCATCTTGTTCAGCACGACCGTGTGCCCCAGGTGCAGGTCCGGCGCGGTCGGGTCCAGGCCGAGCTTGATCCGCAGCGGCTGCCCGGTCGCCTCGGCGCGCGCGAGCTTGCGCACGAAGTCCTGCTCGATCAGCAGCTCGTCGCAGCCGCGCTTCGCGACCTCGAGCGCCCGACGGACGGACGGAGTGACCGGCAGCTCGGCCGTGGCGGGCGAGACGTTCGAGGGGTTCATCGTGGATACTGGTCGCTCACGGTGGAGCCGGTTTATCGGATAGAATCGCGCGCCAGCCGGCCGAGCCCGGGGCACGCACATTGCTCGCCCCGGCGGGGAGCGCGGTCAGGAAGGCGGAAGATTCTAGCCCAGCCCTCCGACCGGATCGCCTCTCCGTCGTCCAACCCTGTCTCCGCTCCGCTGCATGCGCCCTGTCCGGCTCAAGACCCTCGCACTCGTGATCGGCACCGCGACGTCCCTCGCGGCGGTCACGGCCTTCGGGGTCGCCGAGGCAGATCTGCCGCCGGTCGCGACCACCGTCGAGGCCCTCCCGCTGGCGCCCGAGCTGCTGCCGGCCGAGACCGGCTTCTCCCAGCACGAGCGGGTGCGCCGCGGCGAGACCCTGGCCTCCCTGACGGCTCGGCTCGGCATCGACGACCCCGAGTTCTCGGCGTTCGTGCGCCGCGACCCGGCCGCGCGGCGGCTGCTCGAGCTGCGCGCCGGCCGTACCGTCTCGGCGCTGCTGTCCGAGCACCGCCAGGTCGAGCGGCTCACCTACCGGCTGCAGGGCGACGAGGACGGCGACGACGGCCTCGGCAGGCGCCTCGTGATCCGGCGCACCGACCAGGGCCGCCTGATCGCGTTCGACGAGGCGGTGCCGGTCGAGCGCTCGATCGAGACCCGCAGCGCCGAGGTCCGCCGCTCGCTGGTCGAGGCGCTCGACGCCGCCGACATCCCCGACAACGTCGTGACCCGGATGGCCGACGTGTTCGGCACCGACGTCGACCTGCAGCGCGACGTGCGCCGCGGCGACCGCCTGCGCGTCGTCTACGAGACGCTGCGCGAGGTCGGCAGCCTCGAGCCGCCGGTCGTGGGCCGGATCCTCGCGGTGCAATTCCGCGGCGGCCAGCGCAAGCTCGAGGCGGTCTGGTACGACCACGGCGACGGCCGCGGCGGCTACTACACCTTCGAGGGCCGCAACCTCGCGCGCCCCTTCCTCGCCTCGCCGCTCGAGTTCACCCGGGTCAGCTCGGGCTTCACCGAGAACCGGCTGCATCCGGTGCTGCGCGACTGGCGCGCGCACAAGGGCGTCGACCTGCCCGCCCCGATCGGCACGCACGTGCGCGCGGTGGCCGCCGGCGTCGTCGACTACATCGGCCAGCAGCGCGGCTACGGCAACGTCATCGTCGTCCGGCACGACGCCAAGCACACCACGCTGTACGCCCACCTGCACCAGTTCGCCGACGGGCTCGAGCCCGGCAGCATCGTGCGCCAGGGCATGGTGATCGGCACGGTCGGCCAGACCGGCTGGGCGACCGGCCCGCACCTGCACTTCGAGTTCCACATCGAGGGGCAGCACGTCGATCCGATGAGCGTCGTCGCCGCCGTGCCCCAGCGTCCGCTCGCCGCCGAGGACCGGCCCCGCTTCGCCGCGCTCGCGGCCGAGTACCGGAGCCGGTTCGGGCTGCTCGACACCCAGGTCGTCGCGCGCTTCGAGTAGCGCCCGGGCCGTGCTCACCCTCGGGCTGATGTCCGGCACGAGCGTCGACGGCGTCGACGGCGTGCTGGCGGAGTTCGACGACGACCCGTCCTCCCATCGCGTCGCCACCCTCGCGGTCGCCGGCCGCCCGATGCCCGAGGCGCTGCGCCTCGAGCTGCTCGCGCTGCAGCGGCCCGGACCCGACGAGCTCGCCCGCGCCGCGCTCGCGGCCGTCGCGCTCACCGACCTGTACGCGGAGGTGGCCGCCGAGCTGCTGCGGGCCGCGGGCGGGCGACCGGTGGCGGCGGTCGGCGCGCACGGGCAGACCGTGCGGCACCGTCCCGAGCTCGGCTACACGATCCAGCTGATCGACGGGGCGCGGCTCGCCGAGCGCACCGGCCTGCGCGCGGTCGTCGACCTGCGCGCGGCCGACGTCGCCG
>DASPJX010000149.1:0-5604 GCA_035628395.1 Burkholderiaceae bacterium | reverse complement strand
AGCGCGGCCTCGCCGGCCGCGCGCGCGAGGTCACGAAGTCGCTTCATGCAGCGCGGGCTCCTCGGAGCGGCGATAGGCGTGGGGGCTGATGCGGCGCATCTCGGTCTCGATCCAGCGTTCGACCTCGGCGTTGACCTCGTCGGGCTCGCGTCCCGCGGTGGGGATCGGCGGCCCGATGGAGACGGTGATGGTGCCCGGGGTCTTCACGAAGCGCTTCTTCGGCCAGCACTCGCCGGAATTCACCGCGATCGGCACGACCGGCACGTGGGTGCGCACCGCGAGCCGCGAGCCGCCGCTCTTGTACTTGCCCTGCGAGCCGACCGGCGTGCGCGTGCCCTCGGGGAACATGATGATCCAGCGGCCCTCGTCGAGCTTGCGCTGCCCCTGCGCGACCACCGACTCGAACGCGTCGCGGCCGCGGCTGCGGTCGATGTGGATCATCTTCAGCAGGCCGATGCCCCAGCCGAAGAACGGCACCCACAGCAGCTCGCGCTTGAACACGAAGACCGTCTCGCGCGGCATGTACGACACGTAGAAGAACGTCTCCCAGGTCGACTGGTGCTTCGACAGCAGCACGACCGGCTCGTCGGGCAGGTTCTCCCAGCCGCGCACCTGCCAGCGGATGCCGCACAGCACGCGCGCCGCCCACAGCACCATCCGCGGCCAGCGGATCGTGAAGCGGTAGCGCAGGTGCAGCGGCAGCGGCGCGATCGCCAGGCAGCAGAAGGCGAAGGGGATCACGGTGACGAGCTGGAACAGCAGGAAGAGGGTGCTGCGGATCGCGAGCATGGGTCGGGCCCGTGGGTCAGGGAGCGAGCTCGGCCGCGACGGCGGCGAGGTCGACTCGGACGACGGTGCCGGGGGGCATCCCGGCGGCGTCGAGGGTGGCGCGGCCGTGTCCGCTCAGCACGAGCACGGTCCGGCAGCCGGCCGCGTGCGCGGCGTCGAGATCGGAGCGGGTGTCGGCGACGACGACGGTCGAGGCGGGCGCGCCGTCCATGCGCGACAGCAGCTCGCCGAGCGCCTCGGCGATCCGGTCCTCGCGCCCGGGCACGCCGGCCGGCGGCACGAACAGCACCGCCTCGATGCGGCCGCCGCGCTCGGCGATCTCGTCGATCATCCGCGCGTGCATCGCGTTCAGCGTCGCCATGTCGCAGGCGCCGCGCGCGAGCGGGCCGCGGTCGGCCATCACCGCGACGCGATAGCCGCCGTGGTTCAGCCGGGCGATGGCCTCGGCGCTGCCCGGCACCGACTGCCAGTCCTCGGGACGGGCGGTGCGGCCGTCGGGGTCGCGCGAGACGACGCCGTCGCGGTCGACGATCAGCAGCTTCACGCCGTGCAGTGTACGGTCAGGTCGCCAGCTTCGACAGGTCGGCGACGCGGTTCATCAACCGGTGCAGCCGCCCGAGCAGCGCGAGGCGGTTGGCGCGCAGCGCCGGGTCGTCGGCGTTGACCATCACGCCGTCGAAGAACGCGTCGACCGGGCCGCGCAGCGCGGCCAGGCCGGCGAGCGCGCCCGCGTAGTCGAGCGCGGCGAGCCGGCGCTCGGCCGGCGGCGCCGCCTCCTCGACCGCGGCGTGCAGCGCGCGCTCGGCGTCCTCGACGAGCAGCGCCGCGTCGGGCGCGGCCGCGACCGCGGCCCCGTCGGCCTTGCGCAGGATGTTCCCGATCCGCTTGTTGGCGGCCGCGAGGCTCGCGGCCTCCGGCAGCGCGCGGAACGCGGCGATCGCCTCGAGCCGCGGCGGCACGAGGTCGAGCCGGTCGGCGCCGACCGCGAGCACCGCGTCGACGTCGGCGCCCGGGTGGCCGCGCTCGCGCAGCCAGCCGCGCAGCCGGTCGACGACGAACGCGTGCAGCGCGTCGACGGCGGGCACGACGGCGGACACCGACGCGAAGCCGGCGAAGGCCTCGTCGAGCAGCGCGCGCAGCGCGAGCGGCCGGCCGCCGCGGCCGGCGCCGTGCTCGACGAGCATGCGCACGACGCCGAGCGCGTGGCGGCGCAGCGCGAACGGATCGCGATCGCCGGTGGGCTGCTGCCCGACCCCCCAGATGCCGGCGAGCGTCTCGAGCTTGTCGGCGAGCGCGACCGCGGTGCCGACGCCCGAGGCCGGCAGCGCGTCGCCGGCGAAGCGCGGCTGGTAGTGCTCGGCGATCGCCTGCGCGACCTCGGGCGGCTCGCCGTCGTGCAGCGCGTAGTGCCGGCCCATCGTGCCCTGCAGCTCGGGGAACTCGCCGACCATGCCGGTCGGCAGGTCGGCCTTCGAGAGCAGCGCGGCGCGGTCGGCGGCGCCGGCGTCGACGCCGAGCGCGGGCGCGATCGCGCGGGCGAGCGCGCGCACCCGCTCGGTGCGCTGCGCCTGGGTGCCGAGCTTCGCGTGGTAGACGACCGAGCCGAGCTGCGGCACGCGGTCGGCGAGCCGCTGCTTCTTGTCCTGCTCGAAGAAGAAGCGCGCGTCGGCGAGCCGCGGACGCACGACCCGCTGGTTGCCGTCGACGATCAGCGAGGGGTCGTCGACCTCCATGTTCGAGACGATCAGGAACCGCGCGTCGAGGCGGCCCGACGCGTCGAACAGCGGGAAGTACTTCTGGTTGGTGCGCATCGTCAGGATCAGGCACTCCTGCGGCACCGCGAGGAACTCGGGCTCGAACGCGCCGACGTAGACCGCCGGCCACTCGACGAGCGCCGTCACCTCGTCGAGCAGCGGCGCGACCTGCGTCTCGTCGCCGAGCGAGACGCCGAGCGCGGCGGCGCGCTCGCGCAGCGCCGCGTCGATGCGGGCGCGACGCGCCTCGAACGACGCGATCACGCGACCGCGCGAGGCCAGCAGCGCCTCGTACTCGCGCGCGTGCGGCAGCGCGAACGTCGGCTCGCCCTGGAAGCGGTGGCCGTGCAGCAGGTCGCCCGAGCGCAGCCCGAGCACCGAGGCGGGGACGACGCGCGCGCCGTGCATCACCACCAGCCCGTGCGCGGGTCGCACGAAGCTCACGTTCGTGCGGCCGTCGGCGAGCTGGTACTGCATGACCTTCGGGATCGGCAGCTTCGCGACCGCCTGCTCGATCAGCGGGCCGATCGCCTGCTCGAGCGTCGCGCCCGGCGCCGTGCTGCGGAAGAAGAAGCACTCCTGCCGGCCGTCGGAGGCCCGCACCAGCCGCTCGACGCTCGCGCCCTGCTTGTCGGCCCACTTGCGCAGCGCGAGCGTCGGCTCGCCCGAGGCGTCGAGCCCGACCGCGACCGACGGACCCTTGAGCTCGACCGCGCGGTCCTCGGCGACGGCGCGCACGTCGGCGATGCGCACCGCGAGACGGCGCGGCGTCGCGAACGACTCGCACGCGCCCCGCGCGGGCGCGAGGCCCTGCGCGCGCAGGCCGTCGGCGAGCGCGGCGGCGAAGGCCTCGCCGAGCCGCGCGAGCGCCTTGGGCGGGAGTTCCTCGGTGAACAGTTCGACGAGCAGCGGTTCGTTCATGGCGAGGGGCTCAGGCGGCGCGGGCCACGGGCGCGAGCATCGGGAAGCCGAGCCGCTCGCGCGAGGCGAAGTAGGCGTGCGCGACCGCGCGGGCGAGCGCGCGCACGCGGCCGATGTAGGCGGCGCGCTCGGTCACCGAGATCGCGCCGCGCGCGTCGAGCAGGTTGAAGGTGTGCGAGCACTTCATGACCATCTCGTACGCCGGCAGCGCGAGCTCGGCGGCGATCAGGCGCTGCGCCTCGCCCTCGTACTCGTCGAAGTGGCGGAACAGCATCGCCGCGTTCGAGTGCTCGAAGTTGTAGCGCGACTGCTCGACCTCGTTCTGGTGGAACACGTCGCGGTAGCGCACGCCCTCGGTCCAGACCAGGTCGTAGACGCTCTCGACGCCCTGCAGGTACATCGCCAGCCGCTCGAGGCCGTAGGTGATCTCGCCGGTGACCGGCTGGCACTTCAGCGAGCCGACCTCCTGGAAGTACGTGAACTGCGTGACCTCCATCCCGTTCAGCCACACCTCCCAGCCGAGGCCCCAGGCGCCGAGCGTCGGCGACTCCCAGTCGTCCTCGACGAAGCGCACGTCGTTGCGCGAGGTGTCGATGCCGAGCGCGCGCAGCGAGCCGAGGTAGAGCTCGAGGATGTCGGGCGGCGAGGGCTTGAGCACCACCTGGTACTGGTAGTAGTGCTGCAGCCGGTTCGGGTTGTCGCCGTAGCGCCCGTCCTTCGGGCGGCGCGAGGGCTGCACGTAGGCCGCCCGCCAGGGCTCGGGCCCGATCGCGCGCAGGAAGGTCGCGGTGTGGAAGGTGCCGGCGCCGACCTCCATGTCGTAGGGCTGCAGCAGCGCGCAGCCCTGGCGGTCCCAGTAGTCCTGCAGCCGCAGGATCAGCTGTTGAAAGGTGAGCATGGCGGGGTCGGCCGGAAGGCCGGCGGCGAGACGCGGAACCCTAAATTCTAGCGCGTCCGGCCGGCACCGCCGCGCCGCGCGGCGACGGCGGCGGCCGCGAGCAGCGCGAGCGCCGCGCCGAGCGCCGGGCCGTTGCCCAGGCGCGCGTACGGCGTGAGGCCGGTCGTGCCCTGCACGACCACGTCGAGCGAGCCGGCCTCGTGCGGCGCCAGCGCGGCGAGCACGCGGCCGTCGCCGTCGATCGCCGCGGTCGTGCCGGTGTTGGTCGCGCGCAGCATCGGGCGGCCGGTCTCGAGGCTGCGCATCCGGGCGATCGCGAGGTGCTGCGGCAGCGCGTGCGAGCGGCCGAACCAGGCGATGTTGCTGACGTTGGCGAGCACGGTCGCGCCGCGCTCGCCGTGCAGCGACCCGATCAGCTCCTCGCCGAACAGGTCCTCGTAGCAGACGTTGAACGCGATCCGCTGGCCGCCGACCTCGAACGGCGGCTGGCCGTCGGCGCCGCGCGCGAAGTCGCCGAGCGGGATGCGCATCATGTCGACGAACCAGCCGAAGCCCCAGGGCACGAACTCGCCGAAGGGCACCAGGTGGCGCTTGTCGTAGCGCGGCACCGGCCCGGCCCCGGTGCCCGCGGCGAGCGCCGGCGTGATCATCAGCACGCTGTTGGCGATCCGGGGCTCGGCCTCGCCCGCGCCCGGAGCGGTCGCCGCGCCGGCGCCGGAGGCGGGCACCGCGTCGGTCCACAGCGGCATGCCGATCGCGATCGCGTGGCCGCGCGCCGCGTGCGCGAGCACGCGCCGCGCGATCTCCTCGGGCGTGCGATCCCAGGGCAGCGTCCACGCGGTCTCCGGCAGTACCGTGAGCTGCGCGGCGCCCGCCTCGAAGCGGGTCGCGTAGTCGGCCATCGCCGCGACGGTGCGCTCGGGCACGAACTTCATGTCCTGCGCGACGTTGCCCTGCACGAGCCGCACCGACAGCGGCGGGCCGCTCGGCGCGGTCCAGCCGCCGGCGGGCAGCGCGAGCGGCGCGAGCACGAGCGCCGCGGCGGCGAGCGCGGGCACCGCCGGGCGGGCCGCGAGCGCCCGGCCGGCGAGCCCCGGTCCGGCGGGCGTCCCGCCGGCGAGCCCCGGACCGGCGAGCCCCGGACCGGCGGGCTCCGGACCGGCAGGCCCCGGACCGGCAGGCCCCGGACCGGCGGGCGCCGCGCCGGCGAGCGCCCGGCCGGCGAGCGCGGCGACCGCGACC